>CAIWTJ010000270.1 GCA_903915535.1 Enhydrobacter aerosaccus
ACTGGCCATCGCCCAGGCCAACGGCATCGACTACATGACGTCGACCAGCATCAGCGGCGTCAGCACGATCACCGTCAATCTCCGCCTGAACTACGATTCGAGCAAGGCGCTGGTCGAGATCCAGACCAAGGTGAGCTCGGTCCTGAACCAGCTGCCGAACGGTTCGCAGCAGCCGATCCTGACAGTCAAGGTCGGCCAGACCATCGACGCGATGTACATCGGCTTCTCGAGCGACGTGCTCGCGTCCAACCAGATCACCGATTACCTCGTGCGCGTGGTCCAGCCCAAGGTCCAGGCGGTCGCGGGCGTGCAGACGGCCGAGCTGCTGGGCGCCAAGAACTTCGCGATGCGCGCCTGGCTCGATCCGCAGAAGATGGCGGCCTACGGGCTGACCGGCGCCGACGTGAGCGGCGCACTCTCCGCCAACGACTACATCGCGGGCCTCGGCACGACCAAGGGCCAGATGGTGCAGGTGACGCTGAACGCCTCGACCGCGCTGCACACGCTCGAGGAGTTCCGCAAGCTCGTGATCAAGCAGGGCAGCAACGGCGCGATCATTCGCCTCGAGGACATCGCCAACGTCACGCTGGGCTCCGACGACTACGAGAGCCAGGTCGGCTTCGACGGGCAGAAGGCGGTCTACATCGGCATCCAGGTGGCGCCCGCAGCCAACCTGCTCGACGTCATCAAGGGCGTGCGCGCGATCTTCCCCGATATCCAGGCCCAGCTGCCCGAGGGCATGACCGGCAAGATCGTCTACGATTCGACGACCTTCGTGAACAGCTCGATCGAGGAGGTGGTCCGCACCCTGATCGAGGCGCTGCTGATCGTGACCGCGGTGGTGTTCCTGTTCCTGGGCTCGCCGCGCTCGGTGCTGATCCCGGTCGTCGCCATCCCGCTGTCGCTGATCGGCACCTTCACGATGATGGCGGCGTTCGGCTTCTCCATCAACCTGCTGACGCTGCTGGCCCTGGTGCTGGCGATCGGCCTGGTGGTCGACGACGCGATCATCGTGGTCGAGAACGTCAATCGCCATCTCGATGCCGGCGAGAAGCCGATTCCCGCGGCTCTGGCCGCTGCGCAGGAACTGGGCGGCCCGATCATCGCGATGACCGTCGTGCTGATCGCGGTCTATGTGCCGATCGGCTTCCAGAAGGGACTGACCGGCGCGCTGTTCACCGAGTTCGCCTTCACCCTGGTGGGCGCCGTGACGGTGTCGGCGGTGATCGCTCTCACGCTCTCGCCGATGATGTGCTCGCGACTCCTGAAGCCCGGGCAGGGCGAGGGCAAGAGCTGGGACGCGCGCTTCGTGCGCTTCATCGACCGCATCATGGACGGCACGCGCCACCGCTATGCGCGCGGGCTGCACGGCAGCCTGAACTATCTGCCGGTGACCGCGGTGTTCTCGGTGATCGTGCTGTGCAGCATCTACTTCCTCTACACCACGACCAAGAGCGAGCTCGCGCCGCAGGAAGACCAGGGCGTCATCATCACGCTCGCCACGTCGGCACCCAACGCGACCATCGACCAGCGCCTGATGTACTCCAAGCAGGTCTTCGACATCTTCTCGAGCCATTCCGAGACCGACCACGTGTTCCAGCTCGATGTGCCCGGTCAGTCGATCGCCGGCATGGTCCTGAAGCCCTGGGATGCGCGCAAGGCCACGTCGAACCAGATCCAGCCGATCATCCAGCAGGAAGTCGCCCAGAAGGTGGCGGGTGCCCAGGTCGTGGCGTTCCAGCCGCCGCCGCTGCCGGGCTCCGTCGGCCTGCCGGTGCAGTTCATCATCAACACGACCGGCGACTTCGGTCCGCTGAACGAGGTGGCGCAGAACTTCCTGAAGGAGGCCAATTCGAGCGGCATGTTCATCTTCGTGAACACCGACCTCAAGATCGACCGGCCGCAGTCGACCGTGGTGATCGATCGCGACAAGGCGGCCCAGCTCGGCCTCAAGATGAGCGACATCGGCTCGGCGATGGCGTCGATGCTGGGTGGCGGCTACGTCAACTACTTCGGCCTCGATGGCCGGTCGTACAAGGTGATCCCGCAGGTCCAGCAGTCCTCGCGCCTCAACACCGATCAGCTGCTGAACTACTACGTCAAGGCCGCGGACGGCACGCCGATCCCGCTGTCGACGGTCGCCACCATCGCAACCAGCACGCAGCCGCAGTCGCTGAACCATTTCCAGCAGCTCAACAGCGCCACCATCCAGGGCGTGGCCTTCCCCGGCGTGTCGCAGGCCGATGCCCTGCAATACCTGCGCGACCTGGCCGCTCGGACGTTGCCGGCGGGCTACTCGATCGACTACGGCGGCGCGATGCGTCAGTACGTGCAGGAATCGGGCGGCTTCGTCGTCACCTTCGGCTTCGCGCTGATCATCATCTTCCTGTCGCTCGCGGCCCTGTTCGAGAGCTTCCGCGATCCGCTGATCATCCTGTTCTCGGTGCCGATGTCGATCGCGGGCGCCCTGATCTTCATCACGGTGCTCGCGACCATGAACGTGCCGGGCGCGTCGCTGAACATCTACACCCAGGTCGGCCTGGTCACGCTGATGGGCCTGATCTCGAAGCACGGCATCCTGATCGTCGAGGTCGCCAACGAGCTGCAGCGCACGGGCAAGACCAAGCGCGAGGCCGTGGAGGAAGCCGCCGGCATTCGTCTCCGTCCCATCCTGATGACGACGGCCGCGATGGTGCTGGGCGTGATCCCGCTGATCCTGGCGAGCGGCGCGGGCGCCCTGTCGCGCTTCTCGATGGGCCTGGTGATCGCCAGCGGCATCGCGATCGGCACGCTGTTCACCCTGTTCGTGGTGCCGGCGGTCTACGTGATGATCGCAGGCGACCACTCAAAGGCGCACGAGGACGCCAACGCGGGCATCGAGCCCGCGGAGTAGGAAGCTAGACCCGGCGAATCAGCCTGACGACCAGCAGCAGGAGGATGGCGCCCAGCATCGCCCAGACGATCTGCTCGCCGATGCCGCCGCCGACATGCAAGCCGAACTTCGGGAACAGCCAGCTCGCGACGAAGGCGCCGACGACGCCGACCACGAGGTCGCCGATCAGTCCGAAGCCGCCGCCACGCACGACCTTGCCGGCGAGCCAGCCCGCGACAATGCCGATAAGAAGAATGACCAGAAGACCTTCACCTGACAGCATCGCGCATCTCCCCGAGTAATAAGGCGCGGTGTGAACGTCGACGGCGGGGTTTCGTTCCCGGCTAAAGCGCCTCGACCGCCGCCCGGGCGATCGGTTCGCCCCATTCCTGCAGGAAGTGGCCGCCCTCGGCGATCTCCATCGGCGGCGGGCAGCCGCGGATATGGCGGTGCAGCGCGTACATCGTCTCGGGACCCAGCACGGGGTCCTTCATGCCGATCGCCATCAGGCTGCGACCGGTCCAGCGCGTCTCCCAGAAATCGCGCGCCTGGCGGGAGAGGGCGGCGTCGCGGCCCTCCGGCCGGTCGGCCACGAGGTTGGGAAAGCGCCGCACGCCTGCCTTATAGGAGGCATCGGGGAAGGGCGCGGCATAGGCGGCCGCCTCTTCGGGCGTCAGATGCGGGCAGGACCGCTGCATCAGCTTGGCGATATCCATGTCGGGACTGCGGTTGGAGAAGGCCCGCCAGTCGAGGAAGCCCTGGCTGAGCGGCGCGTCGCCGGTGCCGAGCGCCGTGTTCATCACCAGCAGCCCGCGATAACGCTCCGGTTCGAGCATCGGCAGCGTGAGCCCGATCAGCCCGCCCCAGTCCTGCACCGCCAGCACGATATTCTCGAGATCCAGCGCCTCGATCAGGTCGAGCACGCTCTTGCGGTGGAATTCGAAGGTGTAGACGGCCTCGTCGACCGGCTTGTCCGAGCCGCCGAACCCCAGGAAATCGGGCGCGATCACCCGGTCGCCGGCCGCCACGAAGACCGGGATCATGCGCCGCCAGAGGTAGCTCCAGGTCGGCTGGCCGTGCAGGCAGAGCCACGTCCGGGGCGCATCCGGGTCGCCGGCATCGATATAATGCTGCAACAGCCCGTCCTCGCGCTGGAGATAGGAGGAGGCGTAGGCCCAGCCGGGCAAATCGGCGAAACGCGCGCGGGGAGTACGCAGGACCTCGATCAATGGTGTATCCTCCTGGGAATGGTTGGCCCGTCCAGAACCCCGCCGGACACGGATGACCGCGATGCAAGGCGCGCTGCCGCATTGCGCGAAAACCTCAAACGGCGCAAGGCGAAGACGCGCACGCTGAATGAAAAAGACAAACCGTCCACTCCCGAATCACACGAGGAAAAGACCGGCGGTTGAGCCGGCCCCTCCAACCCTCTAGAACCCCTCGCAATGAGCATTCTTTCCGACCGCTGGATCCGCCGCATGGCGCAGGAGAAGGGCATGATCGAGCCCTTCGTCGATGGCCAGAAGCGCGAAGGGGTCATCAGCTACGGCCTCTCGTCCTACGGCTACGACGCCCGCGTGGGCACCGACTTCAAGATCTTCACCAACGTGAACTCGGCCGTCGTCGACCCCAAGGCGTTCGACCAGAACAGCTTCGTCGACCGCAACACCGACGTCTGCATCATCCCGCCGAACTCCTTCGCGCTCGCGCGCACGGTCGAATATTTCCGTATTCCGCGCGACGTGCTGGTGATCTGCGTCGGCAAGTCGACCTACGCGCGCTGCGGCATCATCGTGAACGTGACCCCGCTCGAGCCCGAGTGGGAGGGCCACGTGACGCTCGAATTCTCCAACACCACGCCGCTGCCCGCCAAGATCTACGCCAACGAAGGCGCGTGCCAGTTCCTGTTCCTGCAGGGCAACGAGCCCTGCGAGACCTCCTATCTCGACAAGTCCGGCAAGTATCAGGGCCAGCGCGGCGTCACCCTCCCCAAAATCTAAGAACAAGCGGAGCAGAACAATGGATCGAATCCGTATCCGCGGCGGCAAGCAGCTCAACGGCAGCATCCGCATCTCGGGCTCGAAGAACGCCTCGCTGCCGCTGATGGCGACGGCGCTGCTCAGCGACCAGAAGTTCACCCTGAACAACGTGCCGCGCCTCGCCGACATCACCACCATGATCGCGCTGCTGCAGCAGCACGGCGTCGAGATCAACGCGGCGGCGGGGGAGAACGGCCACAGCCACGGCACGACGCTCACGCTCCAGACCAAGAAGATCACCTCGACCACGGCGCCCTACGACATCGTGCGCAAGATGCGCGCTTCTGTGCTGGTGCTGGGCCCGCTGCTGGCGCGCGAGGGCCAGGCGAAGGTGTCGCTGCCCGGCGGATGCGCGATCGGCGCGCGCCCCGTCGACCTGCACATCGCGGGCCTCAAAGCGATGGGCGCGGAGATCGACATCGACGCGGGCTACATGATCGCCAGGGCCCCGAAGGGCCTGAAGGGCGCGCGCTACACCTTCCCGAAGGTCTCCGTGGGCGCCACCGAGAACCTGATGATGGCGGCGGCGCTCGCCAAGGGCACGACCGTGCTGGCCAACGCCGCGCGCGAGCCCGAGATCATCGATCTCGCGCACTGCCTCACCTCGATGGGCGTCACCGTCGAAGGCATCGGAACCGAGACGCTCACCATCCACGGCGTCGATCGGCTGAAGGAAGCCACGCACTCGGTCATCCCCGACCGCATCGAGATCGGCACCTATGCGATGGCCGTGGCGATGACCGCGGGCGATGTCGAGCTGGTGGGCGGCCGCCTCGAACTGCTGGAAGCGGCCGCGCAGACACTGCGCTCGGCCGGCGTCTCGCTCGAGCCGACGGAGAAGGGCTTCCGCGTGCGCCGCGCCAACGGCCAGCTGCACGGCGTCGACGTGATGACCGAACCCTATCCCGGGTTCCCGACCGACCTGCAGGCGCAGATGATGGCGCTGATGACGCGCGCCGACGGCGCGTCGATGATCACCGAGACGATCTTCGAGAGCCGCTTCATGCACGTGCCCGAACTGGCGCGCATGGGCGCCAACGTCGTGGTCCACGGCGAGTCCGCCTTGGTGCGCGGCGTGTCGAAGCTGCGCGGCGCCGAGGTGATGGCGACCGACCTCCGCGCCTCGGTCTCGCTCGCCATCGCGGGCCTCGCCGCCGAAGGCGACACGACGCTGCACCGCGTCTATCACCTCGACCGCGGCTACGAGCGGCTCGAGGAAAAGCTCGCGGCCTGCGGGGCCGACATCGAGCGCCTGAAGGGGTAGTCCCAAGGATTTCCCACAATCGCTCCGTTCGCCGGCTGGTGCCGGTTGAAGGAGCTGGCGAGAACGACCTTGATGGATATCAAGGCGGGCAAGCACTGCAAATATTTTATGCTCGATCAAAACGAGCGTTTAGGGCACCACCGCTATGGTGGCGTCGGGAAAGGGCGTGCCCAAGGCTCACCTGACCTGCTTTCAGCCGGATGGACAAGCAACCATGACGACCCGTAGAGGCATCCTTCGCACTGCAACCGGCACCTTGGTTGCGAGCCTCCTGCCAGGGTGCAGCGCACCGGGGCGCGGAGCGCCGGTGCCGATCGGTTCCTCGCAGAGCGCGACGGTGCTCGGCTTGCCGAACGAGCGATTCTTCATCCTCTCGGGCACCGAAGGTCTGGAGGCGGAATTCATGGCGGCCGCCGAGCGCCAGCGGCGTGCGCGCGGCCTCAAGTCCGTGAGCGAGCTCGACGTGGATGTCCTTGCCGTATCGGGTGGCGGCGAAGACGGCGCCTTCGGGGCCGGCCTTCTTTGCGGCTGGAGCGAGCGCGGCGACCGTCCGGAATTCTTCCTGGTGACGGGCGTGAGCACGGGCGCGCTTACGGCTCCCTTCGCCTTCCTCGGCCCGGCGTACGATGCGCAGTTGCGCCACGTCTATACGGAGATCAAGCCTGACGATGTGCTGCGCGATCGCGGTCTGACGGCGGCGTTGTTCGACGATGCGCTCGCCGACAACGCGCCGTTGTTCGGCACCATTTCTAAGATGCTCGACGAACGCATGCTGGCGGACATAGCGGCGGCGTACGATTCGGGGCGGCTCTTGCTGATCGGCACGACCGATCTCGATGCCCAGCAGCCGGTGATCTGGAACATCGGCGCCATCGCCAAGAGCGGCCACCCCCGCGCCCTCGAGACGATCCGGCGCGTCCTGCTGGCCTCCGCCGCCATTCCCGGCGCCTTTCCGCCCAGTATGTTCGACGTGACCCTTGGCGACAAGAAATACCAGGAGATGCATGTCGACGGCGGCGCCTTCGCGCAGTCGTTCCTCTATCCCGCGTCGATGACGGTGAACCGGCGCCGGCGAATGGCCGCGCACCAGCGCGTCGCGCGCGCGGAGGCCTACGTCATTCGCAACGGCCGCCTCGATCCCTCATGGGCCGAGGTCCGGCGAGAAATGCTGGGGATCGCCGGCCGTGCGATCTCGACCATGATCACCGCAAGCGGATTCAACGACGTGGTGCGCATCTACTACAACGCCGTGAGCGACGGCATCGACTTCAACCTCGCCTATATCGGCAGAGACTTCGACAAGAAGCTGCCGTCGCCGTTCGACCAGGGCTACATGCGCGCCTTGTTCGACTATGGCCTGGCCAAGGGCAAAGCCGGCTACGCCTGGGCCAAGCGTCCTCCGGCGATGGGTTAGGCGGCCTACGGCATGGTCGACGTCGTCAATCACCCGACACTGCTGCTCGTCGCTTCGGGAGGCGTCTTGTGGCTGATCGCCCGGCTGGGCGCCCTGCTCAAGTCACGCTATCCCCTCGATGAAGAAATGCGCGAGGACTACCCGGTCCTGATGGGCGCGGCGCTCACGCTGCTTGGGCTGCTGATCGGCTTCAGCTTTTCCACGGCCATGACCCGCTACGATCAACGCAAGAACCTCGAGGAGGCCGAGGCCAACGCCATCGGCACCGAGTATCTGCGCGCCGATCTCTTGCCGGCGGCCGATGCGGCGGGACTGAAGGTGCTGCTCAAGGCCTATGTCGAGCAACGGATTATCTTCTATACGGTGCGCGACGACGACGCACTCGGGGAGGTCAACGCCCGCACCTCCCGGTTGCAGACGGAATTGTGGAACGCGGTACGGATACCCGCTGCCGCGACGCCGACACCGATCGTAAGCCTGGCGGTGGCGGGCATGAACGAAGTGCTGAACGCGCAGGGCTATACGCAGGCGGCGTGGTGGAACCGCATCCCGATGGCGGCGTGGTGCCTGCTGGCTGCAATCGCTGCCGGTTGCAATTTCCTGGTGGGCTACGGCTTGCGCAGCGCCGCGACCGCGAACCGGCTGCTGTTCATCTTCCCGCTGTTCACCGCCATCGCCATGACCCTCATTGCCGACATCGACGCCCCGCGATCGGGCCTGATCCTGGTTCGGCCGCAAAACCTGATCAGCCTGTCGGCATCCCTGTCGGCTTCGTGAAAACAACCTGACTGCGCGGCGCAGCCCCGACATCGCCGCCGATCGTCGCGCGCAAAATAGGGAACACCTCCCCATACCCCGACGCCCGCAAGCCTGACAGAAGCTCCGGTTCAACAGACGGGAGACTCCACATGGGTCGCATTCTGGCGCTTCTCTACGGGTTCGGTTCCTATGCGTTCTTCTTCATGACGTTTCTCTACGCCATGGGCTTCGTCGAAGGTCTCGTGGTGCCCAAGACGATCGACTCGGGCCCGGTGGTGTCGGTGCGCGAGGCGGTGATCGTGAACCTGCTCCTGCTGGCGGTCTTCGCCCTCCAGCACAGCGTCATGGCCCGCCCGGCCTTCAAGCGCTGGTGGACGCAATTCGTGCCAAAGTCGGTCGAGCGCAGCACCTACGTGCTGCTGTCCACGGCGGCGCTGGCGTTACTGTGCTGGCAGTGGCGGCCGATGCCTACGGTGCTGTGGAGCACCACCGATCCCTACCTCGCGGAGGTGCTGATCGGCCTGTCGCTGCTGGGCTTCGTCATCGCGCTCACCAGCACGTACCTGATCAACCATTTCGAGTTGTTCGGCCTGCAGCAAGTCGTGCACAACCTGACCGGCCGCGAGGCGCCGCAACCCGTGTTCCGCACGCCGTTGTTCTACAAGGTCGTGCGGCATCCGCTTTATCTCGGCTTCCTCATCGCCTTCTGGGTGACGCCGTCGATGACGGTGGGCCATCTGCTCTTTGCCGCCGCGACGACGGGCTACATCGTGATCGGCGCCCTGCTCGAGGAGCGCGATCTCGTGGACCTCTTCGGCGACGACTATCGCCGCTACCGCGAGAAGGTCTCGATGCTCATTCCGTGGCGCAAATCGGCGTGAGCTTATGCACCTCCCCCGTCTCGGGGGAGGTGGCAGCGTCTTACGCTGACGGAGGGGGCGAGCCACACGACAAACCTCACCGATATTCGATCATGATGCGGAACTGCGGGCGACGGCGGTGGGGCTTCCCCCCTCCGTCGCGGATTACCGCGCCACCTCCCCCGAAGACGGGGGAGGGGAAGGGCTCTATAATCGGGGCTTCTTTGGTGAAGTAGTTCGAGGAACGCCGATCATGAGCACGATCACGGTCACGCCGCTGGGCTTCGCCGCCGGCGCACAGGTCACGGGCATCGACCTTTCGAAGCCGCTGAGCGAGCTGCAGCAGCGGCAGATCAACAAGGCGTGGCTGGAGCACATCGTGCTGGTCTTCCCCGGCCAGGAGCTGACGCCCGCGCAGCAGATCGCCTTCACCGGCAGTTTCGGCACGCTCGACCAGCACGGCTCGCAGGCGCCGACGACGCTGCATCCCGAGCATCGCGAGATCCTCGTTCTCTCGAACAAGGTGGTGAACGGCAAGAAATCCGGCACCTACAATTCGGGCCGCAACTGGCACACGGACCTCAGTTACACCACGCGCCCGGCGAAGGGCGCGGTCATCCACTGCAAGGAAAAGCCGCCGGTCGGCGGCGACACGATGTGGGCGAACCTCTATCTCGCGCTGGAGACGCTCTCGCCCACCATCCGCAAGCTGCTGGACGGCCTGGAAGCCGTGCATGACGTGACGCTGGTGCAGGGCATCGAGCTGCGCGCGCCGGAAGTCGTGGCCGAGATGAAGAAGCGCAATCCCCCGGTGGTCCATCCCGTGGTGCGCACCCATCCCGAGACCGGCCGCAAGTCGCTGCTGGTGAACCAGCGCATCCGCCGCTTCGTCGGCATGTCGGACGAGGAAAGCCAGAGCCTGCTCGCGATGCTGAACACGCATGCGACTTCGCCGGAGTTCGTCTATCGCCACCGCTGGAGTCTCGGCGACGTAGTGATGTGGGACAATCGCTGCTCCTGCCACGTGGCGCTGGGCGACTTCGACCAGACCAAGCCGCGCGTCATGTTCCGCTGCTCGCTCGAAGGCGAGGTCGAGAGCGGCCGGCTTGCGAACGACATCAGCGGCCTCGATCGCCAGTCCATGCTGCAGGCGGTGGCCGCGGTCTCCTGACGTCGAGACAAATAAGAAGAAGGACGGGGAGAAGACGACATGACCATCAAGAGGTTCGCGGGCGCGCTTGCGTGCGCCATCGCGTTCGCCACGTCCGCGGTGGCCCAGACGTTCCCCGATCACACCATCCGCCTCGTGGTCGCCTTCCCGCCGGGCGGCGCGACCGACGTGATCGCGCGTATCGTCGCGCAAGGGCTGACGGAGGAACTGGGCCAGACCGTGCTGGTCGACAACAAGGGCGGCGCCAGCGGCATCATCGGCACCGAGGCGGTCGCGAAGGCAGCCCCCGACGGCTACACGCTCCTGTTCGCGCCGTCGTCGCACGCGACCTTGAAGGAGCTGTACCCGAACCTGTCGTTCGATCCGCTGAAGGATTTCACGCCGATCGCGACCGCGGCGCGCACCGCCTACATCTATGTGGTGCATCCGTCGGTCGGGGCGAAGAGCGTCAAGGAGCTGCTCGACATCGCGCGCGCCAAGCCCGGCACCATCGCCTATGCCTCGACCGGCATGGGCACCGCGCAGCATCTCGCGGGCGAGGCGCTGCGCCGCGCGGGCAACGCCGACATACTGCACATTCCGTACAAGGGCAGCGGCGCGGTGCGCGGCGATCTTCTCTCCGGCCGCGTCCAGACGATGTTCGACAACGTGGCGGTGATGCTGCCCTACGTGCAGCGCAAGGAACTGCTGGCGCTGGCCGTCACCAGCGCCAAGCGCAGCCCGCTGCTGCCCGAGGTGCCGACGATGCGCGAGCTTGGCCTCGCCGATGTCGAGATCGAGGGATGGTTCGTCGTGCTGGGGCCGGCCGGGGTGCCCGACGCCGTGGTCCAGCGCCTGAACAAGGCCGTCAACAAGGTGCTGGTGGCGCCGGCGACGGCCGAACGCATGGCCACCATCGGCGCCGAGCCGCTGATCGGCCCGCCGCAGGACGTCACCGCGATCGTGACGAGGGATCGCGACCACTGGGGCAAGGTGATCCGCGACGCCGGCATCAAGCCGGAGTGAGTTGTCGCAGCCCTTTGGTGCGTCGCAACAAAGCCCCCGAGCGCGGCGTTTAGACCCCATGGCCAGCGTATCCAAGCTCACCACAACGCATCGCGGACACAGGATCGAAATCCAGCGCTTCGAATGGGGTTATACCGCCCGCATTCTCGCAGAGGGCGGTCGGTTCACTGTGGCCAGCGCCTCGGCCTTCCGGGCCCTGGCGGACGCTCTGGCGATCGTGGACGAATGGGCTGTTTCAAGCAGACCAGCGTTTTAGCCTCAGTAACGACCGTAATAGGTCTTCCTCGGCGCCCCGCTTATGGTGGGCGGATGATCGCTTTTTACCCACCCGCACCCTGTCATCCTGAGCGTAGCGAAGGACCTGTTCCTCTGGAATCTCCGGAGGAATCGCCTCCGATCCAAGCGCGCCAGCGTTTTACGTCAATCCTCCGGAGGATGCGTTTTCTGTGGCGTCCTCCCGCCGGCAAGGGCTATCTACCGCCCCCGATTTATTTCCGTTTTTAAATGCGTTACCGCGCGGTAACTACCCCTCGTCGGAAGCCTGGTAAATGGACGACAAGCTGCACCTTTCGGCGCTCGACGCCGACGACCTCGGGGTCATCTCGGCGGCCGTTCAGGACTCGCTGGTGGCGGTGCGCGATTGCGCCTGGTTCGCCGACGAGAAGCGCTTCGTGCTGCTGCTCAACCGGTTCCGCTGGGAAGGCGACTCGACCCTCGAGGTGAAGTACTGGCGCACCCATTCGGCGCTGGTCTTCAACGAGGTCAAGAAGGTGCATCACCACAAGATCCCGCTCGACCAGCCCGACCGCGTGCTCGACTTGCTGTCGGTCGCGCTCGACGGCGAAGGTTCAGTGGTCCTGCGCTTCGCGGCCGACCGGTCCATCCGTCTGGAAATCGGGCGCCTCGCATGCCATCTGGGGGATGTGGGCGAGCCTTGGCCGACCCCCTGGAAACCCGCTCACCCGGTATGAATGTCGTGTCGAACGAGAAACTGATCCTGGCCCTCCCCAAGGGCCGCATTCTGAAGGAAGCGGCGCCCGTTCTGGCGCGCGCCGGCATCGTGCCGGAGGCGGCGTTCAGCGATCCCGACTCGCGGCTGCTGCGCTTCACCACCAATCATCCCGACCTCGACATCATCCGCGTGCGCTCGTTCGATGTGGCGACCTTCGTGGCCTTCGGCGCCGCGCACCTCGGCATCGCGGGTTACGACGTGCTGATGGAGTTCGACTATCCCGAGATCTACGCGCCGATCGATCTCGGCATCGGCAAGTGCCGCCTCGCGGTCGCCGAGCCGGTCGAGATGGCGGGCAAGGACGATCCGCGCCGCTGGAGCCACGTCCGCATCGCCACCAAGTATCCCGAGGTGACGCGCCGCCACTTCGCCGCCCGCGGCGTGCAGGCCGAATGCGTGAAGCTCTCGGGCGCGATGGAGCTGGCGCCGTCGCTGGGCCTCAGCCATCGCATCGTCGATCTGGTCGACAGCGGCCGCACGCTGCGCGAGAACGGCCTGGTCGAGATCGAGCACGTGGCCGACATCACCTCGCGCTTCATCGTCAATCGCGCCGCGCTCAAGACCCAGGCCGAGCGGGTCGGCGGCTGGGTCGATCGCTTCCGCGAGCTGTCAGTTGCCGCTTAAGCTCGACGCTTCGGCGCCGGGATTCGAAAAGGAATTTTCGGCCTTCCTCGGGCGCAATCGCGACACCGACGAGAATGTCGACCGCATCGTGGCCGACATCGTGGCCGACGTGCGCAAGCGCGGTGACGCGGCCGTCGTCGACTACACCGGGAAGTTCGACCGGTTCGAGAGCGACATCGCGGGGCTCAGGATTTCCGCCGCCGAGATCAAGGCGGCCGCGGCCAAGGTGCCGGCCGTGCAACGCGAGGCGCTGGTGTTCGCGGCCAAGCGCATCGAGGCGTTCCATCGCGCATTGTTGCCCAAGGACGTCGACTTCACCGATGCCACGGGCACGCGGCTGGGCGCCCGCTACCGGCCGCTCGATTCGGTCGGCGTCTATGTGCCGGGCGGGACGGCGGCCTATCCGTCGTCGGTGCTGATGAACATCGTGCCGGCCAAGGTGGCGGGCGTGAAGCGCGTGGTCATGGTCGTGCCGACGCCGGACGGCGTGGTCAATCCGCTGGTCATGCTGGCGGCCGAGATCGCCGGCGCCGACGAGGTCTGGCGCATCGGTGGCGCCCAGGCGGTGGCGGCACTGGCCTACGGCACGGCATCGATCGCCCCGGTCGACAAGATCACCGGACCCGGCAATGCCTATGTCGCCGCCGCCAAGCGCCGCGTGTTCGGGCAGGTCGGCATCGATCTGATTGCCGGACCTTCCGAGATTCTCGTCGTCGCCGACAGGAACAACGATCCCGCCTGGATCGCGGCCGATCTGCTGTCGCAGGCCGAGCACGATGCGTCGTCGCAGTCCGTGCTGATCGCCGACGACCGCGCCTTTGCCGATGCCGTCGCCGCCGCTGTCGAGACGGAACTCGAGGGCCTCGCCCGCCGCGACATCGCGGGCGCCAGCTGGCGCGACAACGGCTGCATCATCCTGGTGCGCGACCTCGCGGCCGACAGCGCGCCGATCGTCGACCGGATCGCCGCCGAACACGTCGAGATCGCGATGGACACAGCCCCCGCCGAGGCGCTGGCGGACAAGATCGCGCATGCCGGGGCGATCTTCATCGGCCGCCACACGCCCGAGGCGATCGGCGATTACGTCGCCGGCACCAACCACGTGTTGCCGACGTCGCGCGCCGCGCGCTTCTCGGGCGGCCTCGGCGTGGCGGACTTCCTGAAGCGCACGTCGATCGTGTCCTGCACGCCCGAGGCACTGGCGGCGCTCGGTCCGGCAGCGCTGGCGCTGGCCGAAGCCGAAGGTCTGGGCGCGCATGGCCGCTCGATCTCGATTCGGCTCAACCGCCGTTCCTGAGCGCTGGACGTGTCGGGACCGCGGCGCATCGTCGATATCGTGCTGGACGAGCAGTCGGTCGCCCGGCGCTCGCCCGAGGTCGAGCACGAGCGCGCGGTGGCGCTGTTCGATCTGCTGGAGGAGAACGACTTCGCGCTGCACGGCGCGCCCGGCCCCTACAGGCTGCACCTCGGCGTCTTCGAGCAGCGCCTGGTGTTCAGCGTGCACGACGAACACGACCGCAAGCTGCGCGACGTCATCCTGTCACTGACGCCGTTCCGCAAGATCGTGAAGGACTACTTCATGGTCTGCGAGAGCTACTACGCCGCGATCAAGAGACTGAGCAACACGCAGATCGAGGCGCTCGACATGGGCCGGCGCGGTTTGCACAACGAGGGCTCGGAACTGCTGCGCGAGCGGCTCGAGGGCAAGATCGAGGTCGACCACGACACGGCGCGGCGGCTGTTCACGCTCATCTGCGCGCTCCACATCAAGGCATGAGCAATTCCTTGCCCGGCAGCGTGCTGTTCGCCTGCAGCCAGAACTCGGTGCGCTCGCCGATGGCCGAGGCGATGGCCAAGCGGCTCTACGGCCACACGAGCTACATCGACTCGGTAGGCGTACGCGCGACCGACGTCGACGCCTTTGCCGTGTCGGTGCTCGACGAGATCGACGTCGACGTCCACAGGCACCACGCCAAGACCTTCGCCGACATCGATCCCGCCTCGTTCGACCTGATCGTGAGCCTGTCGCCGGAGGCGCATCACCAGGCGCTGGAATTCACGCGCGGCACGGCGGTCGAGGTCGAGTACTGGCCGGTGCCCGACCCCAGCGCCGTCGAGGGCTCGCGCGAGGCCCGGCTCGATGCCTATCGCCGCACGCGCGACCTCATTTTGGCCCGCCTGAAGGCGCGATTCGGTACACCGGGGGCGCCAGTTGACTAAGCCTGTGGCGCGGCCCATTTTCCCGCCGCTTCAATCCCCCTATCCCCAACCGGAGGCCTGATGGCCAAGGAAGACCTGATCGAGTTCAACGGCGTCGTGGACGAGCTGCTGCCGAACGCCATGTTCCGCGTGAAGCTCGACAACGACCACACGATCCTCGCCCATACCTCGGGCAAGATGCGCAAGAACCGCATCCGCGTGCTGGCAGGCGACCGCGTCACCGTCGAGATGACGCCGTACGACCTGTCCAAGGGCCGCATCACCTTCCGCTTCAAGTAGGCGCCCCTGGGCTCGGAGCTCATGGCGCCGCTGATCCTGGCATCCGCGTCGCCGCGCCGCCTGGATCTCCTGCGGCAGGTAGGCCTCGAGCCCGACGCGATCGATCCCGCAGACATCGACGAGACGCCCCGTCCGGACGAAGCGCCGCGCGCCTATGCGCTGCGCATGGCCGAGGGCAAACTCGCCGCCGTGATGCCGCGCCATCCGGGCAAGCTCGTGCTCGCGGCCGACAGCGTCGTGGCGGTGGGCCGGCGCATTCTTCCGAAGGCGGAGAGCGAGGCCGATGCGCGGCATTGTCTTACGCTGATGTCCGGCCGCCGCCACAAGGTACTGGGCGGCGTCGCCGTCGGCTTTCCCGACGGCAAGGTGCGGACGCGGCTGGTCGAGACAGTCGTGCGCTTCCGCCGCCTGCAGCCGGCCGACATCGAAGGCTACGTCCGGGGCGGCGAGTGGAAGGGCAAGGCGGGCGGCTATGCCATCCAGGGCCACGCGGCCACCTTCATCTCCTTCATCGCGGGCTCCTACAGCAACGTGGTCGGCCTGCCGCTGTTCGAGACGGTGCAGTTGCTGAAGGCATCGGGCGGATGAGCCGCATCGATCGCCTGATCTGCCACGTCATGCCGCGCGCCTTCCTGATGGCGCTGGTGAGCAACGGCCGCCTGGTCGAGTTGCAGGTCGCACGCCGCGACAAGCCCTCGAAGGTCGAAGGCATCTTCCTCGGTCGCCTCGAGCGCGTGATGCCCGAGTTCGACGCCGCCTTCGTCGACATCGGCATCGGCCGCTCGGGTTTCCTGCGCGCGGCCGACCGCGCCGGCCTCGACGGCTGGCCGCCGCCCGGCGCGCCGCTGCTGGTGCAGATGCGCAGCGAGAACGACGGCAGCGAGAAGGGGCCGCGCCTGTCGATGGATGTGGCGGTCTCGGGCCGCTACCTCGTCTACCACCCGCAGGGTGCGGGCGTTTCGTTCTCGCGCCGCATCGAGGGCGAGTCCGAGCGCGACCGTTTGGCCGCCCACGTGACGCCGCTGTTCGAAGGCGGTGTCGTGCTGCGTACTGCCGCCGCGGGCGCGACCGCCGACGTGCTCAAGGCCGACGCCGCACTGGTGCTGGAACGCTGGGAGACCATCCGCAAGCACGCCTTCGGCACCGCGCCGCCCGCCGATCTCTCCGCGCGCATCCCGGGCGAGCGCGATCCGATCGCGCGCGCCCTGCGCGACCACGGCGCGGCGCTGGAAGAGGTGATCGTCGACGACCGCATGATGGCGCGCAACCTCCAGGACGAAATGGACCGCCGGGCCGAGCGCATCCGCGTGCGCTGGCATTCGGGCCCGATGCCGGCCTTCGAGATCGACGACGTGGAAGGGCAGGTGGGCACCGCGCTCGCCGACCGCATCGCGCTGCCGAGCGGCGTCGAGGTGTTGTTCGAACCGGGCGAGACCCTGACCGCGATCGATGTCGACAGCGGCGATGCGGGCGGCCGCCAGGGCCGTGCGCCGCGCCGGCCGGTCGAGGTCAATCTCGAGGCCGCGCCCGCGATCGCCCAGCAGCTGCGGCTGCGCAACATCGCGGGTGCCGTCGTGATCGACTTCGTGACCATGCGCAGCGCCTACGACCGCGACAAGGTGCAGGCGGCATTGGCCGAGGTGCTGAAGGACGATCCCGTGCCGACACAAATTTACGGCTTCACCCGGCTCGGCCTGTTCGAGTTGACGCGCGCGCGCCGTGGCGCAACTCTGGCGGCCCAGCTCGAGGCGCTTGAGAAGGAAGATGACGCCGCCGCCTGACAAGACCACCCCGCCGATCCGCGCCGTCCGGATCGAGCCCAAATGCCCGCTCTGCACGAAGCCCGGCACGGCGCAGTACCGCCCGTTCTGCTCCAAGCGCTGCGCCGACATCGACCTCGGCCGCTGGCTGAAGGAAAGCTACCGGGTGCCGACGGACGAGGCGCCGGAAGATGCCGAATCGTCCCCGAATGGGGCGTCTGGACAGGATCGTTGACGGGCCTTATACAGCCCGCCGTCAGCGTGACGATGTGCCCGGGTAGCTCAGCTGGTAGAGCATGCGATTGAAAATCGCAGTGTCGGTGGTTCGACTCCGCCCCCGGGCACCATTC
>CAIWTJ010000271.1 GCA_903915535.1 Enhydrobacter aerosaccus
ATGTTCTTCACAAGGCGCTCGGACGGTGACGTCGTCGTGGTGGATTTCTGTCTCATCTCGTTCCCCTCTGGATAACGATGAGCCGGAAATCCTCTCTTCCTCAAGACCCTAAATCTGTATTAGTGGTCCTGACGCCGGACAAGTCTGAGGATCGGAAGCGGCATCGGTGCGTTCTGCACCGGTGCCGCGACCATATGAGCAGGGCAGGGGGAAGAGCAGTGTCAGACGCGCCGGCGACAAAAAAGGTATCGGAAGCCATCACCAGGACTTTGCCGTTCTTGCGCCGCTATGCGCGCGCCGTCACCGGCTCGCAGCCACGCGGCGACGAATGGGTTCGTCTGTGCGCCGAAGTCGTGATGCAGCAGCCCGAACTGATCGCGAAATCCGAAGATACGAAGCTCGGCGTGTTCGCTCTCTTTCATCGTCTGCAACAGCCCTTCGGCACTCTCGAAGAGCAGGGTGACGCGCAGGGCGTGAGCGGCCGCCTGAAGGAATCGCTCACGGAGATGGCGCCATTGCAGAGGCAGGTCCTCCTGCTGACGGTGCTCGAGGGCTTCACTGTCAGTGACGCGGCTCATATTCTCGGCGTCGACGTCGATACGGCGGAGCGCAGTCTGCAGGATGCGCGTCGCGAGTTGCAGCGCGTGGCGTCCGTCCGTGTGCTGGTGATCGAGGACGAGGCCGTCATCGCTCTGGATGTCGCCGACATCGTGCGCAATGCCGGGCACGAAGTCGTGGGGATTGCCGCCACCGAGAAGGCCGCGGTCGAGCTCGCCAAGAAGCACTCTCCGCACCTCGTGCTCGCCGACATTCAGCTGCGCGGGGCCGACAGCGGCATCTCCGCCGTCAAGGAAATCATGCGCGCGATGTCGGTGCCTGTGATCTTCGTCACTGGCTACCCCGAGCGTCTGCTTACCGGAGCTCAGCTCGAGCCGGCGTTCGTGATCTCCAAGCCGTTCGACCCCGATCTCCTGCGGGCAGCGATCGCACAGGCACTCGACACGGTCTCGATTTAGGGCGGAGCGCCCGATCATGGCCAAATGGTCACTGCGCACCAATCTGGTGGCGGTGGTCGCCGTCGCTTTCCTGCCCGTGCTTGGACTCTCGGCACTGTGGTCCTATCAGGACGTTGCCGCGCACAGGTCGCGCCGGGCGGAGGCGATCGTCGCGGCCGCCGAACGCTCCGCCGCCGGCCATCTCCGTATTTTCGAGGGATCGCGCCGCCTGTTGCTTTCTGCGTGCACCGAGGAATCTGTGCAGAAGAGCACGGATCCGGCCGCGACACCGGCTGAAATAGAACGTTGCGACGCTTACCTGGCCCGCCTGCTTCAGAAATTTTCGGCGGATTATTCTACCGCCCTGGTCACGGACATTGGCGGCGAGGTCCGCTGCGCCAGTGCGCCATCCGCGATCGACAAGAACCTGGCGGACCGCCAGATCTTCAAGACGGTACGGGACAAGAAGGAATTCTCTATCGGCACGACCATCGCCAGTCGCATGACGCGGAATTCCATCATCCCTTTGGCTATGCCGATCCTCAAGGACAACCAGTTTGCCGGCATGTGCGCGATCGGTATTTCGATCAAGTCCCTTGCCGACAGCGCCGTTGCGACGTCCCGGGATTCCGTCCTCGTCGACGGAAGCGGGGCCCCGATCGGCGGCAAGACGGAGACCGCATTCGCGCTTCCCGCCGCCAGCCGCATCGCCGAGGCGATCTCAGGCGGCCGGCCTGTATTCACGGATTTCGGTCAGAACGGCTTGCAGTACGAGTTTCATGTGCTGCCCGTGGTCGGCGAGGCCCTTTTCATGGTCGCGGCCGTGCCGAGCGGGGAAAGCCTTCCCGAACTGTTGGGCGATTGGAGCCTGTTTGCCCTGGTCATAGTCTCGCTGGTGGTCGGATTGTCGGCGGTGTGGATCGGGGCCGAACGCTGGGTCGTGGACCCGCTTCGGCAAGTGCAGGCCTTTGCCGGGAGGGTCGCTCGCGGCGAGAACATCAAGCTTCAGGCGCCGCAGCCCTGGACGCCGGAATTGATAGCGGTCAGCAAGGGCATCAACGAGATGGCTGAAGCGATTGCCAGCCGCGAAGGCGAGCTGCGAGCGGGTCTCGAGCAACGCGACCACATGCTTCGGGAAATTCATCATCGCGTGAAGAACAATCTCCAGATGATTTCCAGCCTGCTCAATCTGCAGGCTGGTGAGATACGCTCGCCGCGCTTGCGGCGGTTCTTCGGCGATGCCCAGAACAGGGTGCTGACCCTGTCGATCCTGCATCGGCATCTTTACGAAAGGTCGAGC
>CAIWTJ010000272.1 GCA_903915535.1 Enhydrobacter aerosaccus
GCCTACAACATCGTCGGCACCGCCGCGGACCTGGAGGAGGTCTCCGAGGGCGAAGTGATGAAATACTCCGCCGGGGGCTTCCGCGACTTCACCCGTATCGCAGCCTCCGACCCGGTGATGTGGCGCGACGTCTTCCTGCTCAACAAGGACGCGGTGCTGGAGATCGTGGGCCGATTCACCGAGGATCTGCAGGCCCTGTCGCGCGCCATCCGCTGGGGCGAGGGCGACAAGCTGTTCGACCTGTTCACGCGCACCCGCGACATCCGCCGCGCGCTGATCCATCTCAACCAGGCGTAGACACTCCCCGTCACCCCGAGCGTAGCCGAGGGGCCTTTCATATGGCCGCCGTAGAGAAAAATAGGTCCCTCCACTCCGCCGCGCTGCGCACGGCTCCGGTCGGGACGACGGACCGCCCCATGTGGGTCTTCGCCTACGGCTCGCTGATGTGGAATCCGGGCTTCAAGCCCTCGGAGACACAGCCCGCGCAGCTGCACGGCTTCCACCGCGCCTTCTGCATCTACTCCGAGCATTATCGCGGCAGCCCGCAGAAGCCCGGGCTGATCCTGGGCCTGCTCGCGGGCGGTTCGTGCCGCGGCCTCGCGCATCGCCTGCCGGCCGCCTCCTACGACAAGGTCCGGCGCTATCTCTGGCAGCGCGAGATCGAGAACGACGGCGTCTATGTCGAGCAGATCCGCACGCTTCGTCTCGCCGACGGGCGCGCCGTGCCGTCGCTGGTCTATCTCGCGGACCGGGCGCATCGCCAGTTCGCCGGCAAGCTGCCGCTCGCACGGTCGATCGCCCTGGTGCGCCAGGGCAAGGGCGCGACCGGAAGCAACATCGATTATGTCAGGAACACGCTCATGCACATGCACGAGCTAGGACTACGGGACAGGACGCTCGAAGAGCTGGCGCGGCGCGCCAGCCTCTAATCAATGCGCGTCGTTGAAGATCGCCTTCATGATGAAGCGCCATTCCTCGCGCGCCTGTTCGACGGTGAGGCCGAGCCGCTCGCGCAGCACGATCCAGTTCTCCGGCGTCAGCGCGACGGAGAGCGCGTTCAGCGTGTGCTCGCGCTTCTCGCCGGGCAGCGCCGAGAGTTCCGGGCCGAAGGTGTCGGCGATCTGCTCGCGGTTGCCGGAATAGAGGCTCACGAGCCTGGCCGCGGCATCGGCCGAGCGGCGCTGCAGGGTCTGGATGAACGTCCACATCGGCCGCACCGTCTCGTAGCGTTCGGCGCGATGATCGACGACGACGCCGATGCGCTGGTCGAGCGGCCACTGGCGATTGATCTCGGGATGCCCGCCGGTGACCGTCGTCAGCACGCGCCCGAGGACCGCGACGTAGAGTTCGGCGGTATCGGCGAAATGCTGGAACACGGTGCGCGCCGAGACGCCGGCGAGCTTGGCGATATCGCGGACGATCGGCGCCACTTCGCCGTCCAGGGCGAGCGTCTGGGTGGAGGTAACAATGGCCTCGCGCGTCCGCGCGACGCGGTCGCCGCGCGCGGCATGCTGCGGGACTGCTTGCAGTTCAGATGTCGACAGTGCGTCCATTTTCTCTACCCCTGCGAGCGGTCCCTCTTGACGCGGAGCCTTGCTCATTGCGTACGAGCGGTGACACGATTTCGTTATACTGCAGTGCGTAATCTAACTGAGAAACGTGCACGCGCTGAAGCACTATAAGTGCATTTCCGCGTAAGCAATTCGTAAGCAAGCGGTTCGTAAGTAAGCTTTGTGTAAGGTACGATAATCGCATGACAAAGAAGACCGTTTCCGCCGCTTCGCTCGCCGCCCAGGCCATGGGCTGGATCGATCCCGTCACCCGGGCCGTGGTGCCGCCGATCCACATGGCGAGCACCTACCTGCGTGACGAGGACAATGGTTACAGTTCCGGACGTATCTATGCGCGCGCCGACAATCCTACCTTCGACCAGGCCGAGGCGACGCTGACGGCCCTCGAAGGCGGCGCGAAATCGCTGATCTTCTCTTCGGGCATGAGTGCGGCCACCGCGTGCTTCCTGGCCCTCGCGCCGGGCGACCATGTCGTGGTGCCAAAGGTCATGTACTGGTCGCTGCGCAACTGGCTCGCGACGTTCGCGACCAGCTGGGGCCTCAAGGTCGAGTTCGTCGACGCCGACAGGACCGACGCGATTGCCGCGGCAGTGAAGAAAGGCGTGACCAAGCTGGTATGGCTCGAGACGCCGGCCAACCCGACCTGGGCCCTGAGCGACATCGCCGCCGCCGCCGAGATCGCGCACAAGGCGGGCGCGCTTCTGGGAGTGGATTCCACCGTAGCGACTCCGGTGCTGACGCGGCCGATCGAACACGGCGCCGACATCGTGATGCATTCGGCCACCAAGTATCTCAACGGCCATTCCGACATCATCGCGGGCGCGCTGGTTGGCGCCCGCGACGACGATCACTGGATGAAGCTGCGCGCCATCCGCGCGCAGCTCGGCACGATCCTGGGCCAGACCGAAGCCTGGCTGCTGATGCGCGGCATGCGCACGCTCTACCCGCGCGTCGCCTGGGCCTGCCGCTCGGCGCAGTCGCTGGCCGAGAAGTTCGCGGCGCATCCGATGATCGAGGAGGTGCTCTATCCCGGCCTGCCATCGTTCGCGGGCCATGCCGTGGCCAGGAAGCAGATGACCAACGGCTTCGGCGGCATGCTGTCGGTGCGCATCAAGGGAGGCGAGCGTGCCGCCGTCGCCACCGCCGCGCGGGTCGAGCTATGGAAGCGCGCCACGTCGCTGGGCGGCGTCGAGAGCCTGATCGAGCACCGCGCCAGCATCGAAGGCCCGGGCACGCCGTGCCCACCGGATCTGCTGCGCCTGTCCGTCGGCGTCGAGGAGAGCGCCGACCTGTTCGAGGATCTCGATCAGGCGCTGAAGCGCGCCCACAACGCATAAGGCGCTTCGCGCAGCGAAGCGATCGGCGGCGTGTAGCGCTGCAGGGAGCGCAGCGACCGAAGCGCGGGCGCCGCGCCGTGCAGAATAGATAAAGATCCTTCGCGGAGTTTATCCTGACGGCGGCCTGCGCCGCCGAAGGGCTCAGGATGACAGGGTGAACCCCTCACGCAGGGGATCGTCGGCGTCGAAGCGGAACGTCGCTTCGCCCGTGACGTAGGCAATACCGCCGACCTCGACGATCACCGACTTGCGTGGCCCCACGAGCGGGCCGTTGCGCAGCGGCGTGCCGGTGAAGATCGAACCGGTGCAGCTCTCGAATCGGCTCTCCTGGCCGAGCTTCGCCTGCCGGCGCATGACCTGCAGCGCCATGCGCGCCGACACGCCGCTGCCGGTCGGGCTGCGATCGATCTGGCGGCCGGCGAAAATGCAGACGTTGCGGCTGGGCGACACGGCACCGTCGGTGAGGATCGTGCCGTAGAGAAAGGCGAGATCGGGCTCGGACGGATGCTCGATCGGGATGGCCTTGGCCGCGGCAAGCGCGATCTCCTCGCCGGCGTCGACGATGGCGCGCATCGGCGACGTCTTGAGATCAAGGCCGATCGAATCGGCGGACAGGAAGGCGTAGAACGCGCCGCCATAGGCGATGTCGACCGTCACCGGCCCCCAGGTCGCGGTCGGCGCCACGCGGTCGAGCGCATAGACGAAGGACGGCACGCTCTCGAAGCGCACCCAGCCTTGCCTGTCGACATTCGCAACCACCAGCCCGCACGGGCATTGCAGGCGGACGGTCGGGCCTTTCACCCGCCCGCTCTCGACCGCCCAGCGCGC
Organism: Enhydrobacter aerosaccus; assembly: GCA_903915535.1. Lineage (GTDB taxonomy): Bacteria > Pseudomonadota > Alphaproteobacteria > Reyranellales > Reyranellaceae > Reyranella > Reyranella aerosaccus_C. Next base: position 3,737 of record CAIWTJ010000272.1, read on the forward strand.
GAGCGCGATGGTGGCGTGGCCGCACATGGTCGAGTAGCCCTCGTTGTGCATGAACAGCACGGCGAGCTCGGCCTCGGGATGATCGGGCTCGACCAGCAGCGCGCCGTACATGCCGTCGTGACCGCGCGGCTCCAGCATCAGGCCGCGCCGCAAATGATCGTGCTTCTCCAGACACTCGCGCCGCTTGCCGAGCAAGGTCGGCGCCGTGAGCTTCGGCCAGCCGTCGACGATGATGCGCGTCGGCTCGCCGCCGGTGTGCATCTCCACCGTGGAGAGAATCATCCGAACGCCTTGCCCAGGCCCGCGCCGATGCGCTCGTTCATCATCTCGATCGAGCCGTCGGTATAGGCCGCGATCTTGGCGCCCGCGAGATGGCGCGACAGCGGATACTCCGCGCGCAAGCCGTTGGCGCCCATCGCCTGGATGCAGTCGGCGATGCGCTGCACCGCCATGTCGGTGGCGAATTTCTTGGCGTAGGCCGCGGGCATCACCGCGTCGCCGCCGGTATCGATGAGGCGCGCCGCGCGATAGGTGAGCAGCCGCGCCGCTTCGAGATCGGTCGCGGCATCGGCCAGTTTCCAGCGCACGCCCTGATGCTCGATCACCGGCTGGCCGAAGCTCTTGCGCTGCTGCGTGTAGCGCACCGCGGTCTCCAGGCTGGCCTGCAGCATGCCGCAGCACATGGCGGCCACATAGGCCCGCGCGCCGTTGATGCCAGCAAGTGCCGCCTTGAAGCCTTCGCCGGCGGGCTTCAGCAGAGCCTCGTCGGGCGCGATGTAGTCGACGAGACGAAAACCGCCGACGCCGATCGCGTGACCGCCATGCAGTTCGAACGGCTTCTCGCGCTGGAAGCCCGGACGCTCGGCCTCGATCGCGAAGCAGGCGATGCCGCGGTAGCCCTGCGCCTTGTCGGTCTGGGCATAGGCAATGGAAAGCCCCGCCACCGCGGCGTTGGTGATCCACGCCTTGGCGCCGTTCAGCTTCCAGCCGCCGTCGACCTTCACCGCCGTCATCTCGAGACCGCCGAAATCGCTGCCGACATTGGGCTCGCTGAGGCCCGCGCAGCCGATCACCTCGCCCGTCAGCATGCGCGGCAGCAGGCGCGCCACATGGGCAGGCGCGCCGTCGCGGGCAAAGCGGGCGCAGGCGTTGTGATGGTTGATCATCGCGAAAGCGAAGGCGAAGTCGGCCTTGGCGATCTCCTCGAAGGCGCGCAGCTTGCAGGAAAAGGACAGGCCCTGCCCGCCGTGCTTCTTCGCCAGTTCGATCGTGTTGAGGCCGGCGGCGCAGCCCGCCCGGAGAGTCTCCAGCGGATAATGCCGCTCCCATTCCCAGCGCGCGGCTTGGGGCGCCACGTGCTCCGCGGCAAAGGCCTTCGCCCGGGCGACGACGGAAAGTTCCTCGGCGGTCAGGAATTCATCCAGCATTCGCCTGAGATACACGATTGGACCCATGGCGCAACCGCGGGCTAGAATATCCCCGATGCGGGTGTAGCTCAGGGGTAGAGCGTCGGCTTCCCAATCGCCCGCACGCGCCGCCGGTGCCCGGTTTTGCTGGGTTTTCGCAAGGCCACATTGGCCGTTTCAGGCCGTTTTTCGCCGCCCAGTCCCCACCGGAGTCCCCACCGGAACCGAACGGCGTTCGCGCACGGTCGACCGGCGGGCCGTCGCCTTCTTGACGGCGCTGGCGATCTCCGTAGCCGCCAGCTGGATATAGAGATCCGTGGTCGCCGGATCCTGATGGCGGGCGGCACCCTTGGCGGCCGACTGCTGGACCTTCGCCACCTCCGTAATCATGCGCGCCCGCACGTCGTGGAAGCGGTGCGGGTTGGCGACGCCGGCGGCCTTGCCTGAGTGCTTCCACGACCGGCGGATCGACTTCAGCGGCCGCCAGACGCCGGCGGGCACCTTGCGGCCGACCATGAACGCATGACGGTGGACCGGGCCAGGCCAAGTGATCAGGTGGTCGACTCCGCGGGCGATCGCCTGCCGCTCGAGCCGGCGCAGCAGCTGCCAGCCGGCGTCGCCGCCGAACGCGAGTTCGTCGTTCCCGCTCTTTGTCTCGCCGGCGGCAAAGCGCAGGCCGCGGGCGTCGCGATCGACATGGCGCCGGCGCACGGTGAGCGCTTCGGTGAGGCGCAGGCCGAACAGGCGCGCGAGCTCGGCCGTCTCGACGGTCCAGGGCGGCGCGACGGCCAGGCGCGCGTTCAGCTCCCGATCGGGGATCGGCCGCGGCAGGCGGCGCGGCAGGCGATGCAAGACGATCTCGGGCACGCGCTCCACGGCCGGCCGGCCCGTTTCCGGATCCCGCACCTTCTCGGCGATCGTGAACAGCCGGCGCAGAATCTTGAGATACTTGTTCGTGGTCGCCTTCGATCGGGGCTTGCCGGTCGATCGCCAGTGCTTGGGGTCGGCCGGATCCTCGACGTCGCCCATTTTCACGCCGGGCCCGGCCGCCCAAGTCTTGAGGATCTGCGCGTCGCTATAGGCGCGATAGGCGGCGGTTTCGGTGTCGCCGATCTCCGACATGGGCGTGCCTGCCCCGAAGTACGTCACGAGCTCGGCGGCATAGGTCCGCAGGTTGCCGCCGTGCGACCAGTGACGGCCGACCGATCTCTGCAGCAGAACGGCCGTCGCCTGTGTGATCGTGAAGGCACCCGCGCGCGCGCTGGATCGGCCGCGCCGGCGCTTCGCGGCCTCCCTCGCGCTGTTCTCGATTTCTCGGGCTTCGGTTTTCGATCGTGCAGGCTTGTTCGTAGCCGGATCCAGGCACTGGCGATGATGGCGCACGCCGGCCAGCTGAAACTCATAGAACCAGGCGCCGCCCCTGTCCTTTCGTCGATACACGGTCATGGCGGCGACCCTATCCGCCGGCGCCGTCGATCGACAAGGTCGCAGGGTCCGGAAAGGTCGGCGGCGATTCCGCTCTTTAGACGGGAATGCCCCATGCGCGCAGCTGCGCCAGCGCTTCGTCGTGGGCCGGATTGGGCGCCCGCCGGCGGCCGGGTTTCGCCTGGCCGGGCTGATCCCGATCGTCGTCGGCCGCGGCGCCGATCGCGCGACGGCGTTTGTAGGCTCGCAGCGAGCCCAGATCGACGCGCACCCCGCCGCGGATCTCGCCCAAGCCGACGCGATGGCCCGACAGCTTCTTTCGCCGCAGCAGCTTGCGGATCATCGACTGATCGCAGCCCAGTATCCGCGCGGCTTCCTCGACGGTCACGGCGTCGTCGTCGCGCCGCTGGGCGGCGACTTCGGCAGGCGTGAGGGCGAGGCGCAGGGTCATGCCGGCGTGCGCCTCTTGAGGGTGAGAATGGCGCGCGAGATCGCCGCGGCCCTGTCCTTCTTCGTCGCCGGATGCTTCGCCCGCAATTTCCACAAGGACTCGAGCACCGACAACATGGTGCCGGCGCAATGAAGCGGCTCCTCGGTGAGCATGTGATAGGGGCGACCCGCTGCCAGGGCTTCCGCGATCATGTGAAGATGCCGCGATGCCGGGCAGGTGTTCGTCGGAAATCGCCGGATCCGATTTACTCGTCGGCGCAGGTTCCGCAGATAGCGGGCTTCCTCTGCCGGCGTCATGAGCCAGGCCTCGGCGGCAAGGGCGGTATCGGTGCCTTCCCCTCGAGCACGCGAAGTCGCTCGAGCGCGTCGGCCGCGGCCGTCGCAATGTCGGCGAACAATCGGCCGAGACTGTCGTCGGAAAACACCCGGTCGGCGTCGCCGCGAATGACGGCGATTCGGACGCTCGGCAAGACTTCCGCGATCGCGCGCAGTGTCGGGATGCTGAAAGCGTCCTGATCGCTCATAGCAGCACCTGCTGCACCGGCTCGGCCGCCGGCGGCGCCGGCGAACGGCGTTCGGTGTCGCCGCGGATCCGGCGCAGGATCTCGCGCGGGCTCACGAGCTCGACGTCGGGCCGGGCCTTGATCTCGGCGACCTTGCCGACGGGCACGTCGTAATGCGGCCAGCGGCCGCGGTGGAACCATCGGCGATTGATGCCGAGCTCGGCCGCCATGCCGTGCAGCCCGTCGATCGAATAGGGGATGCAGATCAGGTGCCGTTTCTCGTCGACCAGGAAGCGCGGCGCCGTCGCGCCCCCGGCCGCCTCGAGCGGCTGGCCGTCGACCAGGCTCGCCGCCCAGCGCAGGATCCGGTCGGCCGCGACGTCTCGAGCGCCGTCCCAGTGGCCCGGATAGTCGGGCCCGGCGCCGCGCTCGGCCGCGTGGAAACTCACTTGGCCGCTCGGCAGGTCGACGTACAGCACGAACCGGTGATGCGGCTGCTCGCGATCCTCGCCCCAGCCCCAGCGCGAGATCTCGAGCTCGACCGAGTGCTCGAGCAGTAGCTGGGCGATGTTGCCCATGGCCCAGCCCTTCACGTCGTAAGCGCCGCCGCGGTGCCGCCGGGCCCGATAGCGCTTGGCGCGCGTGCTCGTCTTGCAGGCGCGCAGCAGGTTGGCGGCGATCGCGCCGGCGGGGCCGATCGCCTCGAGGCGCTGATACAGCGCCCGCGTCGCGTCGCCGTCGGATCCGCGGTAGACTGTAAGGAGCTCGAGCAGGGTCGGGCTCATTGCAGTGCCCCGCCCTGGCGCACGGCCGCGGCGATCGCCTCGTCGATCTTCGGCCCATAGGGAACCGTTATCTGTCGATCGAGACGGGGCCGACGGATGCCGCAGGTAAAGACGGCCTCGCTGCTGTAGAGCGTACACTCCAAGTCTTTGTGAATTATCGTCATCGGACCCGGGATGCCGTTCTCGGCCATCGCGGCGACGACTTCGGCTTCGGCGCTGCAGATCCGTTTCATCGCAGATTGAACGAGCGTGCGTTTGATCATGAGCCGCGCCCTGGCACGTACAGTGCGCGCGGCTTGCCCTGGCCGAGTCTCACGCGCAGATATTTGTCGGTTTCGCAGAGAATGTTCGGCACGTCGCTGAAATCCATCCCGACGCCCGTTTCCCGTTCGACGATCTTGTAAATCGCGCGCATTTCCATGAGTGCCGGCGTCTGGCCGAGCGGATGGTCGACGGTGCGGCCGTGGATCCTGTTCAGGCCGCGTAGCGTGCCAGGCCCTGCCGCCGCCCATGAGCCGACGTCGGGCGCGGCCTCGAGGATCGGCGTAAAGCGCATGTCGACGACGGCCTGATAGGCCATGAACATGCCCCAACCGTTCGAGGCGGTAATCCATTCATGGACGCGGCGCAGCGAGACGTTCCACGTCGGAAAGTGCTCGCGCCGGCGCCAGAGGGCGCCGATCACCGTCTCGGCGATATAGCTTTGCTTGTCGGCGCCCTTGGTCGCCGGTGCCGAGATCATGTAGGCGCCGGTGTAGACCTTGTCGCCGCGTGCCTTCCGGGTGTTCAGGATGGCCGTCATGGACGCCGGCGCGAACGTCTCGTCGAGCGGCCAGGCCTGCTCGGCGATCAGCTCGGCCAGGGTGTCGGGCCAATTGATCTGTCGGGCGATGCAGAGCATGAGCCAGAGATACGGATGGCCGGCGAAGCGCTCTCGTATGTTCTCGCGGATCCAGAGGGTGCCGCGATCGTCCTCCCGCCGCACGTTGCAGAATCGATAAGTGCCGATCACCTCGTCGGCGGTCCAGGGGTGCGGCTCGCCGGCGTCTTTGCGCCGGCGCACCTCCTCGCGTTCCTTGATCCACTGCCAGAGCGGCGAATAGTCGGGTGTCATGACCGCGCCCCGCGCTGCGGCCTGCACGCGCTGCAGAGGTTCAGGCCGATCCATGAACAGCCGCCAGGGCACGCGCAATCGTCGGTGCAGCCGCAGTCGTGGCAATAGCGTTTAGCGGCCTCGAGCGCGCCGGGCGCCGTGAGATGCAAGTGCTCGACGGTTCCTTTCCTCGTCTTGTACGGGCTTGGCTGCTGTACCGAGTCGACCAGGCCGCCCCGGCGCAGGCGATCGGCGACGCCTGGGTTGATCTCCTGGCGGGGTTTGGGGCCGGCCAGGAGCGATCGTAGCGCCGCTCGAGTTGCTGCGGTGAGCGGGTGCGGCCTCACGGCGAACACGTTCGTTGTCATATCAGCCCTTTCTCCTTCGCCAGCCATTGCGGCATGGTCACGGTGACGTTCTCGCCCTCGCCGGCGTCGACCGGCGCGAGCTCTATCTGCGATCGCGGCAGCCACTCGCGCTTGAGACCGTCGAACAGCCAGATCGCTTTCTCGCGGGTGCCGACGATCGTCCCGAAGATCTCGACGGGTTCACGATCGCCGCTCATGTCGGCATCGCCCGGTGCTCGAGGCCGTCGAGCATGGCGCCGGCGGCCTTCTTGCCGAAGCGCTCGAGCAGAGTGACCTGCGGCCGGCGCGTGTTCGGTATGGCGAGAAAGGCGCTGTCGCCGAACGGCGTCGTCGTCTGCACGAGTTCGCCCCAATGGATTTCAAATTCCCGGTGCCACGCGCGCGCCGCGCCGGGTCCCCATTCGCCCCATTGCTTGAAAAAGAATGGCGTACCGGGATGCTCGACGTTCTCGTTCGACCATTGGCACTGCAGCGCCAGCGATCGAATCCAGTCCGGATGCGAGGGCCTGGCCTTCGGTCCCGACTCGCCGCCGGCGATCACCCAGTCGATCTTTCCGCAGGGCATCGTCGCGCTCGGCTCGGGCGAGTCGTGATAGCGGGTGCCCGTCAGGGCGTCGATAAAGTGGTGCCCGGTGCAAATCGCCGTGAGATCCACCGGCCCGAGCAGCGGCTCACAGGACAGGAAACGCACTCTTGCGGGGACGTCGATCAGCTGCGGCACGCGCAGATCGGCCATAGCCTGCGACTCGACCGACGTCCCGAGCCAGACGTTCACCGGCATGTCGAGCTCGGCCCAGTGCTTGCCGGCCAGGTGCGGCCGCTTGGTGAGCAGCAGCCAGTCGATCGCCGGCGTCGCCCGGATCAGCTCGACGAAGTCTCGGCGCCAGGCGGCGTCGACTTCGGCGTCGAACGGGTCGCAGAGGCTCGGGAATACCTTCGCCCGAACGCCGTTCGCTTCGGCCTTGCGGTTCCAGGCGATCGGCTGGCGCCAGTAGCTCGAGCTCGTGCGGTGCCGCGGTGCGCCAGTGGCAAACTCGGCCCAGCCGTAGCGGTGCGCCATGTCGGCGGCATAGCAATTGTCGCAGCCGGGCGAGATCTTGGTGCAGCCGATCCACGGATTAAACGTGTGATCGGTCCATTCGATCTTTGAGCGCTCAGCCATGACCGGGCTCCCCATGGATCTCGCCGGCCTGTTGCTTTACCGACTCCCAATTGTCGGCCACGGCCTTGATGAGATCCCGTCGGCAGCTGTCGATAATCTCCTGCGCGTGCGCGGGCGTGGTGGCGCAGAACGCGATCGTCACGGCCAGGCTGTCGATCTGCGCGCAGAGAATCGTTCCCGTCTTGCCGCCGGCGCAGGCCAATTGAATCGCCTGAAAGTAGCGCTCCCGATCGGGATCGTTCGGGCTGCTCGGAAGGTGGATCGTGAGGGCCATGGCTCAGCTCCCCGCCCAGCCGGCCGGCAGCTCGAAAAATCCCTGCGCGCCCTTTACAGCCGGTGCGGGATTGATCACCTGCACGCCGCTCAGCAGCCAGGCCCAGCGGCCCTCCGAATAGTCGCCCCAGTCGTCGTATTGAACGTCGAGGCTGTAGTGCTCGGGCTTGCTCGTGAGCCGGCGCACTGTTCGGGCGGTGGTGGCGTTCTTGGGCGGCCCGAGCTGAAACGCGGCCTCGAGCACGGCGGTACACACGACGGCGCCGATCGGCATCATGGACATGCCGAAGCGGCCGAGCAGCTCCTCGGGCGTCCGGTTGAACGTCGCGGCCACCGTGTCGGCGAGATCGAATCCGCCCTGCTTGTGCTGGCCGTACAGGATCTCTTGCGCGAATTGCGCCGCGCCCTTGTCTATCTTCTTGGCCGCGTGGATCGCTATTCGCTGGCCGATGTAATCGGACGGCGGCGCCCAGCTGCGCGTCTCGTAGGGCTTGGCGCTGCAGGCAATGAGCGAGGCCCACGGCTGCCAGAGTGATATCGCTTTCACGTCGTTTCCCCCTTTGGTGAATGAAAGATGATCCAGGCGGCATTCGCCCGGGTGCGTTCGGCGCCCTTGCCGCCGGTGCTTTCGCTCGGCAGCAGGTCGGCGACGCGCTCGCCTTTGGCGTCGAGGATCCGGATCACCGACGGCCCGACGCCCTCGAACAGCCGGCCGAGCTCCTGAATCGTCCAGGGCCCGGGCGCGACGGTGTCGATCGCCGGCGGCGCTTGCACCGGTGCCGGCGCGGCTGGCCGCGGCGGCTTGTAGGGCTCCTCGGGCGCCTCGAGGCCCGGGATCTGGGCGCCGCTCATACGTCGAACCTCGCCCGGAACGCCGCCGTGATCGCCTCGCGGAAACCGGGCTGCGGCTCGTCGACGGCGATCGCGGTCTCTTTCACCGTGTAGCTCTTGGCCTGCTCGACAACCTTGTAAGGCCACCAACGCCGCGCCTCGACCCATGCGGCCTTGAGCATGCGCGGCGTGATCTGCCAGTCGGCCTTGTCGTCGTGCTGATAGCCGGCCAGCCGCAGCGCCTCCTCGAGATCGGCCGAGAAAGCGGCGTCGACGGCGCGCCGGCGCTGGGCGTATTCCCAGAGCAGATCCTGCGCCGCCGGATCCTTGCAGCTGAGCGGGACCTTGCCGCGTGGCGTCGTCGGATACTTGTCCGACTGAAACTCGCCGTCGATCAGGTGCTCGGCCATTACTCGGCCGCCGGCCCGGCTTCGGCCGGCGCGGCCGTCTCGGCTTTGCTTTCCGCTCGCATTTTGTCGAGCGCGGCCTTCCATTTGGCATCGCGCTCTGCCTTCTCCTCGTCGCTCAGCACCTCGAGGTGCCAGCGCACGACCTGGCGGCCGATTCCCGGGTCGAAAGAGTTCTTGTCGATCACGAGAACGGCCTCGCCGAGCTCGGCCTGAAACATCGCGATCAGTCGCGCGCCCTCGGGATACGTCTCGGGATCCTCGGCGATCGCGTTCTCGTCGATCTTGTCGGACCAGCCGTATTCCTCGTGCACGTCGGCCAGATAGATGCCCGAGCACTTCGCCAGCATCGCCGGCGGGCTGCGGTGATACATGCCGCTCAGCACGCCCTGCAGCCAGCGCGTCTTGTCCTCGAGGTGTTCGGCGCTATAGGCACCCCATGGCTCTGGGTTCGGCTTTGTGTAGTCGTAGCCGGTGAGATCGCCGGCAAAGAACACCGGCTTGCCGAGCTGCTCGGCCCACGCGATCTCGCGCGCAGTGCTTTCGCCGACGTAGGGCTTGCCATCGACCTTGCCGTCGATCACGAGAATCGCGTCGCTGCGCTGGATCTTGGCGAAGTGCACGGCGTCGACCGTCGACTTGCCGATCGGGTTGCCTTCGATCAGGGGATTACCGGCCGCGCCGTTGCCGATCGAAAAGACGATGAACCCGAGCGCTGTCAGCTTGGCGTTCCATTCGACAAACTCGCGCCGGAAGCGGCCGCTGCCGCAGAGCGTGATCTGCAGCACCGCCGGCAGCCCGTCGGCCGTCGGCTCGGCCGGGGCGTGCATCTTCTCGAGCCATGCCCTCACCTCGTCAACCGACTGCAGGCCCTTGAACGTCTCTTGATCGACGTCGGGCCGCCGGTAGATCGGCGCGTGCATCATCAATTGAAAGGCCGAGCGCCGCGGCGCGGGCTTGGTCGTGTCTGTCGTGTCGGTCATGTTCTCTCTCCTCTATTGATCAACTGGGTTTTTCGCCGGCGGCCTCGGCGGCCTTCCGCCATTTCGCGACGAGGCCAGCGATCGTCGCGACGAGTTCCTCTTTGTGCTGGACGCTTGACGCGCACGCGGCCTCCTCGGGCGCATCCTTCGGCCATGCGACGATCGCGAAATGGTGAGGCTCGTCGAGCGTATCGCGCAGCACGCCGGCGACGCCGACGCCGAGATCGCTCAGCAGCAGGGCGACCCGAGTCGTCATGCGCCGATCCTTTTGGCGCGCACGATATGGTCGACGGCCCAGCCGTGCTTTTCCATGAGGGCAATCATCGGCTCGTTGTCGGTGACGTGGCCGAGCTGCAGGGTGTCGATCCCCTCGGCGAGCGCGTAGCCGGTGAACATCGCTAGCAGCGCGTCGGCCAGACCCTGGCGCCGCAACCCGGGCTCGATCCAGAGAATGTCGAGCCAGAGGCTTTCCGCCGTCGTCTCGTAAAACGTCGCGAACCCGGCAGGCACGCCGATCTCGGTCACGATGTAGGCAATGCGGGAATCGTCCTCGGGCAGCGGCCGCGGCGGGATGATCTTCTCGTGGATCATGCGCAGGCACGAGCGGCGAACCCATGTCCGCACCTCGAGCGGCTGTTGCCCGAGCTCGCCGCAGTGCGGGCTGAACGGCCTGGCCGATCTCGTGGCGGCGCTCATTCGGTGATCGCCTCGAGCTCGAGGCCGACGGCGACCATGGCGCCCTCGTCGCCGCTGCCGATCGCCTTGCAGGCGCGCTCGATCGCCGACTCGATGGTCGACAGGATGAAGGCGTCGGGCGAGCTCGCGGCATAGATCGTGTGAATGCGCGTCACGCTGCGAATCAGCCGCGCGAGTTTCTCGGCCGACTTCATGCGAGCACCTGCTGGGCCACGAGGCCGGCGATGGCGATCGCCAGGACGAGCAGCAGCCAGGTCCGCACCTCGAGCCGCTTCTCTGTCTCGAGGCTGCGGTCGAGCAGCTGGGCGGTGTGGCGATAGAGCTCGGCCATGTCGAGGTCGCGCTGATCGACAATAGGGATTCCGGGGCCGCCACTTTGAGAGTAGGCTGGCACCATCTTGGGCGCCTCGAGCATGTCGGCTTTCCAGCGCAGCAGCTTGGCGGCGGCGCTGATCGGGTGCGGCGGGTTCTCTACCGGCGGCATAGGTGAGGGCTTCGGCATCACTTCGGCCCATAGGAGCGCGCGAGGGCGGTCGGGTCGCCCAGCAGCTTGCAATCGGTGATCGTCTGCTCGCCCAGTACGGCCGCCACGATGCCGCGCACGCGGGCGATGGCGTCGCCTATCCGGGCGCGGGCGCTCTCGGCGGTGTCGGGCGGCGCGTGGCCGGTGAGCTCGGCGAACAGCGACTCGAGCTGCTCGGCGAGGTCATGGCCGCCCTCGCCCTCTGCGAGCGCCAGGTGCCCGATACGGTGCAGCCGTTCCTGCGCCTCGTGTTTCTGGCTGCACACGAGCGAATAAGCGTCGAGGTTGACAGTCTCCTTGCTCGCCGGCCGGCCGCGCTCGACGAGCAGCAGCCGGTGAGCGAATAGCGCGGCCAGGAACCGCCGAACGAACGCCGTTCGGCCGGCCTCGAGGCCCGCGTCGCCGGCGATCAGCTTGCCCGGGCAGGCATCCTGTATCGCCTCGAGCAGCGCCGGCGGCACCGGTACGGTCGCGCCGTTCGCCAGCACGAGTTCGTCGATCCAGATCTCGGGCACGATCGCCCGCGTTTCGGGAGGCAAGGCAATTGTCGGCGGTGCCCAGCTGAACCAGCTTATGATCTCCCGCAGGGTGAACGTCCTTCTCATTGATGGGCCTCTTTGCAAAGTTTGAGAATTTCCTCGTGAGCGGCGATTTCCCGGTCGATCACGTCGAGAAGCGTTCCGGCGACTTTGCCGGGCAACTGGCCGCGCACGGCCCGCAGGGTCTTTGTCGCGGTGTCGAGCGACGACTCGAGATAGCCGGCGCGGTAATCGACATTGCGCAGCTTCTCGGCCGTGACGCCGGGCCTGGCGAAGTCGGCCGCGCTCATTGGTGCTTCTTCTTCGCCGCCTTCTTCTTGGCGGCCTTCGGTTTGTTCCGGAGCTTGATCTTGCGCGCCGCGGCCGACACCGTTTTCTGCGCCGCCTTCACCGCCTCGGCCGCCTTGGCCTTCGGCGGCGCCGGTCGCGCGATCTCCGGAACGGTAACGCCGAGCGTCTCGGCCATGGCGATCATGAAGGGCGGCCGCTGCTGCCAGTCGTGACTCTCCCAGCAGGGCGGGCTTGCGAGCGCGAGCGCGGCAAGAGTCGTCGTCACTTGCGCGATCGACATTTTTGCAATGATCGGCCACGCCGCTGCCCGGTTCTTGTCGGTGGCATTCCAATCTGGGACGCAGGCTTTCAGATCGGCCGGCAGCAGCTTCTTGTGTTCGTCCTTGGAAAGGCGCCGGCCGTTGTAGTCGACGACAACGGCGTGCAGCAGCTGCAGGCGCAGCGCGAGATCCTTGCCGGTGACTTTCTTGGCGAGGGCCGCATTGAATACGGTGCGCGCCTTCTTGTGATCGGCCTTTTCGCCTGCCGGCGACTTCATTCTCGACGGCGAGCTCCTGGCCTGGCGCTGCCGGTTCTGGGCTTCGATCGCGGCCCCGGTGCAGACGCCGAGGGCTTTGCGGATCTCGCCGTTGGCGGCGATCCAGATAATCGCGGTCGAGTTCGCCTTAGGGACAAAGAATTTCGCCGGCGTGTCGCCCTGGCGATGCCCGGTGCCGGGGTGTCCGTCGCCCATGTAGGTGTAAGACTGATCCGACCAGTACCAATCCTTTTTCGCGGCCTCGAGCGTGACGATCTTCGCGTCGGGCCATTCCTTTTTCACCTCAGCGAGTTTCTTCTCGGCCGCGGGCCGCTGCAGTTTTGCGAATTGGGCGACGTCGGCGAAATAGCGGCGCTTCTTGCCATCCTCGACGTACTCGCCCTTATAGAGGGCGACGTCGAAAGTGGCGGCCGTCTCGGGCACGCAGATCTCGAGCGCCTTCTCTCGGATGCGGGCGGCGCCCTGGTCGATCGCATAATTCGGAATGGCTTTCTGAACCGACTCCGGAAACGTCGCCAGAGTGCGCGCCTCCTCGACGTTGATCTCACCGGCGGCAAACTTCTCCTTGAAGTCCGACGACAGTCCCTTGGCGATCGTGATCCTCTGCTGCACAACGCGCTCGTCCTTGCCGACCTTCAAGCCGATCGCCGCCGCGGTCCATTTCTTGGGATCCGTGAGCTGCAGCTTGAGGAAGCCCTCTGCCTCCTCGAGGGCCGGGACATTCTCGCGCTGCAGGTTCTCGACGAGTTGCGCCACGCTAGCGTCGGCGTCGGCCAATATCTTGAGAACGCAATTCGCGGCAGCGGCCTTGTTCTTTTTCAGAGCGCGCCAACGCCGCTCGCCGGCGATGATCTCGAATTCGTCCTTGATCTTCGGATGCTTGCGGATCAGCAGAGGCTCGAGGAGCCCTACCTCCTTGATCGACTGCGCGAGCTCGTCGATCGCCTCGAACGTCTTGCGCGGATTGGTCGGCGACGGGTGAAGCTTGGCCAGGGGGACGACAATCGGCACGTCGACGGCGCCGGCGGGTGTCTCGAATAGGGCGAGCTGGCTGACAGGCAGGCGAGCGGAAGCAGTCTGCGAATCCATGGTTCAATCCTTCGGTGCTGAAAAGTGGGAGTGCAGAAAGCCGCGCGGGCGATCCTCGTCCGTCGCGTCATTCGGTCGATCGACGATCGGCTCTGCTGCCGGCGTCGCGGGGCGAACGCTGCCGTAAAGTGGCAAGCCCTTGATCAGTGTCTTTATCTCGGTGAGCCCCCAGCCAAGGCCGGAGAGCTCCCATGCGTTCACCCTGTTGGTGCCGCCGCATTCGTTGCCGTGCCGGTCGAGATACCAGACGACGGCCTTGCCCTCGTTCGTGCGCCAGCGCAGGTCGACGTCGACCCCATGGTGCGTGAGGCGAGGGCGCTTGCTCACGCCGCGAGTTCCTTGAGCGCCGCGCGGCCGGTGTCGGTCACGCGCCACGTTGTCGATAGATCGGTATCGGTCGGCGTGCGCCAGATCTCGGCCAGGCTAAGGGCAACCAGGCCCTGCCAAAAGATTTCGTCGGCGCTGCCCGGATAGGTCACGAAATGGTTCCGGTACGACGCGCCGCCGCGGTCGGTGCCGAGCGCATGCCGCATCAACTCGACTTGTCGGGCGGTCGGGGTGCTCACTTGAAATGCGCCGCGACGAAAGCGAATACGACGAGGCCACCAAGGACGACGCCGCCCGCTTGCAGGATGAAGTCGAGCACGGCGCTAGTTCCGGACGCCGAGCCGGGCCGCGCAGCGCGCGCCGGCGACGCCGAGATCGCCGGCCAGGGTGCAGGCCTCGAGGCCGTGCGTGACCCGGCCCGTCTCGAGCGCCTCGGCGATCCGCTGGCCGACGAGTGCATGTGCGCGGCCGAGCTCGCGCAGCGCCTCGCGTTCCTGCATCGTGAGTGGCGCCGTCGAGATCAACGGCACCGCATTGATCGCCGAACGGCGTTCGGCTTGGTGTGTCGCCGTCGGCGAAGCGAAGGCGGGATAGCGCGTTAACGTGTCCATGGATTCTCCCCCGGTAAAAATCAGGCCGCCATGTCGGCGACGGCGGCGATGCGCTTGGCGGCGTGGAAGTGGCGAAGGATCTCGGGCTCGGTGAAGCCGCCGCCGAGAAGATCCTCGCGCGTCACGTTTCCGTCGGCCGAGACGCGGCGCACGATCAGGTCGGCCATGCGCGCGCGCACGCGACGCTCAGGCTCAGGGCCGGGAAGCCGCATCATCGGCGCCAGGCCGGACGGCAGCTCGAGACGCTTCAAGGTGCCGTCGAGTGCGAGGCCATTGAGAAAGCGCTCGAGCCGAGCAGGTTCATTTGCGAGGCCGGCAATACGACGGAGGACTGCAGCCTTGAAGGCGCCTTCCGCAGGGTTGCTGCTGGTCGAGGGATGGGGCGAACGCCGTTCGGTTTGATCGGTCATGCGGCCGGCAGGGTGTCGAAAATTTTCGACGGTGTCAACGGATCGTCGAAAACTTTCGACTACAGGACCACGGCGCTCACCTTGACCGTGCAGCGCGTCGCCCGGAAACTTCTCGCCGAAAGCGCAGGTGTTTCTTGTTTTTCCGGCTATTTGCGACGCTGGCGGCCGCGATCACGATCGCCGGCAATGCCTCGGCTCAGGTCGTTCGATCCCTCTCGCGGGACGCCATGACCGACAAGAGCAATCCCCAGCTGATCGTCTCCGCGGCCAATGGGCAGGCCGATCTCGTCGTCGGCTGCGAGGCGTCATATGCCGTGCGCGCCGTCGATCTCTACCGAGTGTTCCTGCCCTCTGCCAAGATCCTGGCGCGCTTCGATGCGGCGCCTCCCGTCACCGGCTGGGGCACGTTCGATCTGTCGGCGACGGGCGCCGGCGCACCACCGATGCGTTCGATGGTTATCCGGATGCAGGATCACGAAGGCTTTGCGAAGTCTCTCGGCAGCAGCTCGAAACTGCTCGTGCGCGTCGACGGCTCGCCGCCGATCGACTTCGCTTTCGATTGGAGCGCCGACACGCTGGGCGCCTTTGCCGTGACGGCCGAGCTCGCCGGCGCCGATCGGCCGACGGCCATCCTCGGCTATCACTATCTGACGCAAGCCATTGCGCAGGTCGCCGCCGGCCGCGATCCGAATCAGATCGCCGCGCTGTTCTCGGCGATGAAACTCGACTGGCGCGACCAGGGAAAGCCGAAGGATGCGGCCGTGCTGATCGGCGGCATCATGAATGCGCTATCACGGACAAAGAACCCGCGCACGGTCGAGGATGCGGGCGGCGTTCTGTTCGGTGCTGCCTGGCCGAAGCTGCGGCCGCTGGCGTCGAGCGGCGACAAGGCCTATCGCGAGATCAATCAGCCGATGCCGGCGCAGCTCACCTGGCTCGCTGATCGCTGCAAGTGATCAACGCGATTTCTTGTGCACCCATTCGATGGGCCCGACCCAGTCGAGCAGCTGATCGACGAGCGGCTCGAAAGCGGGGTTCACGCTCGACAGCGTGAAGCGGTTACGCTTGGTGCCGCGCTCGAGCAATTTCACGAAGCGCTTTCCGTCGCGCACCTGAGCGACGACGATCTCGCCGCGGAACCGCGACGGATCCTCCTCGAGCCGCCGATGAAAGAGCCGATCGCCGTCGTGATATAGCGGCGTCATTGATCGGCCGCGCACCTCTGTTGCCTCGTACAATTCCATGCCGGGCGGCGCCGCCGTCCAGTCGATCGGCGGCTCGTCCTCGGCGAGGATGATGATCTCGGCGCCGGCGCCGACGTAGGAGCGGATCGGGACCATGCGCAGACCGATTTCGCCGCGGATCTCGGCGGCGGTGACGGGCCGCTTGAGTTTCAGCGACGCGCCGACGGCCAGGGCTTCGTAGGTGTCATCGCCGAGCGAATGCGTGCGCGATGCCATGAACGGCCAGAGCGCGCCGGGGCTGAGGCCCGAGGTGCGGCACCAATCCTTGGGCTCGAGCTCCTCTTGCGCCATGAAGTCGGCGAGCGCGCGCCGTCGTTGTTCTGGATCGTACGCCATGGCTAAAGCAGTGCCATTTCGTCGAAAATTTTGCGCGCATAACACTTTCGACGATGGCCCGTTGACCAGTCGAAAATTTTCGACGATGCTTAGCGTCATGACCGACCCCGTCGAAAAAGCCGATTTGCCCGAGATTCCAACGCAAACGGCCGTGCTGGACCGCATCCGCGCCTACGCCAAGGCGATGGGCTGGACCGGTGGAAAACTGGCATCCGAGGCCGGATTGAGCCGCGGCACGCTCGGCGATCTGTTCGACCCGGCCTGGCGGCCCACGTCGACGACAGTGTTCGCGTGCGAGGCGGTGATCCCGGCGGATTGGCGGCCCGACTCGTCGGCGCCGATCGACGGCCAAGCCGCCACGACAGAGGCGTTGGCAGCGGCATGATTAAACGCCGCGCTGCCCTTGCAGATAGAGGGCCCGCTGCGCGTTCATCGCGCGCGGGTGCCTCGACCGGTCCGTCGCAGGCGGATGCAACAGCTGAGCTCGGCCGCGCCCAAGGCGTACAGGCCGGTTCGCTCGCTGCCGCGACGGGCCGGTCGAGGCGGGATATCGCTCGTTCTCTCATGACCGGCAAAGTGGAGGGCGCGCCCGAAGCTTTCGCCCGGAACACGCGCGATTCTTTCCGGGCCGAGCTGCACGGTGCCACGCACCTCGGCCTCGCTCTCACGCCCTACCAACGCCAGAGGGCGATCGAGGATTACGACGCGCAACTTGCCCAGCTCGAGAACCTTGGCGGCGAGGTGGTCGCGTGAGCCGTCCCGCCTTCAAGCCCGTCGCGCGGCGCGAGATCACGTCCCCGAAATTCGCCGTCGGTGAGCTGTTCGCACAGAACGACGGCGTCAAGCACGTCATGGTCAAGCTGGGCGTCGGCAAAACGACGGCCTATGCCTTCACCGACGAACAGGCGCCCGACGAGATCTCGTTCGCGCGTGTCGCCGCTCTCACCGGTCCGAAGGCTCCGGCCTGCGCCTCCTATCTGGCACTGCTCGCCGGCGGCGTGTTCCTGCCGATCGCTCCCGAGGATGCCGACATGAGCACGCTCTGCGCCGACGATCTGCGCGCGCATGGCGAGGCCGTCGCGTGCGTCGTCGACGGGCTGCGCGACGGCAAGCTGACAAACGGCGAGGGTCGCAAGGCGCTCGAGAAGATCCTGGCGGCGTTGCGGGCTCTGACGGGCCTGTACGCCGTGGTGAGCGAGGAGGCCAAGAAACCGACGAGCTGATCCCACAAGTCGCCGAACAAACTCTCTAACGGAGCGGGGGCTCTAAAAATGAAAATCGAGATACCGGCCGCGATCGCGGCCGAGCGGCAGCGACAGATCGCGGCCGAAGGATGGACGCCCGAACACGACGACGCGCACGACAACGGTGAGCTGCTCGCCGCCGCGCGCATGTATTTCCAGATATCGACCGGCGGCACGCTCGTTTTCCGACAGATGACGGTTCGCCGCAAGACGGTGCCGCTCGGCTGGCCGTGGGATCCCTCATGGTGGAAGCCCAAGACGCCGGCGCGCAATCTCGAGCGTGCCGGCGCGCTTTGCATGGCCGAGATCGACCGTCTCGCGCGACGTCAACGCCCGACGTCGGCCGTCGAGGAGACGCTCGGCCAGATCGTCGCTGCCTATAACGGATTGTCAGCGTGAGCGCCTCGGCCGAGCGCACCTGGCCGCGGCTGGCCGCCAGCCGTGACGGCCTGAAATGGGGCCCGCGTCACGCGGCCGAGATCATCGTGCCGATTCCCGAACCGCTGCCGCGCTACGAGCCGCCGATCGTGTCGACTCTGCGCAGCTTCGCCAGCCGCGGCGCCTCGCGTGCTTTGCTGAACCGGATCGCCGGCGGCGCGGCGCATTACAATCACCTCAATAAATTCTGGGATATCGACGGCGCGACCGGCGTCGCGGCGATCGCCATGCTTCCCGCCGGCGCGCGCGATCGCGACGCCCGGCACCGCGAGCTCGACGCCATCGGCGCACCTTTCCAGATCTTCGGGTTCGAGCTGTCGGCTGACGAGCGCCGCATCGCCCTGCTGCAGATCATCGCCGATTATGCCCTCGCGGGGCAGCGCGTACCGACGCCCGGTGTCCTGGCCCGCCAGCTGGGCGCGAGCCAGGGCACGGTCGAGGGCGATATCGACTGGCTGCATGCGCAACGCCGTGTCGCCTGCCAGATCGGCGGCAAGTCGGGCCAGCGTGCGGTCGCCTTCGCGGCGCCAGTGTCTGAGGAGGCGCGCGCGTGAGCGACAAGCCGCCCTCCTTCAGCGAGCGCGCCGAGTACCTGCGCGACAATCTGCAGATTTCCGAGGTGATCGGCCGCGTCGTGACGCTCAAGAAAAGCGGCGCCGATCATTTCGGCCTCTGTCCGTTCCACAATGAGTCGACGGGCTCGTTTTCGGTGAACGACAAAAAGCGGTTTTTCTACTGCTTCGGCTGCGGCGCTGGCGGCGACGTCGTGAAATTCATCATGCAGCGCCAGGATCTCGAGTTCCGCGAGGCCGTCGAGCTGCTCGAGTCCAAGAACGGCCTCAAGCTGCTCAAGGCGTCGACGCAGCCCGCCGCGCCCAAGGTGCCGCAGGCGCAGGATCCGGGGAAGCTCGAGGGCGTCGTGCGGATCTGGGGGCAATGCCGCTGGCATCCGATCATCGCGCACTATTTCACCGGCCGTCATATCGTGCCGCCCTCGAGCTACGGCGTTGCGGACCCGAGCATCAATCAGGGTTGGCCGGCCGACGTGCTGTTTCACCGCGGGCTCTGGCACAAGGATGAAAAGCGCGAGTATCCGGCCATGGTCGCGGCCTTCCGCCAGCGGCCGGGCGGCCCGGTCCAGGCGATCCACCGGACGTTTCTCAAGGTGTCCGGTACGACCGTCACAAAGGCCGGCACCGCGAGCGACAAGATGATGCTCGGCCCCGTCGCCGGGTCGGTGATCTGGCTCGGGCCGATCGCCGGCGAGATGACGGGCGGCGAGGGCATCGAAACGACCCTCTCGGCCGGGCAGATCTTCAAGCGGCCGGGAATCGCCTTCGGAGCGCGCGCCGGCATGGCGACATTCGAGCTGCCGTTCGAGGTCGACGGTTTCTGGTACGCGGCCGATCGGAACAAGAGCCATCCGGATCCGAAAAAGTCGAGGGTCGGCGAGCGGGCCGCATGGGCCGGTCACAAGCTGAACGCCATCGCGGGCCGCAAGTGCGCGGTTAAGATCCCGACCTTGCCAGGCGAAGGCCTCGGCGACTTCAACGATGCGCTCGTGCTCCTCGCCGAACGGCGTTCGGAGGTGGCGGCGTGACCCGGGTCCCGATGATCGCGGCCGGGCGAGGCCTCGGCGCGGCGCGCGGATTCGAGCGCGAGCGCGACGACTACTATCCGACGCCGGCGCGGCCGATCTGTGCGCTCCTCGACGTCGAGGAATTCCCGGGCGGTGTTTGGGAGCCGGCGTGCGGCAACGGCGCCATGTCGCGCGTGCTGATCCAGTACGGGCGGCTCAGCACGGTTTCAACGGATCTGATCTATCGCGGCTATGGCCGGGGCGGCGTCGATTTCCTCAAGGCGCGATCGCTGCGCCGGCCGAACGTGGCGACGAATCCTCCTTTCAAGCATTGGCAGGAATTCGCGGCGCACGCGCTCGAGCTCGGCGCCCGCAAGGTGGCGTTGCTCGGCCGGTTGATGCTGCTGGGCGGCTGGGAACGGTCGCAGTTTTTCCTTCGCACTCGCCTCACGCGAGTTTGGGGTGTCGGCCGGATCGACATGCTGCCGCCCGGCGCGGTCGACGCCGGCTTCGGCGGCACGATCGAATTCGCGTGGTTCGTCTGGGATCGCTCGAGCAGCGCGCGCCGCTACCAGGGGCCGATCATCAACTGGGTGAAGCCATGAGCCGGCCAGAACCGATGACGGTCACCCATTTGCGCCAGCAGATTCGCGCCGGCTGCACGCTTCCCGTCCTGCACCGGATCGCGGGCAGTGCTGCCGAATTCTCTCGCCTCGACGGTGAGTACGGCATCCTGCCGCGAAAGAACCTGCGTACCCGGCCGGACGATGCCCCACCGCCGCCGCCGCCGGTGCGCGATCGTCGCAGCGAGGATTTCCTGCCGCGCGGCCAGGCCGATTTGCTGGCCCTGATCGAAAAGCAGGCGCGCGCCGGCGAGGTGTTCCCCGGATCCGTAGTGATCGCCAAGAACCTCGACTGCAGCTGGCTCGTCGTCGAGCGCGACCTGCGGCTGCTCGAGCGCCGGCAGCTGATCGCCATCGGCTACTACCGCAGCGCCGGATCGGCGGTGCGGCGTATCGAGATCCGCGGCAAGGGCCTGCAGACGGCGTTGCCGCCCTTCAATCCAATGCGCGCGGCCGAGGTGAGGGCATGAACGCTCTAGTCGGGTTTGCGTTCGCCGAGCCAGCGCGGCCACAGTCCCACCCGCTCCTGGCGCGCCTTCGCCTCTGCATCGGCATACGCCTTGCTGAGCTCGGGCTTCCCGGCGATCGCGTCGTCGAGCCAAAAGCCATAGGCCATGCCGTGCTCGAGGAGCGCGCGGGCGACGTCTATTTCCTCGCCGCCGATCTTGGGCGCCATTGCCGTCACGCGGGCGACGATACGGCAGTAACGATCCCATTTCGTGGGCTCGTAGTAGATCTTGCGGTTCGCCCTCGTGAGCATGTCCTCGAGATCGGCGCGCCCGCGCATGCCGTCGACGGTCTCAATCCCCGTCGCGCCGATCGCCGGCTTGTTCCTGAGCTCGGCGGCCTGCACGCCCCAGATCCGGATATGCGGCTTGAGGCCAATCACCGCGACGGTGTCGCCGTCGAGCGCGTAGGCCTCGCCCCATCCCGCGTCGGGAAGCGGCTTGCCCTCGCGCGCTCGAGCCGGAGTGCCCGGCTTCTCGGCCAGGGCTGGAAAGGCGACGGCGGCGAGCGCTGCCGCGAGGATCATTGTTTTCATGCCGCGACCCTGCTCCCCGATTGGGGCGGGCGAACGGCGTTCGGGTAAAGGTTTGTAAAGTCGTGTCCGACCAAGACGATCTCTCCCAAGACGCGCCGCCGCCCGAGCCGGATAAGCCCGAGCGCGCGCCCGGGCCGCCGGCCGACTGGACCGGCATAACGTGGTTCGACTTCCGCAAGGCCGAGTGGTGGTTCAAGGACGAGCGCGACGGCTGGCGCCGAGATCCGCCGCCGATCCAGATCATGGGCCACGCCGGCGGCGAGTATGAGTTCGTGACCGAGGCCGGCGAGGTGAGAAAGTGGACGTCGTCGCAGCTGCACGGCCGCGGCGGCATGGCCGATTTGTTCGGCGGCGACGTGCGCTGGGCGACGCGGCATTTTCCCGGCGAGGACAAGGACAAGAAACCGACGGGTCGGCCGAATGTCACGGCCTGCATGGAACGGCTTATCTGGGTCTGCCGGAAAAAGGGCTATATCGACGGCACGCGCCGTCACCTCGGCGCCGGCACCTGGCCCGGGCCCGATGGCACGCCGGCGGTCAACGCGGGCGACGTCGTATTTTACGACGGCGAGATCTACCCGCCGGGCAGCCTGATCGGTGACGCGCTCTATACGATCGGCGGCACGCGCGCCCGACCGGCGCATGAGATCATTTCAAAACGCCGCGGCGAGCTCGCGCGATTCGACTGGGCGCCGGCGAGCACCGACGACGGGCTTTGGGTCACGACGGCGCTCAATAGCTGGCACTGGAAATCGGACGAGGCGCGCGAGTTGTTCGCCGGCGGCCTGTTCGTGAACACGCTCGGCGACGCGCCGGCGTGGAAAAATCATATGTTCGTCCAGGCGCCGCCCGAGTCGGGCAAGTCGCACCTGCTGCGCTTCACCGCCGCGCTGCTCGGCGGATCGGCTTCGCCGCCGCTGAAAACCTATTCAAAGGCCTATATCGAGGCGCGCAACTCGGGCAAGGCGCTGGCGATCATTCTCGACGAGGCGGAATCGGAGAGCGAGGCCGAGCGGATCAAGCACCTATTCGAGCTGCTGCGCATGCTGAACGACGACGGCGCCAAGGGCGGTCGCGGATCCACGTCGGGCAAGACGCGAGAATTCGACGTGCACGGCCCGGTGATCATGGCGGCGACGTTGCGCGAGCGCTGGCGGCCGCAGGATCGGCGCCGCGTGATGCTGCTGCATCTTCTCCCATTCAAGGAGCGCGACGAGGCGCAGCACTCGAAAGCCGACGTCGCCCTGCTGATCAAGCAAGCGGGCGAACGATCGGCCGCACTGCGCGCGCGGGCGCTCGAGCGCTGGCCTCTCTTTCTCAAAAACCTCGCGATCGCGCACAAGGCCGTCGTCGATCTCGGCGGCACGTCGGGCGACGGCGACCAGCTCGGCGGCCTGATCGCCGGATGGTGGACCCTGATTTACGACGACGAGCCCGGCGAGGATCGGATTGCCGACGTGAAGCGGTTCGCCGATTTCATCCGGACCGTCGTCGAGCTCGAGGACGGCGACGACGAGCCGACGAGCTGCTTCCGCTATCTGCTCGGCGCGCCGCTCGCGCGAAACTGGAACAGTGGAAAGCTTCTCACGGTCGGGCAGACGATCGCGCGAGCCCGCGAGAAAGATCACGTCGACGGCAGCTCGGCACGCGAGGCGTTGCACCCCATGGGACTGCGCCTCATTCCCGAGCGCGGCGGCGATTGGTCGACGGCCTGGCTGGCGATCGCCAACAAGCACAATGGCCTCGAGGACGTGTTCGCCAAAAAGCCCGAATGGGGCGAGGAGAAGTGGAACCAGGCCATGGTCGGCCTCGTGGGCTCGCAGTCCCGCCACCCCTTCGACAAACAGAACCCGCCGATCCGCTTCGCCGGACCGCCGTCGCGCGCGCTGTTCCTGCCGCCGGGCTACCTGCCTGCGATCAGCGACGAATACGATCGGCTCAGCGTATGAGGCGTTACAGGAACCGATTTTGTAGCGGGCATGTAACGCCCTTTGTAACGCCCCCTGATCCGCCGCCCGACGGGCTCCGAGGGCAATCCGTTACACCGTTACAAAGAAAGGGCGGATTGCGCGTGCGCGCGTGCGTGTGTGCATGCAACCCCTCTCTCTTTCTTTGTAGCAATGTAACAAAAGATAATAAGAGATAGGAAAACCGGCATGAAAAGGCCGTTACAAACCCCGCTACAAGAGCGCTACACGGCGTTACAGCCTTCTCCGGGCGGCATTCGAGGCCCGAACGAGCGCGTCATGCTGGTGAGCTCGCGCTCTGCCGTGTGGGAGCCACTGCCGGCGCCAATGGTACCCGTCGATCCGGTCGCCGAGATCATGGACCCGATCTGGGATCATCGTGCCGGCTCGCGCTGGACGCCCGATCTCGTGCACTGCCGGTTTGTCGACACGCTGAACACCCTGCAGCGCCTGCCAGGACGCGCCAAATTCAACTTTCGCACGTTGCTCGGCCAGATCGCCGACTGCGAGCCCGATCCCGATTACGTGCCCCTCACGCCGCCGACGCCGGCGCAGATCACCCTGGCGGACTGGACCTGGCGCGAGGTGATCGGCCTGAACGACGAGGCCCGGTGGATTGTTGTCGGGATGGCCGCCGAGCTTGGCGTGCGGGCGATCGCGCGCAAGATGCTGAAGCAGGGGATTGCCGACGTCACGAAAAGCACGGTGGCACGGCGCTATATCGACGAGCGCCGCCGGCTCGCCGCGCACTGGCAAACTCGCCGGGCCGAACCCTGCGCCATGATCGACGCCTCGACGTTCAATCGGTGGCGCTCGCTGTTCGAGAACGCAAGAAAATGACCGGGACAGATGGGACAGTATTTGACTAGAAATCTGTCACCATCGGCGTAGCACGCGCTCACCGGTCACCCCAGCCCCTCAGAGCCCCGAATGACAGGCCCGTTCAAGATCAGGGTCGTTTCGGATATCGACCGCATCGTCGCGAACCTCGATGACGCGGCAAAGCGGCAGGTGCCTTTCGCGATCGCCCGCGCCCTCACCATGACGGCCCGCGATGCTCAGGGCGACGTACGCGCCGAGCTGCCGAGCCACTTCACACTGCGCAACAATTGGACGAGCTCTGGCATCCGGATCACGCCGGCCACCAAGAGCTCACCCGAGGCCATCGTCGGCTCGCTCGAGCCGTACATGCAGCGCCAGGAGACAGGCGGCACGAGGACGGCGCGCGATCACTCCCGCGTCGCGGTGCCGGTGAAGGCCAAGCGCAACAAGCGTGACCGCATCCCCAAGGGCCAACGGCCTGCGGCGATGAAGGGCAAGCCCCGTGTGCTGCTGATCAACGGCAGCAACATCATTCAAACCAAGGGCGGGCAAGGCATCCTGCAGCGCGTGGGTCGTGAGCGCTATCCGTTGCAGGTGGTCTACTGGATGAAGCGAGGCGTTAAGATCAAGCCACGCTTCGGCTTCAAGGCCACGACGTTCGCCACCATCGCCCAGCGCTTCGGTCCCAACCTCACGGCCGCCCTCAGTCAGGCCATGGGTCACATGGGCTAGAGCTCGAGCGTCGTCGACGCCTCGAGATCGCAACGGGTCCCTCTGTGCCACCCCCACCCACACGGGTAACGCGCACCGCTTACGTTCGGCAGTCGCAGCGGTTTTTCGCAGCCTAAACAGGGCTAAAGACCAAGCCTTAACAGGGTCTAAAATGGCGACAATTAGCAAGGGCGAGTTCGCCAGACGGCGCAACGTCTCGCCCGCGCGCGTGTCGCAATGGATCGCCTCGGGCCAGATCCCGAAAGAGGCGATCAAGGGCGAGGGGCGTTACGCCCAGATCGACGAGGAGCTCGCGCTCGCGCACCTGAACGGCGCGCTCAGCATCGATCAGCGTCACGCGAACGGCCTGGCGACGAACCTCGACATGCCGGCGTCCGTCGCGACGGTGCCGGCCGAGCCTGGCGCGCCCGTCCAGCCGGCGCCGGTCGTGGCCGATACGGTCGAGCGCCGGATCGCCCAGCAGCGCCTCGAGCAGCTCGAGCGCGGCAACCGCGAGGCGGTGCGGAACGAGGCGATCGCGAACGGCGAGCTCTGCGACGCCCAAGAGGCGCGCCGCGAAGTGAGCCGCGAGCTGCAGC
Organism: Enhydrobacter aerosaccus; assembly: GCA_903915535.1. Lineage (GTDB taxonomy): Bacteria > Pseudomonadota > Alphaproteobacteria > Reyranellales > Reyranellaceae > Reyranella > Reyranella aerosaccus_C. Next base: position 29,052 of record CAIWTJ010000272.1, read on the forward strand.
GCATGATGAACCGGGTCGAGGGATCCTTTACCGAGCTCGCTGGCGCGATCGCCGCCGAGTTCAAGGTTCCCCAGCGCGACGTCCTGCACCAGCTGCGGCTGAAATGGCGCGAGATCCGATCGGCCGCCGCGCTCGAGGCGCGGGAGCGGGCCGAACCTCTGCCCGAAACTGTCGGGCATGACCTTGGCGACCCATGACCGTAATCCAGATTGCGAACGCCGTTCGGGTTGTCGGCCTGGCGGCGTCGCGGGCGTATGAGCCGCCGCCGCCGGTCAACTATCTGAAATGGGCCGAGCAGAACATCGTTTTCACCAAGCGCGAGTCGTCGCTGCCTGGCCCGTACAACCGCCGAAACTTCCCGTACCTCGACGAGATCCTGAAAGCACTCTCGCCGGATGATCCGTGCCGCATCGTCACCGAAATGTGCTCGGCACAGATCGGCAAGACGGTGGTCGGCAATATCTTTCTCGGCGGATCCATGGCGATGGATCCGAGCGACTTCCTCGTCGTGCATCCGACGGAGGAGAACGCGCGGCGATGGTCGCGGCTGAAACTCAAGCCGATGCTGCGCGGCACGACTTGCCTGAACGAGATATTTCCCGAGCGCACGCGCGACGGATCCGACTCGGTGTTCATGAAGGAGCACCGCGACGGGCTCGGCGCGATCCTGATCTCGGGCGCCAACTCGCCGGCGTCGCTGTCGCAGGTGACCATGCCGCGCCAGTCGCAGGACGACCTGGCGAAATGGGAGGTGAACAGCGCCGGCGATCCGGAGATGCAGGCCGATAGCCGGTCCGCATCGGTCGATACGGCGAAGATCTTCAAGGCCGGCACGCCGCTTGTGCTGCCGGGCTGCCGGATCACGAAAAACTATCGCGACGGCAGCCAGGAGCGTTTCTATCTGCCGTGCCCGCAGTGCGAGCACATGCAGACGCTCGAATGGGAGAACATGCTCGCGACCCTCGACACCGAGGAGCCTGAGCGCGCGCACTTCACCTGCGTCTCGTGCGGCTTTCCGATCGAGGAGCACCATCGCGCGGCGATGCTGCAGAAAGGCGAATGGCGGGCCGACAATCCGAAGGCCAAGCGTTATCACCGGTCGTTCTACATCTGGGGAGCGTATTCGCTTCTCAAGTCATGGGCGCAGATCGCCCGCGACTGGATCAAGGCGCGCGGCGACTCAGCTGCCGAGCGCGTGTTCCTGAACGACACCGTCGGCCGCGCGCAGGAAACGACCGGCGAGGCGCCGAGCTGGGAGAAGCTGCGCGATCGCGCGGGCAAGTCGACCTACAAGCGCGGCGTCGTGCCGACGGGTGGCCTTGTGCTCACCGCCGGGATCGACTGCCAGCAGGATCGCGCCGAGGTGCAGGTCGTGGCTTGGGGGCCGGAGTTCCGTCGCTGGGTTGTCGATTACTTCGTCGTCCCCGGCCATATCAGCGAGAAGCGCTGCCGCGACCGGCTCGACGCGCTGCTCGAGCAGACATGGCCGAACCAGGCGGGCAATCACGTCCCGCTCGACCGATCGGCGATCGACGGCAACGCCTGGACCGAGGACGTCTGGGACTGGGCGCGAAAGCACCCGATCTCGAAACTGATCATGGTCCGCGGTCGCGGCGACGAAAGCGCCCCGCGCCTGGCGCGCGTGAAGCGCGAACGCAACGAAAGAACCGGCAAGCTGCTGAAGTACGCTCGCCGGTTTTTCAATTTCGGCGCGTCGGTGATGAAGCTCGCGCTTTATCGCGACCTGGCGAAGGAGGATCCGCTCGACCGCGGGTTTGTCGGCCTGCCCGAAGGGCTCGACGACGAATACTTTCGCCAGCTCACGGCCGAGCGCCGCGAGCCGGTAAAGCGCCAGGGCTTCACCGTGTACAGGTGGGTCAAGGATGCCGCGCAGCCGAACGAAGGCCTCGACACGATGCTGCAGGCCGAGGCCGCGGCGACAAACTACGGCGTACGCAGCCTGCCCGACCAGATCTGGGCAAAGCTCGAGGTCGAACGAGAGCAGGCGCCGAAGCCGGCGCAAGGCGATCTCGAGGACCTGATCGCCCGCGGCGTGCCGCAGTCGACCGCGCGACCCGCCGAGGAGCGCGCGCCGATCGTCGTAACGCCGGAAGCGAACGGCGTTCGGCCGCGCACGATGAAAATCGACCTTTAGGAGCCAGGCCATGGCGACGCCCGATCAGCTGCAGGCCTGGCTCACCGAGGCCGAGGGCGCCTATCACGCGCTGCAGATCGGCCAACGCGTGGTCACGATCACGTCGGCCGGCGGAAAGTCGCTGACCTACTCGGCGGCAAAGCTGCCGGATCTCGCGGCGTACATCGAATCGCTCAAGCGGCAACTCGGGCTATCTAACAACCGGCCCTTCCGGCCGATCTTGGGGTAAGGCATGAGCGCACTCTCCCCTATCCTCGACCGGAACGGCCGGCCCTATGCCCGGCCGGCGCCGGCGGCGGAACGCTTCGGCGCGCTCGGCCGCACCTTCCGCGGCGCCGATCCGATCAGCCAGGAGCTGGGCGGCTGGCGCCCCGGGCTCACGTCGCCTGCCGGCGAAATGTGGGGCGAGCGCGATCCGCTCGTCGCGCGCGTTCAGGATATCGCCCGCAACAACGGCTATGCGAGCGGCATCAAGCAGACGCTTGTCGACTCGGTGATCGGCGCGAATTGGCGTCTGCGCGCGCGCCCGAATTGGCGCGTGCTCGGGATCGACTTCAAGACGTCGCTCGAATGGGCGAGCATGGTCGAGGCCAAGTGGCGCTCGCATGCCGAGGATCCCGGTTGCTGGATCGACGCCGCCCGCCGGCAGCGTCATGGCGGCCTGCTGCGCTCGCGTTTCATTTCGTGGTTCCTGTCGGGCGAGCACTGCGCGATCGCCAAGTGGCTGCCCGATCGCGTCGGGCCCGGCCGCGCGCGCTACGCTACCGCGCTGCAGCTGATCGACTCCGATCGACTGAGCAGCCCGAACGGTGCACCCGAGTCGCCGACCCTGCGCCAGGGCGTCGAGCTCGGCACTCACGGCGAGCCGCTGGCCTATTGGTTCCGCGACGCGCACCCGGCCGACTGGGCGAACGCGATGCAGGCGGCGACGTGGACTCGAGTCCCTCGCGAGACGGCATGGGGCCGCCCGCTCGTCCTGCACGGCTACGAAGTCGAGCGCGACGGCCAGGTGCGCGGCAAGCCGCCCATGGCGGCGATCGTCGAGACACTGCGCCTCGAGGATGTGTACGGCCGGACCGAGGCCGTGCAGCAGATCCTGAATTCGATGTATGCCGCCACGCTCGAGACCGAGTTCGGCAGCATGGATCCGGAGACCTTCGAGTCGATCTTCGGCAAGGACAAGGATACCGGCTCGCTGAACATGCCGAGCGTCGAAATGACGTTGCGCGGCGTCAAGGTGCCGGATCTGCCGCCCGGCAAGCGTCTCAAGTTCAATTCGCTCAATCGCTCGGGCTCCAATTTCGCCGAGTTCGAGAAGGCCATGCTGCGCCGCGTGTCGGCCGGCGCCGGCCTCAGCTACGAGCAGGTGAGCAAGGACTACTCGGACAGCAACTACTCGTCGTCTCGCGCGGCTTTCGCCGAGGCGTGGAAGTTCATGACGGGCAAGAGCTCGTTCATGGCTGCGACCGCGGCCGATCACGACTACGCGCTCTGGCTCGAGGAGGCGATCAACATCGGCGATGTCGAGCTGCCGCCGGGATCCGTCGATTTCTACGAACGCAAGGCCGATTGGTCGGCGTGCCGCTGGATCGGCCCGGGCAAGGGCTACGTCGACGAGGTCAAGGAGGTCCAGGCCTCGCAGATGAAGATCAACGTCGGCCTGTCGACGCTCGAGGAGGAGACGGCATCGCAGGGTGCCGACTGGCTCGAGAACCTCGAGCAGCTTGCCTATGAGCAGGCCGAAAAAGAGCGCCTCGGGATCAAGGACGATCCAAAGGCCGTCTACCAGGTCAACTCGGGCGGTGGCGATCAGCCGCCGGCCAAGAAGAAAAACGAGGAGTGAGCGAATGCGGTTTGCAAACATTGCCGGCCGCGCGTTCGATCGCCCGTTGCTCCTTCACCCGGGGCACGGCCAGACGTTGCTGGCCGCGCTCGCGGGCCTGATTGCGCGCTCGAACCTCGAGTCGCGTCTCGACGGCGAGCGGCCGCAGGCGATGGCGTACGACGACGACGATCGCGAGCGGCCCATGCCGACGTCGTCGCTGCCGTTCGGCCTCGTCCAGTGGGAGCGCGGCAAGTGCTACGCCGAGATCGACGGCGTCGCCGTGCTCGAGGTCGACGGAACGCTCGTGAACAAGAACGGCTATCTCGGGCCGAGCTGCGGCATGACCGGTTACGACGGCATCCGGACCCAGCTCATGGCCGCGATGGTAGATCCCACGGTGAAGGGGATCGCCCTCTACACCGAGTCGCCGGGCGGCGAGGTGTCGGGTTGTTTCGACCTGGCGAATTTCATTCGCGAGGCGGCCAAGCAAAAGCCGATCTGGGGCATCGTCGACGGCCTGGCGGCCTCTGCGGCCTATGCGCTCGTGTCGGGCTGCACGCGGATCACCTCGAGCTCTGTCGGGCTCGTCGGGTCGATCGGCGTCATCGTCGCGCATGCCGATTTCTCCAAGATGCTCGAGAAAGACGGCATCGACGTGCAGCTGATCTTTGCCGGGGCACACAAGGCCGACGGCAATCCGTTCAATCCGCTCCCGAAGGAGGTGCGGGCCACTATCCAGGCCGAGATCGATTCGTTGTGGACGCAGTTCGCGGCCCTCGTGTCGGTCGGCCGCAAGATCTCACCGGCGGCCGTGAAGGCGCTCGAGGCGCAATGCTTCCTGGCCGGTGAGGCGCATGGCCACAAGCTCTGCGACGACGTCATGCCGCCCGACGAGGCGCTGGCCGAGTTCATCGAGTCCGTTTCCTGAAACCGAGATCCACGACGAGGAGAGAATCTATGTCCAAGGGTAACCGCACGCTGGCCTTTCTCGGGTTCGGCGGAAAGACCAAGGCCGAAACCGAGACTGAGGACGAGAAGGCCGCGCGTCTCGCCGCCGAAAAGAAGGCGAAGCAGAAAGAGGACGGCGACGATGCCGACGAGGACGACGAGGAGGACGACGACGAGAAGGACGACGCCGACGCCAAGGCGGCCAAGGCCTCGCGGAACGCCCTGCGCGCTGCCGGTCATCGACGCGGCGCCGCGGCCGAGCGCCTGCGCATCGGCGCCATCCTGAACGGCGTCGACCCGGCGAAGGCCGAGCTCGCGCTTCACTTCGCGCTGAATACCGACATGAGCCCCGACGCGGCGAAGGCCTCGCTCGCCAAGGCACCCGCCGGTGCCAGCCGAACGCCGTTCGCCGATGCCATGGCCCGCCAGCCTGGCGCCGACGTGCCGGCCGGTGCCGAACGTGCTCCCGCCGGCAAGGGCGTGTCGCTGTCCGGTCGCATGGCGGCCGATCTCACCAAGCGCGGCCTGCTCGGCAAGTAGCCGCGGCCGCGTCCCCGCGTTCCGTCCTTTCACGAATCCAACCGGAGATAGCCCATGTCCACGCTTACCGAGCGCACCTATGTTCCCGACGTCATCAAGTCGGAGGTTGATCCCGTCCTGTCGCGCAAGCTCGTCACGATCCTGAGCGGTGCCGGCATCCTGAAAAAGGGAACGGTGCTCGGCACCGTGACCGCAACCGGCAAGATGATTCCGTACGACCCGACGGCATCGGACGGCAGCCAGCTCACGACCGTCGGCAAGCTCGCGATCCTGGGCGCCGACGTCGACGCCACCTCGGCCGACGTGCTGAATACCCTCGTGTGGTACGCGCTCTGCTCGTTCACCACCGCAAAACTGATCTGGGGCGCCGGCGTTACGACCGGTACGCACAAGACGAACGCGTACGCGGGCCTCGCGCTCTGCTTCGCGATCCAGCGCCCGCCGGGCTGATCCCGGCGCGCCAGGCCTGACTACGCACCTGCTGCGGTGCGCCACGCGCCACTCACGGCGCACCTTTCCCGTTTTCTGAACATCCGGAGACTTTCATGGAGAACCTCGTTCTCGACGTTTTCAACTCGGACGCCTTTTCGGTTACCGAGCTCAGCAAGTCGATCGACCTTGTGCCGATCAAGTGGGGCCGCCTCGGCGAGCTCAACATCTTCCCCGAGAAGGGGATTCCGACGACGACCGTCATGGTCGAGTACCGCAACAACAAGCTGTCGATCCTGCCCACCAAGCCGCGCGGCGCGCCGGGCAGTGTCGGCGACGTCGGCCGCCGCTATGCCAAGACGTTCGCGATCCCGCATATCCCGCACGACGATACCGTGCAGGCCGACGAGATCCAGAATGTGCGTGCCTTCGGCGGTGTGCCGCGCCTCGAGTCCGTCATGGACGTCGTGAACCGCAAGCTGCTCACCATGCGCAACAAGCACGATATCACCCTCGAGCACATGCGCGCCGGCATGATGCAGGGCAAGCTGATCGACTTCGACGGCACGGTTCTGCTGAACCTCTTCACCGAGTTCAGCGTCACCGAGCCGACGATCGCCTTCAACTTCGACGGTCCGCCGACCGACCAGGCGATGGTCACTGCCTGCGACAAGGTCAAAGCGTGGATGGAGGACAACCTGCTCGGCGACGTGTCGACCGGGATCCGCGTCATGTGCTCCCCGACGTTCTGGCGGTACTTCATCGCGAACCCGACGGTGCTCAAGTCGTACCAGCTCTACCAGGCGATGGTCGCGAACAGCCCGAACCCGCTGCGCGACGACGTGCGCCGCGGCTTCCTGTGGCAGGACATGATCTGGGAGCAGTATCGCGCCAAGGGCTCCTATGAGAACGCCGACGGCACGTACACGAGCGCGCCGTTCCTCACCGACGGCGAGTGCCGGTTCATCCCCGAAGGCACGATGAACACGTTCTCGACCTATTTCGGGCCGCCGACGTTCATGGAAGCCGTCAACGAGCCCGGCCTGCGGTACTTCGCGAAGGCCGTTCCCGAGCGCGCGAATCGCTGGGTCGACCTGTTCAGCCAGAGCAACCCGCTGCCCCTCTGCGAGAAGCCGGCCGTCTTGATCCGTGGCTACGCCACCGGTGGCGCCACGAACATCTAGCCCGCCAGACAATGAAAGTGCAGCCCGGCCGAACGGCGTTCGGCCGGGCTGCATCGTTGATTGCCTGCGTAACCGTTGTTTCAACCCGGAGAAAGTGACATGGCACGTTTGAAGTTCTCTCGCGATTACTCCCACAAGCTCGACGACGCCGGCCGTACCCAGACGTGGCCCGCCGGATGGGAGGGCACCGTCGACAACGAGGACGTGATCAAGGCCGCGACGTCGGCAACCAAAGACGGCGAAAGGGAAATCCCGCCCGCGGCCGAGCTCGTCGGCAAGGCGCCCAAGCCCGCCGCCGAGGTCGAGATCCCGGCCGACTACGAGGATTACAACGCGGCCGATGCCGTCAATCTGGCGCACCAGCTCGGCGCCGGCGCCGACGTCAAAACGAAGGCCGACGCCCTCAAGTTCATCGCGGCCGAGGCGGCCAAGCTTAACCCGCCGCTCGTCTAATGGCCTGGCGCGACCTGGCCGACGATCTCGACGCGGCCACGGTCACGACGTTCGATTACGGCAACGTCTCGCTGCAAAAGATGGCAGCAGGCGTTGTCTCGGGCGATCCGATCCCGTTGCCGGCCGAGTTCGACGGCGCGTTTGTCACCCTCGACATGGGCGACGGCACGCAAGCCTCGACCGTCGGGACTGCACTCGTGATCCATTACGGGCACCTGCCCGACGGGATCATGCTCGAGGTCAAGGATCGCTTCATTCTCGCCGATGGCCCCGCCGCCGGCGTCTATGTGATCGACGATCTGCAGCCCAATGAGGACCGCACCGGCGCGACGGTGCGCCTGAAACGGCAGCTCAAGACGTAGCAGCTCGAGGATCTCCGCATGACGTTCAACGTGCTGCGGATCGAAGCCATCCGGCAGGCCGCGCTCGCGAGCCTGCGCGCGGCTGTCGCCGCGGCGAACGCCGACGACGCGCCGGCGTCTCCGCTCAAGGATCTCTACATTCCCGCTCACCGATTCGAGAAACTGGATCCGAAGCAGGCGCCGTTCCTGCATGCCGTCGGCAAGAGCGACGGCGGCGCGGGCGATTCGGACGGCGATCCGGTGATTCTCAGCACCGGTACGCTGCATCTCAACGTGCTGTGTGCCTGCGGCCGCGACGATGCCGCGGATCTCGACGCCCAAGGCGCGAGCCTCGTCGAGGCGATTTGCCTGCAGCTGCTCGAGGACGGCACCTTTCTGCAGCTGTTCACGAAAGTAGAGGCGTTGCGGGTCACGAACGAGGACGGCATCGCTCGCGGCGACAACGGCAGCGGCGAATACGACGTCGTGCTCTGGCAGATCGAAATCGAATTCAAGGACGGCCCGGTTCAATTCGAGCCGCGCCTTCCGGCCGATGCGACGGATCTGTCGCTCGTGAACGTGACGGCGCAGCTCGGCGATGCCGAGGAGTCGATCCCGGCGCAGAGCCTGCTCGTTAAAGAAACCTTTTCGACAAACACTTAGGAGACGGCACCGATGGATAGGAAATGGTTTACTCCCAAGAAAGGCCACACTCCGCTCTGCCCGATCACGCGCGCCGTCGTTCCTGCGCACGGCAAATGGGTTCCGGCGAGCGAGGAGTTCTATATCCGCCGCGTGCTCGACGGCGACGGTGAGCTCACCGACGACATGCCCCAAGCGGCCAAGGCCGAGGAGTTGCGTCTCGCGGCCGAGGCGCAGGCCCGGGCCGACGAGGCGAAGCACGCCGCCGAGGATCGCGCGTCCGAATCGCCGCACGCCGAGTAGCACCGACACTCCCGCGGCGCCGTTTTCATCAACCAGGCAGCCGCACCGGCCGGTCCCCGACTCCCTGGGGGCCGGCCGGTTCTCCCCTTTCGATCGTGACCCGCGAGGCCTTCAATGACCGTCCAGTTCTCCAAGATCCCGGCGCAGCTGCGCATTCCCGGCGTGTTCATCGAAACCGATCCGTCCAAGGCCTCGCGCACCGACGATCCGGGCCGGATCCTGCTCGTGGGGCAGATGCTGGCTGCCGGCGCCGCGGTTGCAGGCGTTCCGGTGCCCGTCGTGTCGGTCGCCGATGCAAAGGCGCAGTTCGGCGTCGGCTCCATGCTGGCTGCGATGATGGACGAGGTTCGCCTGGCCGATCCGTTCGGCCTGATCTGGGCGCTGCCGCTCGCCGACGCCGGCGGCGGCGTGCAGGCGACGGGCACAATCTCTGTCACTGGCGCGCCGACGGCGCCTGGCGTGCTCTCGCTCTATATCGCGGGCGTGCTCGTTCCAGTCGCTTTCGCCGGCACCGAGACGCTCACCACGGCCGCGGCTGCGATCGTCGCCGCGATCAACGCGAACCTCGACCTGCCCGTCACCGCGACGAACAACGTCGGCGTCGTGACCCTGCTCGCCAATCACAAGGGCACGCTCGGCAACGATATCGACGTGCGTTACAACTGGCTTGGCAATGCCGGCGGCGAGGCGCTGCCGACGGGCTATGTCGGCGCGATCGTCGCCATGGGCGGCGTTGTCGCTGGCACGACGGATCCCAACATTACGACCGGCATGGCCGCGCTCGGCGATCAGTCGTTCGATTTCATCGTCATGCCGTACACCGACGCCACGAACATGAACGCGGCGAAGGATGCGATGAACGACACGACCGGCCGCTGGGCCTTCAACCGCATGGTCTGGGGCCATGTGTTCACTGCCAAGCGCGGCACCGTGTCGGCTCTGACCACTTTCGGCCTCACGCGCAACGATCCGCACACGACGGTTCTCGGCTTCAACCTGTCGCCCTTGCCAGTTTGGCGCTGGGTCGCGGGCCAGATCGCCGCCGCGGCCGTCGTGCTGCGTAACGACCCCGCGCGCCCGGTCCAGGGCATCGAAGTGCCGGGCTTGCTGGCGGCGCCGCTGGGCTCGAGCGGCCGGTTCAGCCAGTCCGAGCGGCAAACGCTGCTGTTCTCCGGTATCAGCACCTTCACCTCGGCCGCCGACGGCACGGTGCGGATCGAACGGCTGATTTCGACCTATCAGCTGAACGCGACGGGCCAGATCGACGAGGCCTGGCTGTCGGTCGAAAAGACGTTCACGCTCATGGCGGTGCATCGCCGCCTGCGCGCCGCCGTGACCGCCAATTTCCCGCGCGCCAAGCTGGCGAACGACGGCACGCGGGCCGCGGCGGTAAACGGCGTCGTAACGCCGCAGATCGCGCGCGCATTCGTGATTGCCGCCATGCGCGACATGGAAGATGCCGGCCTGCTCGACAACGTCGACGCGATCGTCGACCAGGTCATTTGCGAGCGCGACGGCACCAATCCGGACCGGCTGAACGTGCTGTTCCCGCCGCCGATCATCGGACAGCTGCGCATCTTCGCGGTGCTGAGCCAGTTCCACGTTCTCAACTAGGCATATCCCGGGCTCGAGCGCGCGCTCGGGCCCGTCTGCCTGATCAAACGAAACCGAGGAGATCCACATGGCGAGCAGCAAGCCGATCGGCGGCGTCGGACAGATCCGATTCAACGGCAACATTCTTAAGTTCCGCGGCTCGCTGACGTGGAATTTCCAGACGGGCGTCAAGAAGGGCGTCGCCGGCCGCGACGGTTCGGTGCACGGCTTCACGGTCGATCCCGTCGTGCCGATGATCGAAGGCGAGTTCACCTATGACGGCGCGGTCACGACCGCCCAGCTCGAGGCGATCACGAACGGGACGATCACGGCCCTGCTCGGCGACGGCCGCCAGCTGATCCTGCGCGGCGCTTATGTCGCCGGCGATATCGCGCCCGATGGCGACGACGCCAAGGTGAAACTCAAGTTCGAGGGCACCGACGGCGAGGAGATCGGCGCGCCAGGCTAGGCCTCGGATCGCCGCTCGATCACTGAAACGCACATTCCGGGGATTCCATGGACGAGAAAGAGAAGATCGCGGCGGGCCTCGCCTGGCTGCGCGCGACTGCTGCCGGCGGTGCCGTGTCCGCACCGCCGCCGGACGTGCTCGCTGCCCTCGTGGCGCTCGCCGAAGGAGGCGAACGGCGTTCGGTCGGCGACGAGCAGCGCGACGAAAGCAAGCCGATGCCCGAGACGATCACGGTCAAGCTGCGCAACCCGATCAAGAAAGTGGCGAGCGACGGCGTCATGCGGAACGAGCTCACGTTCCGGACGCCGAGCTGGCTCGAGATCAAGAAACTGCGCAACGTGTCCAAGAGCCAGGGCGAGCTGCAGGCCTACGACCAGGCGATGCTGACGCTCACCGCCGACGATCTTACCCAGCCCGAGCTCGACTCGCTAAAGGGCCTCGACGCGCAGCGCTGCGGTGAGGCGCTCGCGCCTTTTTTGGTGTTGGAGGACCGCTAGACGAGGAGAAATTCGAGGAAAACGCGTTCAATCTGGCGCGTTTTTGGGGTGTTTCCCCGCTCGAAATCTTCTCTCTGCCGGTCGCCGCCGTCGCCAAATGGTCGCGCCAGGCCGGCCGAATCCACCGCGAAGAAGAGGCTGCGCACGCCGCGGCGATGAAAAACCGCCGTTAGGTGTCCCATGGCTGCTGCATTTTCGGTTTTCACGAAGATCAGCGGCGAGGATGGCCTCTCCGAGCTGTTCCGCAAGGTTGCGGGCTCAGCCAAGGCGGCGAAAGCGCCGATCGACTCGTTCAACAAGGCCGTCAGCCAGCCCGATACGACCGCGCTCGGCCGCCTCGGCCTCAAGGTCGACGGCGTCGCCGGCAAGTTTCGGACGGGCCTCGGGTCGATCACGTCCTGGCTGCCGGCACTGGGTGCGCTCGGGTCGATCGGCACGCTGGGCGGCCTGATCGCCATGACGCACCACGCGGCCGAGGGCTACGAAGGCCTCACGCTCGCCGCGAAAAAGCTCGGTGCCTCTACCGCCGACGTGGCGCTCTGGCGCTTCGGGGCCAAGCTGGCGAACGTTGAGACGCAGGCCCTCGAGAAGGGCCTCGTCATGCTCAATCGCCGCATGTACGACGCGGCGACCGGCAAGAACAAGGACGTCGCCGCGCTCTTTGCGGCGATGAAGATCCCGCTGCGCAATGCCAAGGGCGCGGTCAACGGGGTTTCCGAGTCGCTCGGCGATATCGCCGAGGCCTTCAAGAACACCGGCAACGCCTCGACGCGCGAGGCGATGGCGATCGCGCTGTTCGGCAAGTCGGGCGCCGATCTGCTGCCGTTTCTCATGAAGGGCAAGGAAGGCCTCGCCGAGCTGCGCGAGGAGATGAAGAAGTATTCCGGCCTGAACGACCAGGGCCGGCACGATCTCGAGGAGCTGGCCGAAAGCTACAAGAAGCTCGACAAGGCCGGCAGTGGCCTGTCGACCAGGCTCTCGGCCGTCGTGGCGCCCGCCATGACTCGCGTCGTCCAGGGAACGACCGACTGGATCGTCGCGAACCGGGAGGTGCTCGCCCAGTCGCTCGACCGCAAGCTGCACCGCATCGGGCAGGCCTTCGATCTCGTGTCGTCGGCCGCGAAGAAGATCGCGGGCCTGCCGTTCATCGCCGAGTTCCTGAAAGGAACCGACGCGGGGACCGCCTTCGATGTTGCGCTTGGCGTGCTCGGCCTGACCATGGTCGGGCCGCTGTTCGCCGCGCTGCAGATGATCATCGGCGCCGTGTGGAGCATGAACGCGGCGCTTCTCGCAAACCCCTTTGTGCTCGTGGGAGTGGCTGTCGCAGCGGCGGCATATGCTATCTATGCCAATTGGGGCGCGATCAAGGGCTGGTTCAACGACCAGATGGACGCGATCTCGGCCGCCTTCGATCGCGGTTTCGGGTCGGGCCTGCTCGAGATCTTCGCCCGCTTCAACCCGCAAACACTGATCATGACGGCGATCAATGGCCTCGTGAAATGGCTGTTCGGGATCGACCTGTTCGACGCCGGCGCCAAGCTCATGCAGCGGCTGCTCGACGGGATCAAGTCGCTGCTGCCCGATCTGACTCCGATTTTCGACAAGGTCGACAGGGTTATGAAATGGGCAGGCGGCGCTTCGTCGTCTGTTGCGGCCGCGGCGGCCTACGAGGCCGGCGCCGGCAACATCTATGATCCCACGTCCATCTATGCACCTTCGGCTGCGCCGTCGCCGGGCGATGTGGCGACCGCCAAGGCCGAGAAATCGACCGTCGAGGTGAAGGTCGACTTCACGAACATGCCGCAAGGCGCGAAAGCCGACGTCAAGAGCTCGGGCGCCGCGCAAACCGAGACGACCGTCGGACGCAGCATGGGAGGAGCGTTCTAATGGCCGGCCGCTTTAACCCGCTCACGGCGCTCGAGGGAAGTTTCCTCGGCTTCCCGTTCAAGATCTCGCACGAGCACGCCGAGGGCGGCCGACGCGGCCCGCTGCATCAATATCCCGACCGGGACGTTCCTTATTTCGAGGATCTCGGCCGGGAAGCGAAGCGGTTCGAGCTCGCGATCTATTTCGTCGGACCGATCGCCGATCTCACCGGCGATCTGTTCGAGGCGCTGCTCTGGAAAGGCAATGTGGGATCGCTGATCCTGCCGCGCCTGCGCCGCGAGCGCATGAAGGCGCAGAAATGGACGTTCGACCGCGAGTCCGGCAAGGGCAACTGGGTCGCGTGCCAGGTGACCTTTGTTGAGGTCGGGCGCAATTCCTTCCCGACGGCGACCGATTCCTGGCCGCACAAGCTGCTCGACGCCGCCCTGGCGGCCCGAACGGCGTTCGCCGACGCGCTCGGCAACGCCCTGTCGCTCGTCGACCTGCCGCCCGAGGCGACGGCGGTGCTCGCTGGCAGCGCGGGGGCGCTCGTCGTCGCGCTCAACGCGTCGGCGCTCGTCGCCAGTGGCCAGGCGCCCTCGAGCGCGCTGGCCGCGGCCTCGCTACTCACGGCCGGCTATCGCTCGGACTGGGGCGGCCCGTCGATCGACACACTGGCCTTTGCCGCCGCGACGTTCGGCCTGCTCACGGCATGGGCCGACGCCCTGGCCGGGGACGCGCCGACGAGCGACTCGCGCGCGCGGGCGATCGACGGCCTGTTCGGCGTCTATGACACGGCCGCGGCGCCGTATTGGTACGCGCCCGGCGTCCTGACACCCCTCGAGCAGGTCGAGATCTCGAACCAGGCGGCATTGTCGGCCGGGATCCGGCGGGCTGCGCTCGTCGAGGCCGCGCGCCTGGCGGCGTCGATCGAGTTCAAGAGCTACGACGACGCGGCGGCATTGCGCGGCCGGTTCGCCGACGCGTTCGACGACGAGGTCGACCAGGCCGCGCGCGAGCCGGCCGTGCGCGGCAGCCTCGTGGATCTCGGCGCCACGACACTTACGGCGATTTCGACCGCTGGCGCCGACAAGGCGAAGCTCGTTACCTACAGGGTGGCGGGGCCGAGGCCGGCTCTGGCACTGGCGCAGTTCTGGTACGGCGACGACGACGACGTCGCCGGCCGCGCCGCCGAGCTTGTGTCCCGGACCGGCGCCATTCATCCGGCGTTCATGCCGGCCAATGGTGAACGTCTCTCGAAATAGAGGTCGAAATGGCGTTGCCCGATTCGACCTTGACGCTCGTCGTCGGCGGAAAGCGCTTCGGCGGCTGGCTCGAAACCCGCGTGAGTGCTGGCGTAAAGCGTGCGGCGCGTGATTTCGATATCTCGTGTACGCAACGCTGGCCTGGCCAGGATGCCCGTTTCGATATTCCCGAGGGCGCGACGTGCGAGATCTGGATCGGCCGCGACAAGGTGATCACCGGCTACGTCGACGTGATCGAAACCGATCGCGATGCGACGACGGCCTCGTGCAAGATCGCCGGTCGCAGCAAGACCTGCGATCTCGTCGACTGCTCGCCCGATCACGAGATCGTTGAGTTCGCCGGCCAGGATATCGCGTCTATCGCCCGCAAGTTGGCGGCACCGTTCGGGATCGCCGTCGTCGCCAAGGTCTCGGCCCCGGCATTGCCGGTCGCCGCGGCGCACCATGGCGAGACGATCTGGAAACTCGTCGAGCGCCTGGCGCGGCAGCAGCAGCTGCTCGTGACAGACGACGCCGAGGGCCGGCTCGTTCTGACCCGGCTCGGGACGGAATCGGCCGACGATTCCATCGTGCATCCGTCCGACGGCCTGAAAAAGATCGGCACCAAGCGGGACTCGAGCAAGCGTTTCTCGGAATACCGGGTCAAGGCGCAGGCAGGCGCGCGATGGTCGGGCGTCGGTTCCGATACCGACGAGCACGCCGGCGAAGCCCTGGCGCATGTCGAGGGCTCGTATTTCGACAGGGGTGTGACGCGCTATCGGCCGAAAACGATCCTGGCCGAAGGCGCGGCCAAAAAGGAAGGCGCCGACAAGCGCGCCGAATGGGAAGCCCGGCACAATCTTGGCGAGGCGCTGCGCGTCGCGGCAACCCGCACCGGCTGGCGGCAGTCGTCCGGCAAGCTCTGGGTGCCGAACCTGCTCGTGCCAGTGGTCGTGCCCAGCGCCAACATAGACGCCCGGCTCGCGATCGCCGAGGTGCACTACCGCAAGGGCGCCGAGGGCGAGATCTGCGAGCTCGAGCTCGTGCCGCCCGAGGCCCTAACGCCCGAGCCGCCCGAAGCGCCCGCCGGCGCCGGCGGCGGCACGCGATGGAACGACGTCCTGAAAGGCGAGTAGCCCATGGATCCCGACGAGCTGCTGCGGCTGCGCCTGCAGCTGCTGTTTTCGCGCGGTGTCGTGCGCCAGGCGGACGTCAAGAACGGCCTCGCGAACGTGCAGGCCGAATTCATGAAAAACGAGCTGCGCCGTGTCGACCTTCCGCAGAGCTACGGCTTCGGATCCGCACCGCTCGCCGGCAGCGAAGTGTTCGCGATCTTCCCCTCGGGCGACCGCAGTTTCGGTGTCGGCCTCGGATACGACGACCGCGCGCTCAGGCCGAAGGATCTAAAGCCGGGCGAGGTGATCCTGTACGGCCTCGAGGCGCTCACGCGGCCGAACGGGCATTCGATCCGGTTCACCAGCGACCCGAAGCCGGGCACGGTCAAGATCAACGCGAGCCGTATCGAGCTGCGCGTCGGACAGTATTACGTCCTACTCGACTCCGACCCGGCGATTGCCATGCAAAAGGGAATCTGGCCCGAGGGCGTGGCCCTGCCTCTCAATCCGCATGGGGACGCGCTATGAGGATCGAGTTCGATCCCGCCACCGGGTTTTTCGACCTGGCACTGACCGCGCGCGGCGGCGTCGATGCCGGCTATGGCAACGGCGGTGCGCTCGAGGCTGCTGTTTGGGTGTCTCTTTTCACCGATCTGCTGGCCGATGCCGGCGACATGACGCCGGATCTCGGCGCCGATCGGCGGGGATGGTGGAGCGACGCCCCGCTTCCGGCCGATCACCGCATGGGGAGCCTGATCTGGCTGCACATGCGCGAAAAGAAGTCCGAGAAGGTGCGCGCGTCGATCGAGAACGAGGCGACCGCGGCGCTGCAATGGCTGATCGACGACGGCCTGGCGACCGCGGTCGACGTCACGGCGGCATGGATCGACGCGCCGCGCGACGCGCTGCGGCTCGTGGTCGTGCTCACCGAACCGAACGGCGTTCGGCGCGATTGGAAAACAGATCTCGTCTGGGGCGGGATCGCAGGGTGAGGAATTGAGCCATGCCGTACGCCCGCCCTGGCCTGGCCGATCTGGCGGCTCGCATCGGTGCGAATTATCGCGCCCGCTTTCCCGGCGCCGACACGAACCTGCGGCAGTCGCCCGATCGGGCGCTCGTCGCGGTGATCGCGGGCAGCACCGACGAGGATCTCGCCTATCTCGACTGGCAAGTGCGGCAACTCTTTCCGTTCTCGGCCGACACCGAATATCTCGAGCGCTGGGCGGCCTTCAAGAACATCTACCGCAAGGGCGCGGAACAGGGCGCCGGGACCGTGTTGCTGTCCGGAACGACGGGCCTCGTGGCGCCGGCGGGCACCCAGATGCAGACGCAGGACGGTGGCGTGACGGTCACGCTGTCGGCCGATGCCGTGGCGGGTGTCGACGGAACCGTTGTGGTCGCGGCCGCGGCAGTGGCCGGCGGTGCCTTCTCTAACATCGGGCCTGGCGTCACACTGACGTTCATCGGCACGCCGGCGGGATATGCCGACACCGGCAGCGTGCAGGATTCGTTCGCCGGCGGCGCCGATGCCGAGACCGACGCCGAGTTGCGCCTCCGCACGGCGCAGGCCTATGCGCAGCCGAGTTTCGGCGGCAACCTGAACGACTGGCAGCGGGCGACCCTAGCGGTCCAGGGCGTGACACGCGTATTCACCGCTCCGGCGTCGCCGACGCCTGGCGCCGTCACGATCTATCCGCTGTTCGACAACGTGCGCACGAACGGAATCCCGGTCGGGACGGACGCCTATTTTCGCCCGGGCACCGGTCCATCGTCGGGGATCGCGGGCAACGGCGATCAGCGCCTCGTTCTCGACGCGGTTCTGGCGACGCGTCCGGTGTGCGCGCACGTCTGGGTGAAGGCGCTGTCGACTCAGTCGATCGATCTCACGATTTCCGACATGGTCGACGACTCGCCCACGGTGCGGGCAGCTATCTTCACCGAGTTCTCGAGGATGCTGTTTGCCAAGGCCTCGGTTCAGGCCGTGCCGAACGTTGACGCGGTGGCCTCCGGCTACACGATCTATCTCGAGTGGATCGCCGCGGCGGTGGCACTGGGCGCCGGCGTCAAGAAATTCAACCTGACTCTGCCCGCCGCGAACGTCGTCGTTCCGCCCGGCACACTCGCGATCCCGGGGGATATCACCTATGGCTAAGGCGCCGCGGCCCGAGCTCGCCGACTGGCTGGCGGCGACGATGGATCTGCTGCCGCAGGGCATCGCCTGGCCGCGCGATCCGTCGTCTAACCTCGGCGGCCTGCTGGGCGTCGTCGCCGGCGAGCGCAAGGTACGCCACGATCGCGCGCTGACTCTGCTCGAGCGCGAGGGCGTCCCGACGACGGCCGTCGAGCTGCTGCCCGACTGGGAGCAGGCACTCGGCCTGCCGGATCCGTGCCGGCCGCTGCCTGGGTCGCTCGCGGAGCGCTGGGCGGCCGTGGCCGACGTTTTTTTCGAGTCTCATCCGCCGACGCCCGACAACATGGTGATCTGGGCTCTATCGGCGGGCTGGAATATCACGATCCGCGAGCAGTGCGATTTCGTGGCGGGTGTGAGCCAGGCCGGCGACGTCGTCGGCGAATCCGATCATGTCTGGGTCGTGACCATCCTCGACCAGGTGATTTCGTATTTTCTCGCCGAGCAGAGCGCCTCTGAGGATCTGCTGTTTTCGTTTCCCGATATCGAGACGCTCGAGTGCGTGCTGCGCCGCGCTGCGCCGGGTCACACGCAAATTCACTTCATCGTTCCCGTCTGAGGTCCCTATGTATCGCATCGACTCCGCGAACAATGTCCCGGTGTTGCCGGCGCCGGTCGCTGCCGAGGGCGACGCTGGCTATTTCAACAATGCGCCGGGCGCGGGTCCCGGTACGAAGGTGACCGGCGACTTTCTGAATATGGTTCAGGAGGAGATCGCCAACGTCGTCGAGGGCGCAGGCCTAGAGCTCGACCGCACCAATCGCGCCCAGCTTCTCGCCGCGCTCCGGCGTTTGAACACCATGCCGACCGGTTTCCGTGGCGCCACAACGCTGACAACGGCGCCGGACGGGTGGATCCTGGCAAGCGGCCGCACGGTCGGCCCGACCGGGTCGATTGCGACCGAGCGGGCGAACGACGATACGCTGCCGTTGTTTTCTGCCTATTGGGCGGGCCGTCCGGATCTTCATCTCTACAATGCTGCCGGCGCGCCGATCGCGCGCGGGGCGTCGGCCGCCGCCGACTGGGCCCTGGCGTGCGTGATTGCGGTTCCTGACATGAACGGCCGCGTCGGTGTCGGTCGCGACAACATGAAGGGCGCCGCGGCAAACCGCGTTACTGCCGCCGGCTGCGGTGTCGACGGCACTGTGCTCGGCGGCGCCGGCGGCGAGCAGACGCACCAGCTGACGGTCCCGGAATTGCCTGCGCATCATCATACCGGCGCCATGACGAACGTCACCGGTGGCTCGTCGGTATCTTCATCGGGCGCATCCCCGGTCAACACCGGCGACACCGGCGGCGACCAGCCGCATCAAAACATGCCGCCGTTCATTGTCGAAAACATGATCATCAAGCTCTAGGCGATCGCGCCGTGGCGAACGATCGCCGGCGTTGTGCCGCTAATCGACATTCTTGATCAAGCTCCAGGAGATCTTATGATCCGCTTTGCCCGAACGGCGTTCGCCGCCGCTTTTGCTTGTCTGCTCCTCGCAGCGGCCGTTCCGGTCGCCGCGCAGGACGGCATCGGCGCACCCCGGGGCCTGACCGCGACCGCGATCTGCAATGCGCTCGGCCGCTGCCCGGCGACATTGCCGGTCGACGGCACCCAGATCACCGGCCTGCAGCTCGACACGATCACGACCCTGAAGGCATGGACTGGCCGGCCGGCGGTCGTGATCGTCTCTGGTTTCGGCACGTCCAACGATGGGGGCGGCGGTACGTTCATCTGGGCGGCCGGCGATTCGACGGCCTCGGATGGCTGCACCGTGTTTCAGCCGACGTCGGGCGGCGCTTCCGGCCGTTACAAGCGGCTCTATTCCGGCGCCGTCGACGCGCGTTGGTGCGGCGCAAAGGGTGACGGCTCGACGAACGACGGTGCGGCCCTTGCCTTGGCCGTGGCCGCGCCTCCCGTTGGGGGCGTCGTCTACCTACCTCCGACGGCCAGCTGCTACAGGATCACGGCGCCGCTCGTCGTCTCGCGTGCGCTCACCTTGCACGGCCGCAATTCGGAGATCTGCCAGGCCACCGCGAACACTGCGGGCCTGTCGGTAACGGCCAGCAACGTCAAGATCGACGGCCTCAAGCTCACCGGCCCGTCGCCGTCGACGTTCCAGACCGGCTCTATCGCGCTTGCCGTGAGCGGCACCTTCAATGCCGGCCTCGCTCCGGTCTACATCTCCAAAGTCACCGTCACGAACACGTCGATCGACCGCTGGAACGGCTACGGGATCGTCGCGAGCTACGTCGATCAATTCGAGGCCAGCAACAATCGCGTCACGAATGTCGTCTATGGCGGCATCGTCGTGCTCTCAGGCACGAACGGGCGCATTGCGTCAAACACCGTCGATACGATCAACTGCAGCGGCACGCCGGGCGGAAACTGCTACGGCATCACCCTGACGCGCCGTACTGACGATTCCGGCGAGCTCGTTTCGCAGCCCCGGACGTCCGACTATGCCGTCACCGGAAATACCGTTCGCAACGTCCCGACGTGGGAAGCGCTCGATACCCATGCCGGGCAGCGGATCGCGTTCACCGGCAACACGATATCGGGCACCAAGTCCGGCATCATGGTCGGGACGGCCAACAACGCCTCGTCGGTAGAGACCTACGCCCCGCTGCTGATCACGGTCGCCGGCAACACGATGGATTCCGGCGTGACCGACGGGTCCGCGAGTTATGGCATCGTCCTGCAAGGCGCTGATGGCGTCGAATATGCGACGGGGTCTATCTCTGGAAACACCATCAAGGGCTATGGCTCACAATCGGCCAGCGCGTCTGGCGCAATCTATGTCAGGAATACGGCCGGGGCGTCGATCACCGGTAACTTTGTGGTCAATGCTGCGCCACAGGGGATCGTGTTCTATCACGACAACGTCGGCTTTTCGGCGACGGGCAATTCGATCGTCGATCCATGGACGAACATCGTCGGTGTCGGCCAGGCGATCGGAATCGACGTCAACGCCGAAAACAATACCGGCTTTATCGGCGGCAACGCCTTCTCGACCAACGGGTTCTCGGCGACGTATCTGCTGAGTTCGGCC
The DNA here is from genome assembly GCA_903915535.1 of Enhydrobacter aerosaccus. Classification (GTDB taxonomy): domain Bacteria; phylum Pseudomonadota; class Alphaproteobacteria; order Reyranellales; family Reyranellaceae; genus Reyranella; species Reyranella aerosaccus_C. The sequence goes on from CAIWTJ010000272.1 coordinate 49,885, forward strand.
GGCGGTGCGGCAATCCGGATCGAGGACGTGTCCGGCACTGCGATCCAGCTGGGGCCGAACCGGTCCACGGCGACGATCTACGTCTACGATCAAGGCGCGCGCGCAAGCACGGCGCTGCTCAAAACCTCGGTGACGGCGATCACCTCGGGCTTGTGGAACGGGACGAAAGTCGCGCAAGCCTACGGCGGCACGAATGCGGATCTGTCGGCGACCGGCGGCGCATCACAGGTCCTGCGGCAGTCGAGCTCGGGCGCCGCGATCACCGTTAGCCAGCTCGCGGCGAGCGATCTCAGCAACGGCACAAGCGGCTCGGGTGCGGTATGCCTCGCGACCAGCTGCGCGCTCGTGACGCCGGCACTGGGCACGCCCTCGGCCCTGAACCTGGCCAACGCCACGAATCTGCCTGCGACGTCGCTCTCGGGAACGACGCTGGCCTCGAGCGTCGTCTCCTCGTCGCTGACGTCGGCCGCCGGCGGCGCCTTCGGATCCAACGCCTTCAATTCGACGGCGTATCTGCCTCTCGGTGGCGGCACGCTCAGCGGCACGTTGACTGCTGCCGATGGCAGCACATGGTCATCGACCGGCATCAACCATCCCAGCGCGTCGCTGCTGCAATGGAACAGCGATACGGTCCTGCAGAGAGACGCCGCGGCGGGTGTCCTGGCTCTGCCGATGGTTGGCGCCGCGCTACAGCAGTTCTTTATCTACAAGAGCGGCAGCAACGCCGGCACGTACCAGCGGCTGCAGATCGGGAACAATGGCATCTTCACTAACTGGAGCAGCTCTGGTTACGTGTTCGCGTTCGGCAGCGGAACGACGCAATGGCAGGTCAGCACCGCTGGCACGCTCACGATGTCGGGCAACTTCAGCGACAACACGGGCTATCTCGATCTCGGCGTCGGTGCCGCCCGATCCCTCACCGGCTCGAATGCGTCGACCGCGGTCAACGTCGCGCAGACGTGGAACACGAGCGGCAATCCGACCTTGATCAAGGCCAACGTCACGCGAACGGCAGTCGGATCGAACACGACCGCGAGCCTGATCGATCTGCAGGTCGGCGGCGGGTCGATCTTCCGCGTCGATACGACAGGCGTCGTCTACTCGAACACGACGGCGGGCGTGACGTGCTCGGGCGCACCGTCGGGCAGCTTCGCGTCGACGAACGGCATCGTCACCCATTGCTGAGGTTTTTCATGCGCACTCTATTGGCAATGGCAATTATCCTGGCGCTGCCGCGTCTCGTGTTCGCGCAGGAGGTAGCACCGAAGCCGGTGAGCCTCGAATACTACCAGCAGCGTGTCGGCACCTGCGACCTGCAGGGTGCTCAACTCGCTGCTGAGAACGCCAGTCTCCGGCAGCAGCTCGACCAGCTCAGGAACGCGCCGGCGCCTGCGCCGGTGGCCGCACCCGGAAAGAACGGTCCTTAATCCGGGCGAAACGGTGCGCGCGATCGCCGATCTCTACTGAGTCAGCAACACCCTCGAGGAGGCATCATGTTCTCGTTCCGAAATCGTGCGTACGCGTTGGCTTCTGCCGGCGTGCTCGCCGTCGTTCTGGCTGCCGTCGCCGTGCCGGCCTCGGCGCAGCCGCGCATGACCGGTTACGTCGGACCGGAGATGGTTTCCGACGTCAAGGCGGCGATCGCCGGCGGCGCCCGGTCGATCGACTTCGGCACCTCCGCCGCGCCGCCGGCGGGCTGGGACGTTCACTCCGGCGGCCTCGAGACGGCCGGCTGGGCGATCGCCGACGCTCTGCGCGCCGCCGGCGTCAAGGCGCGGTGCGTCGGGTTTTGTGGCTCGGCCATGAGCCAGGCGGTGATCGCTTCGGGCAATTGCGCGGTGACAGCGAACGGCTTTCTCATGCCGCACCTCGCGTTCGTACCGGGCGGCACGAGCGCACAGAACAGCCTGGCACGGACGCTGAGCTCGAGGGCATGGCTCGAGCACGGTATGCCGGCCGATCTCGTCGACAAGCTCGAGCGCTCGCCCGACGACACGATCCGGCTTCGCCCCGAGGACATGAAGCGGGTCGGCTGCACGTTCGAGTAACGCGCGACACCCTCTGAGACGATCGACGGCCCGGGCATCCCCCGGGCCTTTCTTTTGCCGAGTCAGAAATGCCGAACGCCGTTCGGTAATTCTTCAGCCGTTCGGGAGGATTTCTGGCATGGCAGACGAAGTCACGCTCTCGCGCGGCGCCCTCGAGGAGATGCTCGCGAAGGCCGCCGAGCTCGGCGCCCGACGCGCGCTCGAAAGCGTGGGGCTCAGCGATGCGGAGGCGATCGACGACGTGCGCGGCCTGCGCGGTTTGATGCAGGCCTATCGCACCATGAAAAACTCGGCACTGCGCGAGTTCGGCAAGGGCATCGCGTACGCGATTCTGGCGTTCGTCGCGTGGGTGCTGCTCGGTAAGTACATCCCCAAGTAATCGCGCGCTCGTCGCGCCGAGGATCCTCCCCATGTGGAATTTTAGTCTGATCAAGCCGGCCGACTTTCGTGTGCCGGCACGCAAGGTGACGCGCGTTTTCCTGCACTGCACCGACAGCGACAACGCCGATCTCGTCGGCGTCGGCCTGGCGGCCGAGGTCAACCGCTGGCACCTGGCGAACGGCTGGGCGGGCATCGGTTACAATTTCATCGTCGACAAGATCGGCCAGATCTCGACCGCCCGGCCGCTCGAGATCCAGCCCGCGGCCCAGCTTGGGCCCGACGGGCTCGGTAACGTGGCGACGATCGCGATCTCGACGCACCTCTCGAAAGAGTGGACGGCCGCCGAGCTCGAGGCGACCCGCGAGCTCGTGCGCGCGATCGTCGAGGCTTACGCCGCAATCGGCGTCGAGATCACGATCTGGGGCCATACCGAAATCGATCCGCGGCCGTGCCCTGTCTACCCCTGGCGCCAGCTCATGGGCCTCGACGCCTCGCGCCGCTTCGGCAGCGCCCCGTTCGTGGATCCGGGCGAGCTCGCGAACGAACCGCCGATCGTGGCGACGCGCGCCTGGCCGAAACTCACGATCGCGGATCCCGCCCAGCCGCCAATCGGCGCGCGGCCGCTGTTCGAGGGTTGCCACGGCGACGACGTCACCAAGCTGCAGGCCACGCTCACCGGCGCCGGCTTCGATACGCAGGGTATCGACGGCTGGTTCGGCCGCAACACGTTCAACGCCGTTGGCGCCTGGCAGAGGGCGCACAGCGTCACGCCGGCGAACGGGATCGTGGCCCCCGGCGAGATCTAGTTCGACTCGAGTCGACGAAGTTTTTCAAAGCGTACCAACCGAAAGAGGATTTCATGCTCGGCTTTTCAGCGCAGGCGAATGCGTTCATTCGCCATCTCTACTCGTTCCTCGGCGGCGGCCTCGCCTTCGCGGCGCCGTTCATGGCCCTCGACAGCGACACTCAGGCGAAGATCATCGCCGCCGTTCACCAGATCGGTGACGGCTTCATGAGCATCTTGACCGGCATCGGCGTGCTCGCGCCGATCGTCATGGGCTTGATCGCCCGCTTCACGGCCAAGCCCGAGCAGCAGAAAGCGGCCGTCGAGGCGGCAGGGAACGTCGTCGTTCCCGTCTCTGGCGATGCGAAGTCGGTCCTGCAGAGCTCGGCGTGGGGACCGCTGCTGTTCTTGATGGCCGTCGGTGCGGTGGCTTCGCCCTGGCTGCTGTTGCTGTTCGTTGGCGCGGGCCTGCTCGCGCTGTTCGGCCGCCGCATGGTGCTGCTCGCCGGCATGGTGCGGATCCGTTACGCCACGATCGCCCGCTCGAGCGCGGGAATGCTGGCGCTACTGCTCGTGGCTGCCCCCATGCTGGGCGGCTGCGCGACGAACGCGGCCGGCCAGAAAGTCGTCGATCCGAGCGTGCTGGCGACTGTGCAGGCGGCCGCCAAGGCGATTTGCGGCGTCGTGCCGACGGCCGCGATCGTTGCAAATCTCTACACGAACAACGCCGACGTAAAGACGGCGGAATCGGCGGCAACGCTGGCGTGCGCTCTGGCAGTTCCCGGTAGCGTCGCGCCGTCGCCGCCGGCCGCTGCCCCAGCGACGGGCGGCTAGTGGCCTGGATCACCGGCCTGCTCGGCGTGTTGAAGGCGCTCTTTGGCTTCGGCCAGGCCGTCGCCGTCAACGCGGGGAACGCCCAGCAGCAAAAAGCCGGGCAGGCCGAGCAGAAATCCGTCGACCAGGGCGAGGCCCTGGCGGCGAGCAAGCGCATGGACGTCGCCGGCGCCAGCCCCAGCGGCCGCGACGTCACGCAAAAGGAGCTCGATGATGGCACGCTCTAGCCTGGCTCTGCTCGCGGCTGTCGCATTGCTCGCGACGGGCTGCGCCACGCCACCGGATCCTGCGCCGGCGCCCGTCGTCGTTGCGCCGATCCCCAAGACGTACACCTGCGCGCAGTCGCGCAAGGCGGCAAACGAGTTCATGGCGCTGCCGGCCGACAGCCAGCTCGCGATCCTGATCAGCGACTACAGCCTCGAGCGCAAAGAGCTGCGCGCGGTGCACGGCCTGCCGGATCCGGTGAAGTGCCCGCCGGCGTCGCCGGCGACGTCCTAGTTATCTCGAGAGAAGGAACAGGATCGCGATCACGAACGCCGCGCCGATCCACGAGCTCACCGCCCGGCCGAGCTTGCGGTCGCGGCCGCTCTGGGTGAGGGGAACGCCGATCGCTCGAGAGAGTCGACCCTTGGCGGCCGAGGCACCGATCGCACGGCGCCAGGAGAAGGAGAGCCCGTAAGCCATGGGCCGAGTTGTACCATAGAGGGGGCAGAGGCGGCGACGTCTCTGTTTGCAGCCCGCACCGGCCGATCGGCCGGTGCGGGCTCTTTTTGCGTTTTGGGCTACCGGAACGGGGCGGTCGCCGGCATCGTTGAGTCGACCATGGCGACCAAGATCTCGACCGAACGGGCGCGGGCTTTCTGCCGGGCCCTCAAAACCGATACGGACGGCCGGCCGATGCGGTGGCGCGCCATCCGGTCGATCGCCGAGCTCGCCGGCCTCGAGGATCCGGCCGAGGCGATCGTCGCGGCGGTCGAGAAGGGCTGGCTCGAGGTCGAGGGCGGCCACAGTGTCTGTCTCACCGACGCCGGTCGCCGGATCTAGCCCTTGGTGTAGCCTGGCGGCGGTCCCTCGTCGGCGTCGTGCAGCCTGGCGCGGCGGCCGCATCTCGAGCACCGGAACGGGCAAGGATCAAAGGGCCGGTCCTGCTGGCCGGGCGGTATGATCATCGGGACGTAGCGCCGGCAGGGATGACACACGACAAGCTGCCTGCCCATGCCAAAGACCAGGGCGCGGAGCGTGCCGCGCGGGTGGGCCCATTTTTTCATGCCCATGTGGAAGCCCTTCGCGCTTCCCTGTCGTGATCAGCAATCCCACGGCCGGACTCCTAGCGACCGGGCCGTTGCCCGGTCAAGGTCGGCGGAAATTCGATCGCTTTGCCCGCGGATTTCAGGCCCTGCTCGCGCCCGCCCCTTGGCGCTCACCGAGGGCCTCTTTTCGCCGGTGACCCTCTGCCGGGCTCCTAATGGCCTTGGCGGGGCCATGCTGCTAGGATCGGCCGAGGCCGGTTCCCGACCTCCGGAAAGTCCCCACCAGGGCTCCCCACCAGAAAGCCGGGAACGTCGGAAAAGCCTTGTAAAGCGGGTGTAGCTCAGGGGTAGAGCGTCGGCTTCCCAAGCCGTAGGTCGCGGGTTCAAATCCCGTCGCCCGCTCCAAACACCACAAATTGAGCGTTGCTCATTGTGGCACATAGGCGAGCATGCTGACCGTTAAGTGGTTGACCCACTTGGCGTTCTTCGACTTCCAGACCCAACGTAGGTGCACATGACAAATCCTCGCTACGCGGGGGCTGGATGCACCTATGGCAAACCTAACCGACATCACGATCCGCTCTCTTGCTCCGCCGCTCAAAGGCCAGCGTGATTACTTCGACGATGCTTTGGCAGGCTTCGGAGTTCGCGTCAGCCAAGGCGGTACGCGATCGTTCTTTCTCTTCACTGGAAAGAAGAAGAACCGCGAGCGCAAGAGTATCGGCCGTTGGGGAATTATCACTCTCGCCCAAGCGCGTGCTGAAGCGAAGCGTATCCTCGCAGAGCGCACTTTGGGTAATCACCAGTCCAAGACGACGACGTTCAATGCCGCGCTCAAACTGTTCGAGGAGCAAAAGTATCCCACACTACGGCCCCGCACACGGCGGGACTACAAGGGCACGTTGGCCCGCCACTTCACGAAGAAGCTGGGCGACTACCGACTTTCCGACATCGACTTCGACACGGTTACTCGCATCACCGACAAACTGGTGAAAACGCCGACCGAACAACGGCACGCTCTTATCGTCTGTGGCACATTCTTCAAGTGGTGTGTCCGCCGTCGTCTTCTCAAGCACAGTCCCCTCGATGGGGCAGATATGCCGAAGCTGCCAACGCGCAAGCGAGTGCTGACTGACGAGGAGTTGGTGAAAGTCTACCGTGCGGCCGAGAAGCAATCCCATCCATACGGCACGATTGTTCGGCTACTTATCCTCACCGGCCAACGCAAAGGCGAAATTACCGCTCTTCGGCAGCGCTGGTACAAACACAACGAACAGTCGCTCACACTTCCCGCGGAGATCACCAAGAACAACCGCGAGCACTTCGTACCTCTCGGTCCAATGGCGCGGGCTATTATCGACAAACTGCCCGAGAAAGCCGAGCTGTGGTTCCCGTCCAAGCGGCAGAACGGCAAATACTTCTCCGGGTTCTCGAAGTGCTTTGCCAGGATGATCGAAGACTTGGAGGACGTTGCACCGTTCACGCTTCACGACTTGCGCCGGACGTTCTCAACCAACCTTGCCAAACTCGGCGTGCTTCCGCACATCAAGGAAGCGCTGCTCAATCACATCTCAGCAAAGAGCGAGGTCGAGGCGATCTACGATCACTTCACCTACATGCCTGAGAAGCGTGACGCGATTGAACGATGGGAAGCACACTTATCCAAGCTATTAGCTACCATCCGCTCATAAGCGGGATTTTCTATTGCTTGGTATAGACTGCCGGTCTTTCCTGACTGTTGGCGTTTGCTTTACCTTTTCCCTCCAGCTTATTTCCGTTCAAAACCAAATCTACGTTGCCGCCTTCGATGGTAGTCATCGTAAAATGGTTACCGACAAACGTAGCAACAACTGTGTACTTGCCCACTGCATCGCCGAAAGTACCGGCGTATTTAGTTTTGACGCACGTAATGTGTCCTCGGACGCTGCCATTTGGCTCTACACCGGTTATGTCGAAAATGTTTTGACCGCAAAATGCACTGTCGGCTACCCACCGGCCTTTCAACTGTTCAGAAGGCGATTGCGCGAAAGCAAATACAGGCGTGCCGAGAGCCGCTACCAAACTAAATGCCAAAATCCTCATCGTTCTCCCCCCGTTGATGGTCGACCTTACCACTACAATTGACAGTTGCGCGCTGGAGCGCGAACATATCCACACTACGGCTCTGGGCCTCAACCCGGCGCTATCGCGGTAGCTCCTAATTCGGAGTTATCGTGATGGACAAGTTGATATCGAGGAAGCAACTGAAGGAGTTAGTTCTCTACAGCCCGCAGCATATCCAACGACTAGAGAACGCAGGACAGTTTCCCAAGCGCGTGCGTCTTGGAAACGGCCCGCGGTCCCGAGTCGGATGGCTGCACCAGGAAGTGCAGGACTGGCTTCAGAAGCGTATCGATCAGAGACACACGGCTCCTTAGGTGGAGGAGAGCGGCCCGTCCAACGGCCGCTCTTTCCGTTTCTAGGGGTGCGCTGCCTGGTCCCACGCTCATACCCGTTGCGGGTACACCCTCACGCTTCACCATTGCGCTAACATAGCGTTTCACTGAGCCACACTTCGCCACCACGGTTCGTCCCGCTAGCGCGTGACCCAATCTCTTTTTCTTGCCTTCTTCCTTCCTCGCCTAGCTCCTCAGTCTAAAGGACAAGAATAAACCACCTACACGCGCGCGAGTTACCACTACACGACGCATTGCGGGGAAAGCGATTGGGTCACGCGCTATCGCTGCGGACTCACCGTGGGGCGCACGGTGCCGCGCAAGCGCGGTACAATTGACGATAGACAGTTCTTTCGTGTCTTAACGCTGGCATCCGACACCAGAAGCTACCTGCACCGACACGGGTTCCAACTTCGCGGGCTGGTGCCAGCCTCAACACATGAACAACAGAGCCATATTTGGCGCGGGCAATAAGCTCGATCTACTTTTGCATTTCATCCAACATGACTTCCCTTCGGGCGTCACAATTATCGACCCCGACGGAAGTCTGGCGCGCGCCGTGCTCGATATCATTCCGCGAGCGGACACAGAGCGAGCGTTCTATTTTGATCCGGCCAATTATCCGGCATCATTCAATGTATTCGAAAACGCTAAGGACAAATCGAAGCTCGTACAGGACTTGTGCGCTTTCTTCGACGCGCTTTTCCCTGCAGGGGCCGAAACTCTTACCCGGCTCAACAGCAACTTTTGTTTAGCGAACGTCCTAACGGTAATAGCTGACGATCCCCGCTCGACCTTTATGAGCGTCCTCGAGTTCCTATCGGATAAGCAATTTCGGGAGGGGTGTCTTCGAAACTGCTCAAACAAAATCGCGCTCCGCAACTGGGACGCGATCGAAGGATGGGATATAGGGCAGCGAAAGAATGCCTTTGCTCAGATCGAAACCAAACTCGGCACGCTTCTACTTTCCCCAGTACTGCACGACACGCTCCAACTGAAGTGCACCCACTTCTTCGAGCACAACGAGATCCTTATTGCCGACCTCTCCCGCGCGAAGATCGGCGACCGGGCATCGAAGTTGTTGGGGACGTTGCTCATCTCCCGCGCTAAGACGCCGGTGTACATCAACGACTTTCACTTCTTCGCCTCTGACTATCTGGCATCCCTCTTCTCTCAGGGCGGTTATACCGTCGCTGTACAGTTCCTCTCCGCGCTTCCCCAGAACGTGGCTCAGGAGCTTTTGGGCTTTGACGAGAAGTTTATCTTTAGGACAACTCCCGAGGATGCTGACCGGCTTAAATATTCGGTAGGCATCATGGAGCGGCGCGTCATCGTGGATTTAGGACCGAGTGAGTTTTTGCCCGGCCTGGCACTTAACCCGCCTACTACCACGGGACGCTCTCAGGCAGTTCTCAACCGATCAATTGCCTGTCACACTCGCCAGCGGCGGAAGTAACTCGGCGGAGACAGCAATGAGTTGGTTCAAGAAAGAACCTCATCCAAGCTCTCAGGCATATTATGAAGCTGTGCTCGCCAGGACACCGCCATTTCCTACTCCCGAGCAATTCACCGACGAATTTCTGAGAGAGTTTGACGAACTCTGTGTCAAAGAGAACGTCCTGCCTCCAACTCAAAGATCGTCTCTATATCGTGATTTTGTCCGCGAGTTATACGTCCAAGATATCTACTCCCCGATAGATAGCTATTACCTGGGCCGGAAGGCAGAACGACTTGAAGACATCCCGCGATTGCTGACTGAATTTAAACGTCCACTTTTCGCCGTATTGCTTCAATTCCGTCGAGTAATGCGTTCCAATTCGAGCAACTTCCAAGTGCCTGCCTACGACTTCGTAGATATCACCGTGGTCGACAAAGTTCTCGGCGCTTTTAGTTGGCGCGACATTTTTTCGAAGTCATTTGTTCACATTGGCCTCTTTGAGCAATTGACCAAAAATTGCCACGACCTTTCACAAAAGCAGATTAGCGCTCGCGACGTTGAGAAAGGCAAGCGCGTCTATCCTTTGGATTTCAAAGGTGCCGTTCGAGATGCTGTTCACGCGTACTTCAAAGGAACGCCGTTGCTCAAACTATTTGAAGCCACTGTGTCTCTCGGTATCAGTGAAGATATTAGATTTCAGCATCAGTGGGTCATTGCACCTACTGGCTCCGGTAAAACGCAGCTACTTCAGTCTCAAATAGCGGACGATTTGTCGGGCAAGTGCACGACCATTGTGATGGACAGTCAGGGGCTTGAAGAAGGGCGCCTTCTGTCGAACATCGAACGGCTCAAACACTTCGCGCCAGGCGGCGCACTCGACGGGAAACTTGTCGTCTTACAGCCCAACCCCGACTCACCCCTATCGCTAAATCTCTTCGACATGGGGCAGAACGACCCTTCACTTTCCGCTCGCGAGCGGCAGATGATGTACGCCTCGGCGCTCAAGATGATTTCGTTTTGTTTGGGCGGAACGACCGAACAGCAACAGGACATGATTGAGTACCTTGTGCAGCTCGGACTAGAGATTGAAGGCGCAACAATAGACACCGTTCGCCGGATGTTGCAGCTCCCGAAGGCCGACTTTCAGAAGGAGTACGGCCCGGCGTTAGAGAGGGCTGACGAAGTGGTGCGGGACTACTTCCTACACAGCTTCCACGCACAAAGTATGAGCGTCACGCGCGAAGCTGTTATGCGCCGTATTATGGGAATGCTGAAGAACCCGACCTTCCGCAAAATGTACCAGGCGAAGACCAACTCTTTCGACATGAAGAAGGAGATCGATGCCGGGAAGGTCATTCTCATCAATACTGACGTTGCGTTACTAGGCGAAGCGGCCTGCGAGTTGTTTGGCCGCTACTTCATTTCTCTGTTGCTACTAGCTACTCAGCAGCGCCGCAGCGATATGCCGGTGCACGTCTACATCGATGAGTGCCAGGACTACATCGCCAACGACGAGAACGTTGCCACCCTGCTCGACAAAGCTAGGAAGCAGCGCGTTGCGTTCTCCTTCGCTCACCAGCGACTTGCGAACATAAAATCTCCAAACGTCCTCGATGCTCTTTCAAATTGCGCCATAAAGTTTGCGGGTGGCAACGTCACGGATGCTCCGGTACTGGCAAAATACATGCGAACGACGCCCGAGTTTATCGCCGACCAAAAACCGCTCTCCTTTGCAGCTTTCATCCGCGGTCAAACGCAGACTGCCGTTTCTTTGCAAGTACAGTACGGCGTGATGGAAGGCATGGAGCGAACGACATCCGCAGAGCATCGAGCAATTTGGGACGACATGGACGCGCGATACTACTCGCGTCCGACAGAACGGTTGGCCGAAGCTTCCGTCGAAGAGGAACAATCACCCCCGGCGAAGACTGGCGAGTGGGATGACGTGGTATAGTGGGAACATAGTGCTCCACCACGCACGGTTACTTCCGAGCATTGGTTTTTTACAATGAGGTATGCGTACTGAAGCTCCCAACGTCATTCTGCAGCAGAGAGATATTGATATCTTTCTCGCGCTTCAGGAGTTTCCGTATCTCAATCAGCATTACATCGGAGAGCTACTAGGCTTTCCACGCACTACCTCCGTACAGAACGGCATCACGATCGTTCGCTATGAGGTGCTACGCCGTCGCCTACGGGCCTTGCGGTTAGCGGGCTACCTTCGCATCCATCCTGACAGCAAGCCACGCAAGGGTGCCAAGGACCGCCCCCGCGCCTACATGCTCACCATCGAAGGCAAGAACGCGCTGAAGGTCCGGGGCCTCTACAAGCCCACCTACCGCCTCAGCAGCAGCTTCAATCACGACTTTGGATCGTGCCTCATCGTCGCGTCTATGAAGTTAGGCGTGAACAAGAACCCCAGTCTTCGCCTTATCGCCGCTGACGAAATCATCAATCACGCTTCCTGCCCGCAGAGCACACGAGACGCGCAGGAGCCTTTCTCTCTCCCTATAGCCGGGCACAGAGACGGCAATCCGAGAGTAAAAAAGCACGACTGGTCGCCGTGGGGCATTGGCTTCTCATATGCTGAGGGGAAGGAGCGCAAAATCTTCTTTCCCGGCCATGAGTTCGACTGCGACAGCGAGGGCTTGAGATCGGACAATAGGGACCGCTCATCCATCGAGCATCACTTGCGGAATATCCTGGAGCTGTTGGACGGCGGCTATAAGGCCCACTTCGGCGTGCCGAGCATGTACCCGCTCATTGTAGCCACCAGTCCGGAACGTATGCAGAAGATGATCGCGCTACTGCTGGTGCTCACGAAGGGTCAGGGATCGGAGAAGATCCTCTTCGACTACATGGACGACTACACAAATGATGGAACGTTCCCGCCCGCGACTGACTTCATGCTTACCAGATCGAAGCAGAGAGCGGGCCATGCGCCATTCGATATTTTGAAAGCGTTAGGCGCAAATGTATGAGGCTTCACTACCCATTACTTGACGGTAACAGACGTGCACGTAAAGTAGCGTCGCTAAATGGGGAGAGATAAATGAGCGACGCGCTGAACGAACTTGCAGAGAGCCTTTTGAAACAGAAGGGTGTCTACAGTAAGGGCCTCGATGCAGAAGTATTGGCCCAAATGAAGAGCGATCTGGCCGACCGGATCGAAGATCGTGTGAATGCGGCAATCCTTGCGTATATGCCCGACGACAAGAAGCCGATGTTTGCTCTCATGCTAGATACCGGCGCTCTGGAGGTAGACATCAAACGCTTCCTTCGTGAAAACGTTAAAGGCTTGCAGCCAGTTGTTGGCGCTGCCGTTGCCGACTTTCAGAAGGACTACTTAGGTAAATAAAAAGCGCCCTAAGCTGGGCGCTTCGCGATGCTATTGCTGTTCAGCGATGAAGGCTTCCGAGCGCTTCAGCACTAGGACGGCGTTCATGAGATCGCCGTGCCCGAGTTGGTCGGTGTCCTTCCACTCATCACCATCTTTGTAGGACTTTGACAGAACGACATTGAAGTAGCTGTCGTTCTTCCAGATGGTCGCACTGACGTAGCCGACGCGGAACTTTGCGGCAGGTTGATTGTCCTTTGGCATAAGACACTCCTCTCCCGCTGCTGTTGAAGTGCGGGGCACGACACTCTGCCGACGTGCTTTCGCACCCCACAAAGCATGCCTTGCGCGGCACTCCAACGAACCTCTGCCAAAATAATAGCATGGTAAAATTGGGGACAGTCGCTCTTCACAGGAGGCTGTCTCATGTCAAATTTCATCGACTTCGCCGCGCTCAAGGCGGCAGTCTCAATCGACGCTGTTGCCGATTGGCTTCAGCTCGACCTCAACAAGAAGCCCAACGGCCAGATGCGCGGTTGCTGCCCCATGCACAACGGCACAAATGACCGCGAGTTCGTCATCACGCCGAGCAAGGGACTGTTCTTTTGCTTCGGCCCGTGCGGTGGTGGAGACGCCATAAACCTGACCGCTCACGTCCTGAAGATCGGGACGAAGGAGGCGGCGCAGCGGATAGCAGAACGCTTCAAAATCGGGGAAAGTGCGCGTCCAACCGCGCCAGTTCCCTCGTCTCCGCAAACCGATAGCGCCCCGCCTCAATCGACGGACGCTCTAAAGCCCCTCGACTATCTGACAACCGATCATCCTGCTATCGAAGCCCTCGGGCTGACCGTCGCAGTCTGCAAAGCACTCGGTATCGGCTTCGCGCCGAAAGGCATGATGCGAGGCCGTATCGTGTTTCCACTTCGACTGCCGAACGGAACGCTCATCGGCTACCAGGGATTGGCGACGAAGGAGGACATGACACCCCTCCTGCTATTCCCGAAGAACCTCGACCAGATGGTCGCCGCTCCCGCTAAGGAAGAGGAAGCGCCGAAACAACAGCCGGATGAGCTTCGCAAACTATTTCGTGTCGTCGCTTAGGCGGCACAGTTCCCCAGAACGAGTGCTCATCGCTTGTTCGGCCCTCTCCTTCACCGGAGGGGGCTTCTTTCTTGAGAGAATGCTCGCTTCGTTTCCGAGCGCGCTGTCCACTTGTCGACACCCAGCGCTGGGTTATCTGTTGGCCCTCGTTCTACTCGCCACGCTATTGGCGCAGTATTGGGATGTTACTCATCCGCCTCGGGAGAAGCGGGAGCGCTATCGGATGCCTGACTGAGGCTTTGCGCTTCAGGATTAGGGGTCGCGTAGTTGATTTCAGTCGGTGGCTTCTCGATAGGCACAGGTACTGGAGAAGCACGAGCCACCGGAGGAGCAGGATACTTCTCCATCTGCCTCGCGATGTATCGCAGGCCACGCTCCTCAGCAGGTATCGGCGCGAAAATACTGGCGACTCGGCCAAGGTAAACGCTCTTCGTCTTCACCTTCTTGCCGACGCGGTAGCTCGTCTGTTCATAGACGTACTGCCTGCCGTTGATGGTTTTGACCACGCGGTAAGTCATGCACAGAGAATGTGGATGTGCGCCGAGATAACCACAATTGGCCGCCGAAAATGTGATCGTTGAACATAGCGGGCTATGCCGCGCCTGGCGTCTCATCACTGCTCGGGCCGCACGTAGAGCGTCGAGCTTTGCAGCCGTAATTGGATGTCCTCTGCACAGGAGGACGTATGGAAATCGACGACATCATCACTCGCGTGAAGCAGCTCATCGCTCAACGCGAAAACATCGACGCTGAGCTTGCGACCATCTTCGCCGGCACTGTGCCTCCGAAGCGCCGCCCTAGCGTATGCAGTCACTGCGGCCAGGAAGGGCATACCGCGAGGACGTGTCCAACCAAAGAGCGGGGGGACGCCACATGAGCGGCAGTGGCATTCAACCCTGGAGCCTGCCGGGGAGAAAAATCAGGGCGTTGCAGCGTCCCTGGACCGGCATAGGGATCAAGCCCAACGGCACAACGTTCGTCGTGTACTACGTAGCAAAGTCGCGCATTGACGCTACACCGGCACATTCAAAACTCGCTGATGCTGAGGGCGGCAAGCTCATCGCTGCACTCAACGGCGGCTACGAACCGGGCATCATCGACATGAGTTGGCGGCGATCATGACAGCCACCTACTCATCCCGCGCCGTGAAGCGCCTCACGTTCTACATTCCAGAGCGCGACCGTTTCGATAATCCGATTCCGAACCTCGCGTATTGGATCTCGGAGGCTATCCTACTGCTTACAAGTTTCGGCAGTGGCACTACGAAGTTATCTGGAGAGGGAGCCTGGGTAATCACGCAAACTGGTAAGCTTCAGCGAGAGCCGGTCAACATCCTATACTCAGATGTGGGTCCGACTGACTTCAACGCCAAGCGCCAGAGTGTGCTCGACTTTATGGAGCGCTTCGGCACGGCCACAGGCCAGGACACAGTTGCAGCCGAGTACGATGGCGAGATGCACTTCATTCAGATTGTGCACGAACAGAAGACAAAGGAAGCGTAGCAGCGTGTTCTGATTTGGAGGCGAGCCGACAGGTTCGCACATCGACCTTACGGCGTGAACCCCGGCCTCAACCCCGGGGTTCGTGCTTTTCGGATGGTACACTTGAGCGAGGTAGTTCATCGACGCTCACGCGTCCACAGGACACTCGCTTCAAAGAGCGCATCCTATTCGCCGTCCATGCGCGCGCACCGACGGACAGCTTATGCTCAGTGCGAAGTACCTAGCCTCTCTATCCGAGAGGCTTCCCTTTAGCGGCCCGCCGCACCTTGTCCTCAGCTTCTTGTTTGGCAAAGGGTGCAGTAACCCACTTCTTCACAAGGAACGTGATTACCCACGCCACTACGGCGATTACGAGTTGTTTTAGGTTAAGTACGCCTGCGACCGCTTGATAGCCGAACCACCCAACGATGCCGATGCCGCCGAGCCAGACCAAGATGTTAAGTGCAGTCGAAACTAATGCGCGTGTCATGTCGCTCATGGTGTCTCCCCCAAATTTCACTTCTTAGACGCTAGGCCAAATCGGTAACGGCCACAACCGTACGATGTGGGGTACAATTAGAGTAGAGCTTGTCCTCGCCATTCGCTGCCTATCCGGGCCGCGATAGCGAGGAGGAGCAAGTGTCCCTTACAGTCATA
Organism: Enhydrobacter aerosaccus; assembly: GCA_903915535.1. Classification (GTDB taxonomy): domain Bacteria; phylum Pseudomonadota; class Alphaproteobacteria; order Reyranellales; family Reyranellaceae; genus Reyranella; species Reyranella aerosaccus_C. Next base: position 65,631 of record CAIWTJ010000272.1, read on the forward strand.
CCGCTCAAGTCGGCTAAGATTGCCGGGCTGAACGACCAGCTTCGCCGCATGTTCATGGGTGGCAAGATCATGATGACGGCGGGCATCAACGCCCTACCCGATCACACTAAGGCGGCCATCCTGTCGGCGGTCCGTAACTTCACGACGTTCACCGAAGACAACGATCCGCACGGTGAGCACGACTTCGGTTCGTTCGAAGTCGATGGCGAGAAGTGCTTCTGGAAAATCGACTACTACGACAAGTCGCTGGAAGCAGGATCGGAAGATCCTGCCGACCCGGAAGTCACAACGCGTGTCCTCACCATCATGCTCGCGTCGGAATACTGACGTGGCACTCCGCCTGTTGCTCATCCACGGACGCTTCGATCCCGAGGCCGACATGGATGACTGGGGCTTCAACGGTCCCAACATCGACGGCGTGGAAGCCTTGCACGTCACCTACATGGCATCGCACGTCCTTTGGTTCGTGGACGAGGTGTCAGCGAAGAAGGCGCACGCCCTCACCGGCTGGCCCTACTTCGATGAGAACGCGTTGGAGATGATGTTCGACGGAGATTTGCTCAAGGCTACATGCCTCTGTGCAGATGGACCGGCGACGTACTTTGGTGACTGGGAACTTCAGGTTCCCGGTAGCTGACTATCCCCACCGCGCGGAGGCACTTCCAGGACGAATGGTAAAATTCAACATGGAGACAACGGAGGTGTCCATGTTCAATAGCGTCTTAGGTGTCGTCGCTGCGGTCGTCGTGTTGGCATCGGGCATCCAGCTCGCAGTCAGAAGCGACTACTGGCCGCGTTCCGCCTGCAATTCATCCGCGCCGTATGGCCCGCATGACTACAGGTGCAAGTTCTTTATCGGGCGGTAGCTCAATAGAGCATTCGTGGAGTTTACCCTCCCATCCATGAAAGGTTACAGGTAGCCAATCCTGTCCGCTCGACCCTAAAAAGTAAGGGCCCACCAACCGGTGAGCCCTTTTTCTTTTGTAGAAGCGACTGCCTAGGCGGCAGGCTTGGCCGGATCGATAGCGGCATGGAGGCTCTTCACCGTGCTCTCCAGCTCACCCACCCACGCACGCAGTGCGGAGACTGCGGCCTGGTACTGACCAGCAAGGAGGTATTCGCCTACGGCCGCCTGCCGCTTGCGAAGCTTGCCCAGGACCTGCACGAGACGATCCTTCATATCGGCAATGGCCGCACCGGCCTTGTCGGTATCCTGGAGCGCCTTGTCCCAGGTATTGAGAAGGGTGCTGCGATCGCTCTCTTCGATCGCTTCCTTCGGCGTATCCTGGATCCGCTGCCGATGGAGAGCAGCGGCGTTCCGGAGTGCCGAAAGCTGCGCGGCCAAGTCACCGCTGGGCTGGAGGCGATCGGCAAGGGCGCTCAACGTTGCCGCAGCACCCTCGAGCTGGCTCTGCGTATCGCTAGGCTTCTTCGTCGTTGTCGCCTTGAGATCGGCGGCAAGCTTGTCGATTTGTTTGAGCTGGCCGCTTAGTTCGTTGAAGACCTTTTCGAGCTCCGACTTGACGGGCGTTTCCGTCGTCATACCCGGCGCAGGAGGCTGGGTAGAAGCGGTCTGCGCGAATGCCGCAATCGGCAGCAGCAGGCAGACAACGAGGGTAGTGAACTTACGCATCAGGGTAACTCCACAATGGAGAATACCCTCCCGTTGAAAACATGGGCCTTTAACCCAGCAAAACAAGCAACTAACGGTAGTTTTTTCGCAGGTTCAAAACCGCGAGTCGGATCAATGACTTAGACTCTGAAACTCAATTTCTATTTCGGACGTTATTTCAAAGTGGCATTTTCTTGCAGCTTCGAACCCCTCGCCGTCGGGCGTGCACGGCCGTCATGATTCTTACGGGCGACAAGCGCTCGCAGTGGGTAAGGCAATTTCGGCCGTAGCTAGACGGCATTCGCATCGGATGCGCGCGACGTAACAACCGGCCCTCCTCGGAGGCCTTTCTTTTTGCCTGTATAATTGCACCAGACCTCCCCAAGCCTCGCTTTCCGATTTTCGGAGAGCGACTTTGAGGAGGACTGTACATTGACCTTGATGCTCCACGCTGGCGCAGAGGCCGTCTCCTACGACGCACTCCGCGCTCTCGAAACCCCGGCACCTACGGCGACGCATGTTCCTATCCCGCACTTCCGGGTGGTGGACCTCATCGCGCATAGCCTTGGTTACTACGGCCACAACATCATTGAGCAGCACTTCGGGCTGACGCCTGACGGCATGCGTTTCTTCGGCGTCCTATCGCTCAAGAGCGACTACACCAGCTACACGGACATGGTGGGCCTGCGTAACAGCCACGACCGCAAGTTTCCGGTCGGCGTTAGCTTTGGCTCGCGCACGTTCGTTTGTGACAACCTCGCCTTCTCCGGCGATCACGTCATCAAGCGCAAGCACACCTCGAACCTGAAGCGC
>CAIWTJ010000273.1 GCA_903915535.1 Enhydrobacter aerosaccus
ACCTGAGGGCGGCGCCTGAAGTCTCGTCGAATACTTGACTTGAGGGGCCGCAGCTTGCACTCGCTGCGGCCTCTGTCGTTTTGGGAGTCCTTCCGTGTCGTCGTCGTCCCCCGCGTCCGAACCCAAGCGCTATAACTTCCGCGAGACCGAAGCCAAGTGGCAGAAGGTCTGGGACGGACGCGAGACCTTTCGCGCCGTCATGGATAAGAGCCGGCCGAAATACTACGTGCTCGAGATGTTTCCCTATCCATCGGGACGCATCCACATGGGTCACGTGCGCAACTACACCCAGGGCGACGTGATCGCGCGCTACAAGCGCGCCAAGGGCTTCAACGTGCTGCATCCGATGGGCTGGGACGCCTTCGGCCTGCCTGCCGAGAATGCCGCGATCGAGAAGAAGATCCATCCCAAGACCTGGACCTACGCCAACATCGCCACGATGAAGGCGCAGCTCAAGTCGATGGGCCTGTCGCTCGACTGGAGCCGCGAGCTCGCCACCTGCGATCCGAGCTACTACCGGCACGAGCAGAAGATGTTCCTCGATTTCTGGAAGGCCGGCCTCGCCTATCGCCGCGAAGCCTGGGTCAACTGGGATCCCGTCGACAACACCGTGCTGGCCAACGAGCAGGTGATCGACGGCAAGGGCTGGCGCACCGGCGCCACCGTCGAGCGCCGCAAGCTGACGCAGTGGAACCTCAAGATCACGACCTTCGCCGACGAGCTGCTGAGCCGTCTCGACACGCTCGACCGCTGGCCCGAGAAGGTGCGCCTGATGCAGGCGAACTGGATCGGCAAGAGCCGCGGCGCGCGTCTCGCATTCGAGCTGACCGATGCGTCCGGGGCAGACCGCGGCAAGCTCGAAATCTTCACGACGCGCCCCGACACGCTGTTCGGTGCGTCGTTCATGGCGCTGTCGCCCGAACATCCGATCACCGCCGAGCTCGCCGCGAAGGATCCCGGTCTGCAACGCTTCGTCGCCGAGTGCCGCAAGACCGGCACGGCCGCGGCCGAGGTCGAGACGGCGGAGAAGCAGGGCTACAAGCTGCCGTTGCTGGCGAAGCACCCGCTGGTGCCGGGCCGCACCATGCCGGTCTACGCCGCCAACTTCGTGCTGATGGAATACGGCACCGGCGCGATCTTCGGCTGCCCCGCGCACGACGAGCGCGACCACGAATTCGCGACCAAGTACGGCCTGCCGATTCTCCAGGTGGTTGCACCCGCCAACGCCAAGGAGAAGATCGACGTGCAGGCCGCGCCGTTCGTCGAGGACGGCGTGATCGTGAACTCCGAGTTCCTGAACGGGCTCGAGGTCGAGGATGCCAAGGCCAAGGTGATCGCGCGTCTCGAGGAGATGAACGTCGGCACGGGCACGACGCAGTACCGCCTGCGCGACTGGCTGGTGTCGCGCCAGCGCTACTGGGGCTGCCCGATCCCCGCGATCCATTGCGAGAAGTGCGGCGTGGTACCGGTGCCGGAGAAGGACCTGCCGGTGAAGCTGCCGGACGACGTCACCTTCGACAAGCCCGGCAATCCGCTCGACCATCATCCGACCTGGAAGCACGTCGCCTGCCCGACCTGCGGCGGGGCGGCGCGGCGCGAGACCGACACGTTCGACACCTTCATCGATTCGAGCTGGTACTTCGACCGCTTCACCTCGCCCTGGGTCGAAACTGCGCCGTTCGATCGCGAGGAGAACGAGTACTGGATGCCGGTCGACCAGTATATCGGCGGCGTCGAGCACGCGATCCTGCATCTGCTCTATTCGCGCTTCTGGACGCGCGCCATGCGCGAAGTGCAGATGACCGGCCGCGACGAGCCGTTCGACGGCTTGTTCACGCAGGGCATGGTCTGCCACGAGACCTATCGCGCGGGCGACGGCACCTGGCTGCTGCCCGAGGAAATCGAACGCACATCGACCGGCGCGATGCGCCTCTCCGACAAGAGCGCGGTCGAGGTCGGCCGCTCGGAGAAGATGTCGAAGTCGAAGAAGAACGTCGTCGACCCGGACCAGATCATCCGCGACTACGGCGCCGACACCGCGCGCTGGTTCATGCTGTCCGACAGCCCGCCCGAGCGCGATCTCGAGTGGACGGAAGCCGGCGTCACCGGCGCCTGGCGCTTCCAGCAGCGCCTGCACCGCATCGCCAGCGAAGCGATGACGGGCCTGCCGGCCGCTGGAACGGCGAAGCCCGCCGCCCTGTCCGAGGCCGCGACCGAACTGCGCCGCGCCGCGCACAAGACCGTTGCCGGCCTCTCGGCCGACATCGAAGCCTTCCACTTCAACAAGGCCGTCGCGCGCCTCTACGAACTGGCCAACACGATCTCCGCCTTCCAGGCCAAGGACGACGGCGAGAAGTGGGCGCAGCGCGAGGCGCTCGAGATCTTCGTGCGGCTGATCGGCCCGATGACGCCGCATCTCGCCGAGGAACTCTGGCAGGAGCTGGGACACGAGACCCTGCTCGCCGATTCGGCGTGGCCGGTCGCGGATGCGGCCCTGCTGGTCGACGACACCGTCACCGTGGCGGTGCAGCTGAACGGCAAGACGCGCGGCACGATGCGGCTGGCCAAGGATGCGCCCAAGGACGCGGCGGAGAAGGCGGCGCTGGCGCTGCCCGAGATCGTGCGGGCGCTCGAGGGCAAGACGCCCAAACGCGTGATCGTCGTCCCCAACCGGATCGTCAACCTCGTGGTATAACCACGGCGTGAAGATTGAACCGCGCCAGGCCGAAGCCTTCCTCAAGAAGCCGGACCCCAAGATCCGGGCCGTGGTGATCTACGGCAACGACGACGGCCTGGTCGCCGAGCGCGCGATGCAGCTCGCCAAGACGGTCTGCGCGGATCTCCAGGATCCGTTCCGGGTCATCGACATCGCGGGCGATACGCTAAAGCACGATCCCGCGCGCCTGGCCGACGAATTCTCCGCCATGTCGCTGATGGGCGGCCGCCGCGTGATTCGTGTGCGCCCCGCCGGCGAGGAATCGGTCAAGGCTTTGGAAAATCTCGTGGAAGCCACGGCAGGGGACGCCTTGATCGTGATCGAAGGCGGCAATCTCACGCCGCGCTCGGGCTTGCGCGTCCTGGCAGAAACCGAGAGCTGCCTCGCCGCAATGCCCTGCTACATGGATTCGGCCGAAGCGCTCGAAGGCCTGGTCGAGAGTTCCGCCCGCGCGCAAGGGCTGAACGTCGACGCCGATGCGCTCGACTGGATCGTCGAACGGCTGGGCGGCGATCGCGGCCAGACGCGCAGCGAGGTCGACAAACTGCTGCTCTACAAGGCGGGCGACGACGCCAAGACGATCACCCTCGACGACGCCATGGCAGTGCTGGGCGACACCGCGGCGATCGGCATCGACAACGTGGTCGCCGCCACGTTCAGCGGCCAGCTCGTGGCGCTCGACCGCGCCCTCGACCGCGTGTTCGCCGAAGGCGGAAATCCGGTGCAGCTCGTGCGCTCGCTGCAGCGCCACGCCGATCAGCTCCACCTCGTGTCGGGGCATGTTTCCCGTGGCGGCAACCTCGAAGCCGCGATGTTCAAGGCGCGCGGCCTGCCGCGCGGCGGGCCGGTGCGCCAGCGTTTCGAGCAACATCTCCGCTCCTGGCCCTTGCCGCGGCTCAGCGCTGCGTTGACCCGCATCCTCGACGCGGAGCTGGAGTGCAAGAGCACCGATATGCCCGACGAGGCGATCGCGCGGCGGCTCTGCCTTGCCCTGGCGAGCGCTGCCAAGCCGTCGCGGCCGCAGCGCTAGACGTCGAAGCTGGCCGGCGGCTCGCCCTTCTGGCTGCGCTCGTACATCGTGACGAAGGCGCTCTCGATGTTGCGGCGGAAACGGTCGGTGTCGAACAGCGGCGAGGACAGCCGGGTGCGTTCGAGGTGTGACTTCAGCCGGGCAAGCTCGGCGGGCGCGCGCGCGAGCCTGAGCGCCAGCGCTTCGTAGTCGTCCAAGGTGCGGGTCACGAGCTCGGGAAGGCCGGCCGCCGCCAGCACGCTCGCCGCCACACGCGACGTGAACGTCTCGCCCTGGAGCGTGATCAGCGGCAGACCGACCCAGAGGGCATCGCTCGCCGTGGTGTGGGCATTGACCGGAAACGTATCGAGGAACAGGTCGGCCAGGCGATGCCGTGCCAGATGCCGGTCGAGCGGCACCCGCGGCGCGAACACCAACCGCGACGAGGAGACGCCGCGCGCTTCGGCCGCCGCCTGGAGGCGAGCCACCGCCGCGGCATTGTCGTCGAGCAGCCACAGCACGCTGCCGTCGATTGCGCGCAGCAGCTTCATCCAGACGTCGAACATCGCCGGCCGGATCTTGTAGCTGTTGTTGAACGAACAGAAGACGAAGCCCTGCTCGGGCAGGCCCGCATCGGTGCGCGACGGCGTGATGTCGGCAACGCGGCGCTGGCGGTCGTTGACCTGATAGCTGTCGGGCAGGCGCACGATCTTCTCGCTGTAGGCCTCATCCAGCTCGGGAGGCACGACATGTCGGTCGGCAATCAGGTAATCGATGAAGGGCGCGCCGGTCGTCGCGGGGAAACCCAGATAGGCCACCTGCAGCGGCGCACCGCGATAGGCAAAGATGCCGACGCGATTGCCGGAGGTATAGCCCTTGAGGTCGACCGCGATGTCGATGCCACGATCGCGCATCATTTCGGCGACGGCGCGATCGGCCATGCCGCTCACGTCGACAAAGTGATCGAACGCTTTCCGAAGGCGCGCCCGCATCGGGCTGGCGTCGGGAGGACCGTAGGACAGGCCGGTGACCTCGAAGCGGCTGCGGTCATGACGCTCGAACAGCTCGGCCATCAGGTAGGCCGTCGCGTGCTCATGGAAATCCGCCGAGACATAGGCGATCCGGATGCGCTCGTGCCGTTCGAGTGGCCCGTCGACCAGCGGCGCCACGCCGGTGGGATATTCGGCCGCGACGAACAATCGGGCGCAATCGAGTTGTGCCCTGGGCGACACCGAATGCCAGAAGAACGAGAACGGCACGTCGGCACGCTCGCCCCGTTCGATTGCCGCGGCGATCGCGGCGGACGACGCCGCGTAGTCCGTCCAGTCGCAATGTTGGAGACGCGCGGCCAGCAGCATGCCGGGCGCGTAGGGCTGCTGCGGTGCCACCGCGAGCAGGCGGGCAAACGCCTGCGCCGCCTCGTCGTAGCGCTTGAGTTCATGCAAGGTGCGGCCGCGGTTGTTGAGCGCGTCGGGATAGTCCGGCAGGAACCGCAGCGCGTTGGCGTAGGCCATCAGCGCTTCCTCGGGTCGGCCGAGCGCGCGCAGGGTGTTGCCGCGATTGTTGTGCGCCAGGACGAAGTTGGCCTGGATCGCGAGCGCCCGATCGTAGTCGGCGAGCGCCTCGGCGAGGCGATTGAGCGCGAGCAGCGCATTGCCCCGATTGTTGAGCGACGCCGGCACGTCTGGCTTGAGCTTCAGGGAGCGCTCGAAGCTCGCGAGCGCATGCTCGGGCCGCCTCAACTCCAGCAGGGCGAGCCCCAGGTTGGAATGCGGCTCCGGCGCGCCGGGATTGACCGCGATGGCGCGCGCGATCCAGTCGGCCGCGGCGTCAAACGCGCGGCGCTGGTAATGCACCAGACCGGTGAGGTGGAGCGCGCCGAAATGCGCAGGCTGGACGGCGAGAATGGCGCGATAGAGCGCTTCGGCTTCATCCAGCCGCCCCTGCTGATGCAGCGCCAGCCCTTGCTGAAAAGTGGTCGCGGGATCCATTCGGGCCGGACACTAGCCCAAAACGTCTGTCCCGGCGCTACTTCTTGGTCTTGTCCTTGACAGCCAGAAGTGGGATCGCCGCCTGCTCGGTCAGGATCAGGAAGGTGAAGCTCTCCTCGATATAGAGCCGCACGTGCTCGCTGTCGTGGTCGAGATAGCCGATCGAGAAATCCTGGCCGACGGTCAACTCGAAGTCGCCGCCGCGCATCGAAATCACGAGACCGCCGTCGATACCGGGCGCCCAGATGATCTCGCCGTCGATCAGGCGCTGGACGTGGCTGATGATCGGGTAACCACCGTCGGTCCGGGCCGCGAGATCCTTGTAGAGCTGGTCGTTCAGCACGACGGAGAACGGACCTTCGATGCCCTCGTCGCGCAGCTTGGTGAGCGCCGACGACACTGCCAGCGGATAATCCGTGTGGTTGGTGCCGAGCGGGATGCCGGCGCTGCCGGTCGCTTCGCAGATGCCCGTGATGTGCGCGGCGGTGTATCCATGGAAGATCGCGCGATCTTCCGCGACGGCGATTTCACGCGCCGCCGCCGTCACCGCATCGAGATCGGGGTCGCGCGCGCCACGATCGATGGCGTCCAATTCGGCGCGGCTGACATCGAACGGGATGCGCAATTCGACCAGCGGCTGGATGCGGCGCAGACGCGCCTTCACATCGGGAGCGTTGGGCGGCGAGGAGATCACATCGGCGCGACCCAGTTCGACGTCCGACGCGCCCCAGCCCAGCGGTCCCTTGAAGTCGACGACACGGCGCGCGGCCAGCATCGCGCGCAACGTGCGCTTGGCTTCTTTTTCGATCTCGACCCAACCGGCCGGCGTGATCGGCGCGCGCTTGCGGAAAAGATGATTCATCGGTCCTGCCCTCCAGCCTTGCGCAGGCTTCCAATTC
>CAIWTJ010000274.1 GCA_903915535.1 Enhydrobacter aerosaccus
CGCTTGGGTTGCCAGTCCGTCATGTCGGTCTCCTCACAAGTTCGGCGCCCATCTGGCGCGCGATGTCGGCCACCTTGTCGTTCGGTGGATCCATGGAAATGAGTTTCACGCCGGCGCGCAGGCAGGCCAGCGCATAGCCGGACGCGTCACCGCAATCGACGATGAGCCGGAACGGCACGTCGGCGAATTCCTCGCGCGCCTTCTGCTGCAGGGCCGCGAGGTAACCCGCGCCGTAATAGGCGGCGGCATCGGGCGGCGTCACCAGGGTTGGCGCGTCGCCGCTGGCGCGCGCGGCCAGCAGGGCGGCTTCCGTCGTGCGCCAGTCGCGGATCTCGCAGATCACTCGTTCAGCCCCTTGCCCGGATAGGGATGGTGCTTGTGCCAGTGGCGCGCGATCTCCACGCGCTTGGTGATCCAGACGCCCGCGTGGCTCTGCATGTAGTCGAGCAGGCGCTCGAGGCCGACGGCGCGGGCCGGCTGTCCGAGCAGGCGTGCATGCATGCCGACCGACATCATCTTGGGCTGCGTCTTGCCTTCGCGCATCAGCATGTCGAAGGCGTCCTTCAGCAGGGTGAACCACTGGTCGGAGTTGCCGATGCCGGTGAGGTATTTGCCGTCGTTGTTGGTCAGGGAATAGGGCACGACAAGTTGCGGCCTGCCCTCGACGGTGACCCAGAACGGCAGCTCGTCGCCGTAATAGTCGCTGTCGTAGAGGAAGCCGCCTTCCTCGACGAGCAGGCGGCGGGTGCGCTCGCCCGGTCCATAGCGGCAGTACCAGCCCAGCGGCCGTTCGCCGATCATCTTCTCGGTCGAGGCGATGGCCTTGCGGATGTGCTCGCGCTCCTCGGCTTCGCTCAGCTCGTAATGCTTGATCCAGCGCCAGCCGTGCGAGCAGACGTCGTGGCCGGCCGCCTTGATCGCCGCCGAGACCTCGGCATTGCGCTCGAAGGCGAGGCCGCAGCCGTAGATCGTCATCGGCAGATCGCGTTCCTTGAAGAGCCGCATGATGCGCCAGAAGCCGACGCGGCTGCCGTATTCGAACAGGCTTTCGCCGGCCAGGTCGCGGCCCTGGATGGTCTGGCCCATGCCGTGTGCTTCGGTGAGACCGATGTCGGTGTGACCCTCGCCGTCCTGCATCGAAGGCTCCGAACCTTCCTCGTAGTTCAGGACGAAGTTGACCGCGAGCCGCGCACCGTCGGGCCATTTGGGATTCGGCGGGTTGGCGCCATAGCCCACGAAATCGCGGCGAACTTCGTACGGCATCGCGGTCCTCGTTCAGGGAATGCGGATGGTGAAGGGCACGACGGGGACGAACTCCTCGTCGGCCGTGCCTGCCTTCCACATGAAGACGGCGAAGCTCCCGGGCTTGTCCAGCGTGGTGAGGCCGTGGTGCCAGGTGTTGGCCTTGTAGGTGACGCCGTGGCGGCCGTCGGCGATGAAGGCTTTCAGGCCGGCGAGATCGGGGCCGCCCGCCTTGGCGTGCGGCGCCACGACGATCAGCCAGCGGCCGACGTCGACCGGCACGAAGGTCTGCGACGAGAATTCGTGGCGCTCGAGCATCTCGGATTTCAGCGGCCGCTCGAGCGTGGGCTCGCGCAAGGCGACGGAGAAGCTGGGCTGCGCCGTCGGCCGCAGGTTGCCCAGCGCGTCGTCGTAGTACTCGCGGCCAGCCTTGGTCGGCATGTCGATCACGTCGCCGAAGGGCGCGAAGGCTTCCTTGGTCAGCGGCTGCGGGATGATGTCCATCGTTTTCCTAGTCGCGCATGCGGCGGGTGATGCCCACCGTCCATTCCATCACCAGCATCAGCAGGAATGCCGCGGTAATCAAGACACCCGACACCGCCGCCACTCGCACGTCGAGAGTGGACTCCATCATGCCCCACATGCGGATGGGCAGCGTGTCGGTGCGGGCGTTGCTGAGGAACAGCGACACCGGCACGTTGTCGATCGAGGCCATGAACGCCAGGAATGCGCCGGCCGCGATGCCGGGTGCAATCAGGGGCAGCGTCACGCGGCGGAGCGTATAGAACCACGAGGCGCCGAGGCTCTGCGAGGAATCCAGCAATGCCGGATCGAGCTGCGACAGGCTGGCCGACGTCGTGCGCAGGATGAAGGGCATTGTGACGATCAGGTGGCCCGCGATCATCAGGTTGATCGAGGGCCGGAAGCCCAGCAGGCTGAAGTAGACGAGGGCCGCGAGGCCGAACGTCATGCCCGGCAACACCAGCGGCGACATGAAGAAGCCGTCGGCCACCCGCGCCAGCCGGGCGCGATTGCGCGCGAGTCCCAGCGTCGCCATCGTGCCCAGCACGACGCCGATGCCGGTCGACCAGGCCGCGATGATCAAGGAGTTTCCGGCCGTCTTGTGGATCTGGCCCGACTTGCTGGCGTCGAACAGCTGTTCGTACCAGCGCAGCGACAGCCCCTGTGGCGGGAACTTGATCGCCTGGCCGTTGGTGAACGAGGTCAGCAGCACGATGATCACCGGCGCCACGATGATCGTGACGGCGAGCAGCGCCAGCGTGCCGATCACCAGCCCGTAGGAAATGTCGCCGACGCTTTGGCGCCTACCCATTGACGTAGCCTCCCGAGCGGCGGCCGATCCACGAGAGGGCGGCGATCACCGTCATCACCGAGATCATCAGCGACAGCGAGGCAACGGCGGCGAGCGGCCAGTGATAGACGACCAGCGCCTGCTGCCAGATGACGAGCGGCAGATAGATGAGACGCACGCCGCCGATCACGGTCTGCGAGATGAACGCCGTGGTCGAGCTCGCGAACACCAGCAGGCAACCGGCGACGAGGCCCGGCATGCTGAGGGGCAGGATCACGGTGAAGAGCGTGCGCCAGCGCGAGGCGCCCAGCGCCGCCGAGGCGTCGCGCAGGTTGGGGTCGACCCGCGACATCACGCTGATCAGCGGCAGCAGCATCAGCGGCATTTCGATCTGCGTGAGCGAGATCACGAGACCGAGTTCGGTCTGCAGGAGCTTCAGCGGCTCGGAGATGATGCCGAGGCCCAGGAGAACGGAGTTCACCACGCCCTCGCGGCCCAGAACCACGATCCAGGCGAAGGTCCGGACCACGACCGAGAGGAGGAGAGGCATCACGATCACGAAGATCAGCACTTTCTGCAGGCGCGGCGACAGGTCCATGTAGACCAGCGCCAGCGGGTAGCCGATCACGACCGTCGTGCAGATCGTCTTGAGGCCCAGCAGCAGGGTGTCGACGATCACCTTGTAGTTGAAGGCGTCGCCAAAGAAGCCGCTCCAGCTGCCGACGCCGAGCTGCGTGATCTTCTCGTCGTTGTAGAAGCTCACGCCGACCAGCAACAGCAGCGGCGCGAGGAACAGCGCGGCGAAGGCAAGGCCGAGCGGCAGCGCGAGCTGCCACTCGGCCAGCTTCGATCTCATTATTTCGCCATTTCCTTGTTGAACTTGTCGATCCAGGCCGCGCGCAGCGGGTTGATCTTGGCCCAGTCGTGATTGATGTACTTGGCCATCTCGTCGAGGCTCTTCATCGGCATGTCGGGCGTGAGCGGCACGTCCTTGTTCACCGGCAGGAAGTTGTACGGCTCGGGCGTGAGCGCGGCCTGTACGTCCTTGCCGATCACCAGGTCGAGATACTTGTAGGCGTTCTCGACCGCTTCTGTGCCCTTGGCGACGTGCATCGTGGTGTAGAAGGCGATCGCGCCCGACTCCGGCTTCACGAACTCGATGTCGACGCCCTTGCCCTTGAGCGTCGAGACGGTCTGGGTGTTGGTATACATCACGTCGCACTGGCCTTGCTGGAACAGGCCGGGCATCGCGGCCGGCAGGCCGACGGCGGCGACCTTCGGCAGGATCTTCTTCAGCTCGACCAGGCCCGGGTCGATGTTGGTCAGCGAGCCGCCGAACTGCTTGGAGATCTCGATGATCGACGACGTGCCGAACGTGGTCTGGAAGCCGGTGAGGCCGAGGCGCGAGGCCCATGGATCCTTGAGCAGGTCCGTCCACCCCGTGGGCTTCGGCACTTTCTTCGGATTGTAGGCGATGCCCACGACCTGGGCGCTGACGCAGACGCCGTATTCGTCGGCGAATCCGTCGGGGATCTTCGAGAGGTTGCTGAGCTTCTTGGGATCGAACTTGTCGAACAGGCCGCCTTCGATGGCCACGATGCGCGGGCCGGGATCGAGCAGGAAGACGTCGAACGGCGGCGCGCCGCGCGCGGCCTTGGCCTTGCCGATCTGGTCCATCGCGAACAAGGGCGCCAGATCGAGCGTGATGTCGTCCTTCTTCTTCAGCATCGGCGCCACGACGCTGCGATAGGCGTCTTCCCAGCTGCCGGGATAGGTCGTGGCGACGAGGCTGCCCTTGGCATGGGCGAGCGAGGGAAGGAGCGAGGCGCCGCCCAGCGCCGCGGCGCCGGCGAGCAATTGTCTGCGATTGAACATGGGTCTCTCCGTTTCTGTCAGGTTGAACGCGGGAACAGGGATGGGCGGGCGTCGGCCGAGAGGCCGCAATGGAGGCGGCCGGCAGGCGCGGGCGTGGTGAGGCGCGGCTCGACGATCTTCAGCGACACACCATCGGCGGTGCGGGCTTCGTGCACGAGCTGGCTGCCGATCGGCAGGCTGAGGCCGGGCTCGACCTTCCACTGCGCCGGGCCCGGAATTGCCGAGAGCGTGAGCTGCTCGGGCCGCACCGACATCAGGACGGGCGTGCCGGCCGCAAGCCCTGAGGAGGGAAGCTGCAAGGTGGCGCCGGCGTCGAGCGCCACGCTCGCGGTGCCGCCCGAGACCGAGACGATCCTGCCGCCCAGCAGATTGGTCGAGCCGATGAAGCCGTTGACGAACAACGTCCGCGGCCGGTCGTAGATTGCGACTGGCGTGTCGAACTGCTCGACCGTGCCCTTGTTCATCACTGCGATGCGGTCGGCGACGCTCATCGCCTCGTCCTGGTCGTGCGTCACGAGGATGGTCGTGAGGCCCAGCGTGCGCTGCAGGCGCTTGACCTCGATCTGCATGTCGAGCCTGAGGTTGCGGTCGAGCGCGGCGAACGGCTCGTCGAGCAGCAGGATCGAGGGCTCGACGGCAAGCGCGCGGGCGAGCGCCACGCGCTGCTGCTGGCCGCCCGAGAGCTGGCGCGGCAGGCGATCGCGGAAGCCGCTCAACTGCACCGTCTCGAGGAAGCGGTTGACCCGGGCCATCACATCGGGCCCGTGCACACCGCGCGCGCGCAGGCCGTAGGCCACATTTTCCGTCACGGTCATGTGCGGGAAGAGGGCGTAGTTCTGGAAGACGATGCCGATGTTGCGCTGGTTGGCGGGCAGGTGATCGATCGGCGTGCCGTCGACCCGCACGCGGCCCGCAGCCTGGCGCACGAAGCCGGCGATGACCCGGAGAAGAGTGGTCTTGCCGCAACCGGATGGACCGAGCAGGGCCACGACCTCGCCCGGCTCGATGGCTAGCGAGACCTTGTCGACGGCCAAGGACGCGCCATAGCGGACGGTCAGATCCTCGACGTCCAGAGCGCGCGCTGCCTTGGTTTTCAGTGCTTCTTGCACGCTCCCCGCCTCCCTTTGCGGTTAAACGCAAGCTGCATGCCAACTATCGCTATGCCGGAAACTGCTCCGCCCACGACTTTGCGATGTCGATGCGCCGGGCGACCCAGATACGGTCGCCGAAGCTGTCGAGCAGCGCCAGGATGCGCTTGAACGCCGCGAACCGCGCCGGCCGGCCGGCAATGCGCAGGTGCCAGCCGATGTTCAGCAGCTTCGGGTGCCCGGCCTCGCCCTCCTCGAGCAGCACCTCGATCGCATCGCGCACGTACGCCACCATCTCGTCGGCCTGCACGAAGCCGTTGGGATGGAAGAACTTCATGTCGTTGCTATCGAGCGCGTAGGGCACGACCAGCAGCGGCCGGCGCGGATCGGCCTTGTCCCAGTAGGGCAGATCGTCGTCGAAGCCGTTGCTGGCATAGGTGAAGCCAAGGTCGCGCAGGAGGGCGCGCGTCTCGCGGCTCTCGCTGCCGCGGCAGAAGAAGCCCATCGGACGCTGGCCCGTAGCGCTTTTCATCACCTGCACGCAGCGCTCGAGATCGCGGAACTCGCTGTCGACGTCGGTGTAGTCGGCATGGGTACGCCACAGCCAGCCGTGGCAGGCGGCCTCGTGGCCGGCGTCGACGATGCGTTTGGCGATCTGCGGCAGGCGCTCGACGGCGCGGCCGCACATATAGAAGGTCACCGGCCGCTTGTGCTTCGCGAGCGCATCGAGCATGCGCCAGATGCCCGCGCGCATGCCGTAGGCGAAGATCTGCTCGTTGCCTTGGTCCCAGCGGCCGGGCGGCACGACCGAGATCACCTCGGAGATCTTCTCGGCCTGGGCATCGCCGTCGCTGACGGCAAACTCGGCGCCTTCCTCGAAGTTGATCACCATCGAGACGGCGAGCTTGGCGCCGCCGGGCAGCGTCCAGGCCGGCGGCGTTCCGCCATAGCCCACGAGGTCGCGCGGATGGGTTACGCTGCTCATGACATCCTCCAGGATGTGCACATTTGTTGACGTAATGTGCACATTATTTTACCAAGCTCCAACAGGCTCATGGCTGATCTCCACAGCGATCTCGAAGCGGAAACGACCCTGTCCGGCCAATGGTTCGATCACCTGCGCCGGCATTCCAGGAGCCGCCTCGGCGTCACCCGCGCCTCCTATGGCGACGGCGAGCAGATGGCGCACAGTCTCATGCAAGGGATCGGCCAGACGCTGGGGCTGGAGCAGCGCATCGATGCGGCGGGCAATCTCTACCTGACGCTGCCCGGCCAGGATCGTTCACTGCCCGCGATCATGACCGGCTCGCATCTCGATTCGGTGCCGGAGGGCGGCAACTACGACGGCGCCGCGGGCGTCGTCGCGGGAATGGCGATGCTGGTGCGCTGGCGCCGCGCCGGGCGGCAACCGAAACACGACATCACGGTGATGGGCGTGCGTGCGGAAGAGCTCTCGTGGTTTCCCGCACCGTATATCGGCAGCCGCGCCGCGTTCGGATTGCTCGAGCCGGAGGCGCTCGACGCGTGCAAGCGCCCCGACACCGGCCGCTCGCTGGCCGAACACATGGCAGAACTGGGCTTCGCGCCCGATCGCATCCGCGCCCACGAACGGCAACTCGATCCGGCGAAGATCCGCTGCTTCCTCGAGCTGCACATCGAGCAGGGGCCGGTTCTCGTGCAGCAGGCGATCCCGGTGGGCATCGTCACCGGCATTCGCGGAAACCTGCGCTACAAGGATTGTCATATCGTGGGCCGTTACGGTCATGCCGGGGCCGAGCCGCGTACGTCGCGCAACGACGCGGTATTTGCCGGGACCGAATTCGTGTCGCGCCTGGAGCGCGCCTGGTTGGCGTACGAGCGCGCCGGCAAGGATCTCGTCTGTACCGTCGGTCAGTTCCACACCGACACCAGAGTGCACACGATGACCAAGATCCCGGGCGAGATGTGGTTCACGATGGACATCCGCAGCCAGGACAACGAGGTACTGCTGCAGGTCGATCGCGAGGTTCGGGCATTGGCACAGGAGATCGGCGAGCGGCGCGGCGTCACGATCGACCTCGGCGACTTCACGAACTCATTGCCCGGACCGATCGACAAGGATCACTTCGCCCGTCTCGAAAGGCTGGCCGGAGCCATTGGTGTGCCCGCGATCGCGATGCCGAGCGGTGCGGGTCACGACTCCGCGGTGTTCGGCCGGATGGGCGTGCCGACAGCGATGATCTTCATCCGCAACGAACACGGCAGCCACAATCCCGACGAGGCAATGGACCTCGCCGACTTCGCGCTCGGTCTCAAACTGCTGGTCGCCGCCGTGGAAGAGATCGATGGCGCGTAAGGTCCGCAAGGGTGACGTTGCGGCCGACGAGGCCGTGTACGGCGCGATCCGGCGGGCGATGCATCTCGGGCGCCTCGCGCCCGGCACCAAGCTGCAGGAGCCGGCGCTCGCCCGTGTATTGAAGGTAAGCCGCGAGCGCGTGCGCAAGGCGCTGCACCGGCTGGTGCACGAAGGCTGGCTGACGGCGGTGCCCAATCGAGGGACGTTCGTGCCTTCGCTCTCGGTCGCGGAGATGCGCGAGATCTACGACGTGCGCTCGATGCTCGAGGCCGCGATCGTGCGACGCCTGAGCGAGGGGCACAGTGCGGGGGCGGCCAGACGGCTGAAGGCGCATATCGCCGATGAGAAAGCAGCCCTGAAGATCAACGACCGCGGCCGCGCCTTCGAGCTTTCCGGCGAGTTCCACGTCCTGCTGGCCGAGCTGTGCGGCAACGACGAGCTGGCCAAGCTGCTGCGCGGCCTGCTCACGCGCTCGACCATGCATTTTTCCCTGTCTGCGCCGCAGCAGCTCCACAACTGCGCGGGGCCGCACGACCACGGCGACATTGCCGAGGCGATCCTGGGGGGCAAGGCGGAGAAGGCGAGCAAGCTCATGCTGGCGCACCTCGCGGGCCTGATCGAACTGCAATCGACGCATCCGCCTTCGGCGAAGCGAAGCGATCTCGTCGAGGCGTTTCGCGGCGTCTAGCGATCCGGCGGAGATCGCGGCGGGTCGGGGGCGGCAAGGTTGCGCCGATTTAATGCTGCTTCGACAGGGTGCCGGGAACTCTCACTCCTTTGGGCCGTTCCCTCCCAAAGGAGAACCCCCCATGGCCATATCAATCGCCCGTTCCCACGGAAGGCCGTTGAAACTCTTCGCCAGCGCGGCCGCCGCTGCCCTGCTCATCGGTTTGACGGCTGGAACCGCGGCGCAGGCGTCCGACCCGTCGCCGGCGCCGCAGCAGCAGGCGTCTCTGCCGCCGTTGCCGCTCGGCCAGAACGACGTGCGTGAAGTACAGAACCAGCTCATTGCGCTGGGCTACAATCCCGGCCCCGCGGACGGCCAGATCGGGCCGGCGACCACCACGGCGGTGGAGCAGTACGACCATGCCCACGGCGGCACCGGACAGGTGCCGGTCGATGGCGCACTTCTCGCTCGCCTGAAAGCCGACACCGGCCCGCGCCTGAGCTACGAGCAGGTCCAGGAGCGGTCGCACCAGCAGACGCAAGCATCGCCGGCTCAGGCGTCGTCTGCTTCGGCATCTTCAGGGGCCGGCGCCAGCCAGTTCGGCGGCATCGTGCAACAGATCCTGCCGCTCATCAGCGGAGCCATCGCCAACAGCAACAATAACAACAACGGCTACTACGGAAATAACAACGGCTACTACGCCCCCGGTCCCGGCTACTACAGTCCGCCGCCCGGCTACTACCACCAGGGCTATCCTTACGGCGGCTTCTAGGAGCGGAAACCCGCCCGTGATCGTTGGCTTTCATCGCCAGTAACGACCGTAATCGTCGGTCGCAGGCCGCTAGCGGTAAAATGCGCGCATGGCCTCGCCCCAAAAGACAACGGGCGCCGTGGAAGGCGCCCGTCGATCCCTAGATTTTCTCTTGGGTCACGCCCGGTACATGTTTACCGGGTGTTTATTAAATACGGATCATCCCGGAACGGGACCAGTTGCCCTAGCCCAGCTTGCCCATCGCGACGGCGGTGTCGGCCATGCGGTTGGAGAAGCCCCACTCGTTGTCGTACCAGCTCATGACGCGCACCAGGGTGCCGTCCATGACCTTGGTCTGGTCCATGTGGAACGTGGACGAGTGGCTGTCGTGGTTGAAGTCGATCGAGACGTTGGGCTGATCGGTCCAGCCCAGGATGCCCTTCAGTTGATTGGCCGAGGCGAGCTTGATCGACTTGTTGACCTCGTCCTTGTCCGTTTTGCGCTTGGCCACGAACTTGAAGTCGATCATCGAGACGTTGGGCGTCGGCACGCGGATCGCGACGCCGTCGAGCTTGCCGTTCAGCTCCGGCAGCACGAGGCCTACGGCCTTGGCGGCGCCGGTCGAGGTCGGGATCATCGACAGCGCGGCGGCACGGCCGCGGTAGAGATCCTTGTGCATGGTGTCGAGCGTCGGCTGGTCGCCGGTGTAGGCGTGAATGGTCGTCATGAAGCCGTGCTCGATGCCGATCGCGTCGTTCAGCACCTTGACGACCGGCGCCAGGCAGTTGGTCGTGCACGAGGCGTTCGAGACGATCACGTGATCCTTGGTCAGCTTGTCGTGGTTCACCCCGTAGACGACGGTGAGGTCGGCATGGTCGGCAGGCGCCGAGACCAGCACGCGCTTGGCGCCGGCGGTAATATGGGCGGAGGCCTTTTCCTTCGACGTGAAGATGCCGGTGCATTCGAGCGCGATATCCACGCCCATCGCCTTGTGCGGCAGCTTGGAGGGATCGCGCTCGGCGGTGACCTTGATCGGTCCGCGGCCGACGTCGATCGTGTCGCCGGCGACCTTCACTTCCCCGTTGAAGCGGCCGTGTACGCTGTCGAAGCGGAAGAGGTGGGCGTTGGTCTCGACGGGGCCGAGGTCGTTGATCGCGACGACTTCGATGTCCTTGCGGCCCGACTCCATGATGGCGCGCAGGATATTGCGGCCGATGCGGCCGAAGCCGTTGATAGCGACACGTACAGCCATAGTCTTTCCCCTCCGTTACTTCACCAGGCCGCGTGCCGCTTCCGCGATCGCTTCCGCCGTGATTCCAAAATGCTTGTAGAGATCGGCCGCCTTGCCCGACGCGCCGAAGCCCGTCATGCCGACGAACGCACCCTTGGTGCCAAGCCAGCGCTCCCAGCCGAAGCCGGTCGCGGCTTCGCACGCCACGCGCGCGGTGCCGTCCGGTCCCATCACCTGGGCGCGATAGCTCGCGTCCTGCGCCTCGAACAGTTCCCACGACGGCATCGACACGACCGCAGCGGCAATGCCGTCCTTGGCGAGAAGATCGCGCGCCTTCATCGCAAGCTCGACTTCCGAGCCCGACGCGATCAGGCGTACCGCCGCAGACGCGTCGCCCGCGAGGATGTACGCACCCTTGCGGCAGAGGTTCTCGTCGCCCGCGCCGCGCAGGGTCGGCAGGTTTTGGCGCGTGAGCGCGAGCACGCTAGGCTTGCCCGTGGCTTCGAGCGCGATCTGCCAGCACTCCGCCGTCTCGATGACGTCGGCAGGGCGCATCGTGGTGAGATGCGGGATCGCGCGAAGCGCCGCCAGATGCTCGACCGGCTGATGGGTCGGGCCGTCCTCGCCGAGACCGATAGAATCGTGCGTCATGACGTAGATCACGCGCACGCCCATCAGGCAGGCCAGGCGAATCGACGGGCGGCAATAGTCGGTGAACACGAGGAACGTGCCGCCGTAGGGGATCACGCCGCCGTGCAGCGCCATGCCGTTCATCGCCGCGCACATCGCGTGCTCGCGGATGCCGTAGTGCATGTAGCGGCCCGAAGGATCGGACGCGCTCTGGCTGTTGATCGTCTTGGACTTGGTGTTGTTCGAGCCGGTGAGGTCGGCCGAGCCGCCCAGCGTGTCGGGGAACACCGGGTTTATGACCTCGAGCACTTCCTGGCTCGACTTGCGGGTCGCCCACGACGGCTTCTCGGTGGCCATCTTGGCCTTGAACGCCTTGATCGTCTCGTCGACGATCGGCGGAATGTCGCCCTTCATGCGGCGGTCGAACTCGGCGCGGTCGGCGTCGGGCATCGCGGCGTGCCGCTTGACCCACTTGCGCCGCGCCGACTTGCCCTTGTTCCCGACCTTGCGCCAGGCGGTGAAGATCGGCTCGGGAATCTCGAACGGCGGATAGGGCCAGCCGAGGTTCTGGCGGGCACCCGCGATCTCGTCCTTGCCGAGAGGCGAGCCGTGCGCGTCCTTGGTGCCGGCCTTGGTCGGGGCGCCGAAGCCGATAATCGTCTTGCAGGCGATCATCGAGGGCTTGTTGGTGACCTTCTGCGCCTTGCGGATGGCGCGCGCGACGGCGTCCTGGTCGAAGCCGTCGACCGCCTGCACGTGCCAGCCGGCGGCAGTGAAGCGCTTCATGTGATCTTCGGAGGTCGAGAGCGAGGTCGAGCCGTCGATCGAGATACTGTTGTTGTCGAACAGCACGATCAGCTTGCCGAGGCCGAGATGGCCCGCGAGCGTGATCGCTTCCTGGCCGACACCTTCCATCAGGCAGCCGTCGCCGGCGATCACGTAGGTGAAATGGTCGACGACGTCCTTGCCGAAACGCGCTTCGAGCAGCCGCTCGGCGACGGCAAAGCCCACGGAGTTGCCGAGGCCCTGGCCGAGCGGGCCAGTCGTGGTCTCGATGCCGGTCGCATGGCCGTATTCGGGATGGCCCGCGGTCTTGGAGCCGAGTTGGCGGAAATTCTTGAGCTGCTCGAGCGTCATGTCCGGGTAGCCGGTGAGGTAGAGCAGCGAGTAGAGCAGCGCCGAGCCGTGGCCGGCCGACAGGATGAAGCGGTCGCGATCGGGCCAGTGCGGCTCCTTCGGATCGAACTTCAGGAACTTGGTGAACAGGACCGTGGCAACGTCGGCCATGCCCATGGGCAGGCCAGGATGACCCGAGTCCGCCTTTTCGACGGCATCCATGGACAGGGCCCGAATGGCGTTGGCCATGTCGCGCTGAGCGGCGGTCTGTTCGGTCATTTTATGTATGCGCCGTATGGTTTTTTTGATTGGCGCGCAACATGCCGACGCA
>CAIWTJ010000275.1 GCA_903915535.1 Enhydrobacter aerosaccus
ATGTCTATTTCCTTTCGATTGGCAACGGCCGCCGACGCACAAGCGTGCAACGCATTTCATCGCGCTTTCTCGCGAAAATCCCGCACTCCCGCTCAGTGGCAATGGGAATTCAACGAGCGGCATGCCGACCGCCCCATCCTGTATGCGCTGGCGGTCGATGGCGACACGATCGTCGGATCCCAGGCCCTCATCCGTGTCCCGATGCGCGGTCCAGATGGCATCATCCAAACAGCCAAGGGAGAAGACACGCTCATTGCCCCGCGTTACTGGGGGAAATCGATCTTGCGGCCGCTCTTCGACTTGCTGATCGAGCACGCCCAAGCTGAACGAATCCGACTCCTTTGGGGCTTCAACGCGGCGCGGGCTACCTTCAAGAAAATCGGCTTTCGCTATCTCGACGACAACGTGCTTTTGCTGATTCGGCCCCTGAGCGCGGCGGCCCTTGGCCGCATCGCATCCCATCACGGTTCAGGCCGGCCCCGCGCTACACATCGGCTGACATGGCGGCATCGAATCGTCACCAATCCGCTAGGCGCTCATGCCGTGATCGCCGCCACACAAGTATTGTCGGCCATAGGTACGGTCACCCACGCATTGCGGCGCCAGGACATTACCGTCAATGTCCTCGACCAGGTGCCGTCGTCGATAGAGGGACTTGTCGCCCGCTTCACGACACAAACTCGAGCGCTCACCGTCGACCGTAGTCCCCAATTCCTGCAATGGCGGCTGGCGCAGAACGCCTTTGTTCCATCGACGCTGATGGCTGGGTTCCGCAACGGGGAGATGGTCGGATTCGCGAGTTTCTGCATCACGCCCGACTTACAGGGCATCGTTACGGATCTTATTGCGCTCGATGAGGACACCACATTTACTCTTCTTGCGTCAGCGACCCGTCGATTGCGTGACGCCGGTGCCGAGCGTGTTCAGACGTTGCTGACTGACAAGGCTGCCGCATCCGTCGCCACCCTATCGGCGGCGCGGCGACTCGGCTATGTCCGCGTGCCGACCAACATGGGTGCCTGCGTGCTGCCGCTCGACGGGGCGCCACCTGAAGAAGCCTTGCTTCGGACGAACAACTGGCACTTCACCAACATCAACACAGAAGGCCGGCAAGGCTGACACGCAATGATTCGGTTCGCGCATCGCTCCATCTCGATTAGCCCGTCCCAGCCGGTCCCTCTCGCAGGTAAAGGCGGCAGATCGCGCGTATCCACCTGCCTTCACGACGACCTGGAGGCGAACATCGTCGTTGTAGGCGACGGCCCGCGTCGCATTGTGGTCATCTCCCTCGACAGCTTGTTCGTCGGTTCAAGGGTGACACGCAAGAGCCTAGAACTTTGTGCCGACGCGGGCGTCCCAGCCGAGCGCGTCTTGATCTGCGCTTCACACACACACTCGGCTCCGGCGCTCGAAGACACCAAGCCGTTGCTGGGGGCGTACGACACCAGACACGGGGAGGAAATCGAGCACCGCCTTTCGGTCGCGCTTCGAGCGCTACTTCGTGACGACGGCCAGATCGGCACGCCCTCTATTGGTACAGATAGGACATCGGCAGGCATGAACAGGCGCCTTCCCTGGCCCGTACACCTCACCCGCCGAGGCTTGCGCTTCCGCGAAACCGTGATGGCTCCGAATCCGTTGGGCCCGACCGATCCGCAGGTGACTGCAGTGGTTATTCGGGGCAAGCAACCAGCGGTACTCTGGCACTACACGTGTCACCCAACCGCCTTTCCATATGACAAGCAGGTGAGTGCTGACTATCCAGGATTAGTGCGCGCCGCGCTCCGGAAGGCACTCGGGCCGACGACGACCATTGCCTTTCTGCAAGGCTTTGCCGGCGACATCCGTCCGCCGAGCGGCCGCGCGCATGGCGGCATAAGCCGTGCGCTAAATTTGGTCCTGCGTGGTCCCCAGTTCGACCCTCTTACCCTCGACGAATGGACCGCCTGGGGCAAAACGATTGCCGACGCGGCCGTCCGGGCGGCTTCGAATGCCGCGGTTGCCAAACCCGAGATCGGCCTAGCTGAGCATGCAATGGTCCCGTTGGATCGGTTGCTGCGCGGTGCGTCCAAAACCAGGCCGATCGAGATGCAGCAAATACAACTTTTTGGCCTCCGAATCGTCGCCGTCAGTGCCGAACCACTCGTTGGATTGAAAGAACTCGTGAGCCCGGGCTCGCTATGTGTCGGCTACAGCCGAGATGTTTTTGGCTACTGGCCAAGAACATCGGAATTACCATCCGGGGGCTACGAGGTGAATGAATTCAAGAGAGTATTCGGCGTCGACCGACCCTGGTGCCCCGATCCAGACGGCGTTTTCAAGGAATTGCTGGATCGATCCGAGAGATTGGTCTCATAGCCATTTTCTACTCCCGGCTAGTGCAAACGACATCAAGTTCCCTCTTCAGGCGGGCCTCTGCAGCAGACTTCGCAGCGGCCGTATGACCCGCCACAACACGACAGCGTAGATCATCGCGGTAACCGAAAGGAGCCCTATGGCTTCAACCGGAGCGAGCCTTACTTGCCAGACTCCCGCGAGCGCGGCCGCCAATGCAACGACGCTTCCGATAACTACGGCAACTTCTCGGGTGAGCCCACTCAGGGAAAATCCCGACAAATGCGATGCAACTCCGATCCAGACCAAGGCGGCAGTGAGTTGCACAACTGCCCATCCCATGACCAGCCACGTCGGCTGCCCGCCGAGGCGATATCCCGCCAACATGAAGATCGCACTCGGAACGCAGGCGATCATGGTTAGTAGGAGCGCTGTCCTCTGACGATTGAGGATGAAGTACAGACGGTCGTAACCAATACACAACATTACCAGCATGTTCGGAACTATGAGGATCTGCGCGAACACGCCTGCGCCTCTCCAGGGTTCGCCCAATCCAATCGCATAGACGTCCGGACCGAACGCAACGACCAAGGCGATGACCGGCGCGTAGAGCGTGCCCAACGCACCGAAAAGAGCCTGAATGCTTGGGCCCCATTTGCTGATCCGCTTGTGATCGCGTGCCAGCTCGGGAAAGAGCACCTGGGCGACGGCCGCCGGCACGAGGCCAAGGGGAGCGGTCGTGGTTCTGAACGCCAGACTGAACAGGCCTACGTCCGCCATGGTGAAAAACGAACCGAGGAGGAATATCGGCCCCTGTACGTAGAACTGGTTCAAAAGCGAATACGGAATGACGTAGAAGAAATATCTGTGGTGCTCCCGCGCCGTGGCCCACAACCGCCCCCTCACCGCAGGCACAGGAATCCGGTCTCGCAGTACGCGCAGAACGGGCGGCGCAAGCATGGCGGTAGCCGCAACTTGCCCCAGCACGAAGCCGGCAACGAGCCCGCCTCCCGGTATGGGAACACCGACGAGAAAAACCTGCGAGCCAACCGTTACAAGTGCCATGGCGATCTGCTGCGCGGCGACACGCCCGAACTGCCGCCGCCTTACGCAAAGATTCGTTCCAGCCAGGATGATGCTACTGAGGAACAGCACGATGGGGACGACGGCGAACGTGCGCCGAAGCGGCGTCGACAGACCCAGGCCGCTGGCAAACATTTCGATGACTAATAGCCCCAAGACAAACGCCACGGCGCTACTGACGCCGGTAACGCATACGAAGAGCACCACATCTTCCGCCTTCTCTTCCTCGTCAGCCGTGATGATGGCCAACTCGTAACGCCAGGAGGCGGCGAACAGCGCGACACCCATGACGCCACTGAAAAGGCCAAATAGGCCAAACTCGATCGGTCCGTAAAGGTGGGCGTTAATCAGCGTCCCGCCGAAAGTGATTAGCTGGCTCGCAATCGCCGCCCCAGCCAGCAGCGCCGTGTTCACGAAATGCGAGAGAGGCCGCTGCTCTGTTTTCACTCTGCCTTCGCCTGGTTGCTCTAACATTTCTTACTTGCTTTGACGTTGCTGTCGCAATGGGCGGTCGAAGCTTCATTATCTGCTCCAACAAGTCGTGCGCCGTCAACGTTCAACGCTGGGCCCTTAGGGTTTTGATTGGCGGGGCACGACTGGAACATGGTAGCCCATGTGGTCGCAAAGCAGAGAGGAAAGCCATGGACATCGCGGAGGCCTTGCCATCCCGTTTCGAGGGCCAGACGATCGTCATCGTCGGCGCCTCGTCGGGCATCGGCGCCGCGACGGCAGCCATTGTCGCGCGCGAGGGTGGCCGGGTGGTGGGCGTCGCGCGGCGGCCCGACGTCCTCGAGCTGGCGATCAAGTCGTTGCCCGGATCCGGCCATCTGCCGCTCGCCCTGGACGCAACCGATCCGGCTGCCGTGACGCAGGCCCTCGCAAGCCTGCCCGATACGCACAAGTCGATCAATGGCGCCGTCTTCTGCGCCGGTCCCCATTTGCTGCGCCCGCTGCGCATCACGACGGCGCAACATTACGCCGACATGTTCAAGCAGCACGTGCTGTCAGTTACCAACTTCGTACCAGGGCTGACCAAGCTCGCTGCAGAGGGCACCTCGCTGGTGCTCGTGAGTTCGGCCGCCCGCTTTCGTGGCGGTTCCGCCGCTGGCGCCTATATTGCCGCGAAGAGCGCCATGGTCGGTCTCGTCCGCGCCTGGGCGTGCGAACTTGCACCAAAGATCCGCGTGAACTCGGTTTCCCCCGGCGTAGTGCGCTCGGCGATGGGCGACCGCTTGCTAACCACGGTCGGCCCCAAGGGTGCCGAGGAGATCGAGCGGCGGCACCTGCTGGGAATCGGTCGGCCCGAACAGGTCGCGCCTGCCATCGCCTTCCTCCTGTCCGACCAGGCGAACTGGATCACCGGCGTCGACCTGCCAGTGGACGGTGGATTCGCCATCCAAGCCTGACTTGGCCAAGGCCGCCCTAGAACGAATATTGCGCTGGTCCCGGAACTATTTTCACCGTATCCAGCGGCAATCCCCGTTACACTGGGGCAGCCTTCGCCGAAAGCATCAGTGGTATGAAAAGAAGCGACTTTTTGCGCAAGTTGGAAGAATTGCTCGAACAGCCGGCCAACAGCCTGTCCGGAAGCGAGGAACTCGAAGCACTCAACTGGGATTCGCTGAGAGCCCTCGAGTTCCTGGCCTTGGTCGACGAGACCTTCGGCGGCGAGGATTTGTCGCCGGCAGAGATTATCGAGGCACGCTCGATAAAGGATCTAATCGCGATGCTTGGTTCGCGCGTCACCTGACCGATGATAATTCCTACCCTGAGAATACCCGCGGCCATTTGCAGTGCTACTTGAAGAGAAACCTCCGATGAAACCAGAAGGCAACAGGGCAGAAAAGGAGTTGCTCGAGATCGCTGCGACCCTCCTTCGTACCACCACGGACCAACTCACACTCGAGGCCGGCGTGGGCGACGTCCCGGGGTGGGACTCCTTCGCCCAAGTGAACTTGCTGATGAAAATCGAAGAGCACTTCCAGATCGCTTTCGATACAGAAGATCTCCTGACCATGCAAAGTCTCGGGGACATGCTTGTGGTCGTTAGACGCTTGACGGAAGCCAACGCCCCCCGCGCGTCGAGCGAGTAAAGGGGCACAAATCGTCGCGTCATCTACGCGGAACGAAAGACAGGCGTCGGAGGCAATCTTGGGAGTAAGAATCACCAACATCGCGTACGCCGTGCCTTCCCGGCGTCTGACCCATGACGACCTGGCACGCCGGTTTGGCAAGGAGCAAATGGACAAAACAGTCCTCTCGACCGGAATTCGCGAACGCCGCGTTGTGCCCGATGGAGTATGCGCCTCCGACTTGGCGGCGCACGCCGCAGACGCTCTATTCTCTACCCAGGGTGTCGACGCGCAGACTATCGACCTTCTATTGTTCGCGACGCAGACACCCGACTACCTCCTGCCCTCAACGTCATGCATCCTTCAGGAGAGACTGCACCTTCGAAAAACCACCGCTGCATTCGACATCAATCTCGGATGTTCACAGTACGTCTATTCGCTGGCCGTCGCCACCGCGATGATCGAGGCGAATATGGTTGAGAAGGCGCTGGTGATGACGGGCGATACAGTCTCGCGCATCATCCATCCTTTGGATCGCAGCGTCATTCCTCTC
Organism: Enhydrobacter aerosaccus; assembly: GCA_903915535.1. Classification (GTDB taxonomy): domain Bacteria; phylum Pseudomonadota; class Alphaproteobacteria; order Reyranellales; family Reyranellaceae; genus Reyranella; species Reyranella aerosaccus_C. Next base: position 6,043 of record CAIWTJ010000275.1, read on the forward strand.
TTTGGAGATGCAGGCACGGCAACCATTGTCAGCCGGGGAGCGAAGAACGAGGGATTCATATCCTTCGACTTCGGCACCGACGGGGCTGGTGCGGGATCTCTAATATGGCCAACCAGCGGCTTGCGTTTGCAGCGATCTGAGCAGACAGCCGAGGAGCGCACCGACAAGTCAGGCAGCACGCGCCGTCAGGACGACATGTTCATGGATGGTACCGCGATCTTCATGTTCACGATGCGCGTCATCCCCGAGACAATCGGCCGAGTCCTCTCGAAGGCGAATGCAAGTCTCGATGACGTTGACCTGTTCATCTTTCATCAGGCATCCAAGTTCATCGTCGACAACGCAATTCGCAAGTTGAAGATCCCTGCCGAAAAAGTACACATGAAGATGGAAGATTTCGGCAACTCAGGCGGGTCGACTGTTGCCATCTGCTTGGCCGATGCGATTGCCAAAGGCCGGCTCAAGCCCGGGATGAAGGTCGTGATGAGTGCATTTGGCGTCGGACTCTCGTGGGCAAGTACGTTTTGCGTTTGGAGTGCCGATACCTCTGCGACCGCGTTGGACTTTGAATGCTGACATCACCAACATCGGGCCCGATTCACGAACGCATTTTAGCTCGTGCAAGGATACATCCCGACCGTCCTGCGATCGCCGACTTGGAAAGAGAATTCACCTATGGCCAACTCGCCTCCGCTATCGAACACCGAGCAAGTGCGCTGCGTGCGGCGGGGATAGCCCCCGGCGAACGCGTCGTGCTTGCCGCCCGCAACAGTGTCGACCAACTAGCTACCCACCTAGCCATCCTGCATGCTGGCGCTGTGTCCGTGCCGCTGGCAGGCTCAACTAATGCAACGCGGCTAGCGTTTGTAGTGGACGATTGTGACGCCGCGGCGATATGCACTGATCGGCCGACGCAGATCGGCGGACCTCGCAAGAAATTCACACTCCACGAGCTTTCTGGCTTAGGAGACAAGCGGCTGGCCCTTGGCGATTTCAGCGTTCGTCCGACCGACGAACTCGCTTGCCTGATGTACACGACCGGCTCGACTGGCGAGCCAAAGGCGGTAATGTTGAGTCACCGCAGCCTCGCCAACGCACTCGCCCACATTATCGAATTTCTTGGCTGCAGCGACGCCGACCGTGAAGCAGTCGTTCTTCCTCTGTCGCACAGTTTTGGGCTCGGCCACGCCTACTGCACCCTGTCGTGTGGAGGCTTCCTCTTGATCAACGACGGACTTCGACCGCTCAAATCCGTCTTCGAAGCATTCTCCGCGCTATCGATAAACGCCTTCTCCACCACTCCATCGATGCTGCGGCTCCTGCTTGGCCCCTATCGGGTCCCGTTCTTGCAACACGCTGCTGGCATCCGCCGTATGGTCGTCAATTCAGAACCACTACCAACTGAACAAGCCGCCGATGTGTTGACGATGATGCCCCAAACCGATGTCATCGCCTATTACGGCTTGACCGAAGCCTCGCGCTCGACATTCCTCCGGCTACGTGACGAACCCAAACATCGATGGCGAAGCGTGGGCAAGGCCGCGCCCCGTGTCGAAATCAAGATCTGCGATCCGGCAGGCGCCCCTCTGCCGAACGGCGCCGAGGGCGAAGTCCACATCCGCGGTCCACACTTGGCCCTGGGCTATTGGCAGCGTCCGGGTGAGCAGTCCACAGCGTTTCGCGATGGTGGCCTTTACTCTGGCGACCTTGGCGTCCTCGACAGAGAGGGATATCTCACCATCACAGGCCGCCTTAAAGACCAGATAAACGTCGGCGGCCTCAAAGTGTCGGCCACGGAGATCGAGCTGATCTTGCGCCGCCATCCGCGCATTATCGACGTCGCAGTCACCGGCATCCCGGACCCCCAGGGCTTGCGCGGGGAAGTCGTTGCCGTTGCCGCTGTAGGCGCCGATTCCGCCTTGGATGCCGGGGACATCGCTGACTACTGCGCCAAGAATCTCGAAACTGCCGCTCAACCGCATCGCATCGCCATCGTCACAACTATTCCTCGTGCCGAGAGCGGCAAGGTGCTCAAGGGAGAGCTTCAACGCCTCATCATCGACCAATTCAGCGGCGGACTCCGTGCTTAGAATTCGCATTCCGCTACCCCGGTTACTCGGGCCTGGAGAGCTGGTCGCCGGCGAAGGCTCTCTCGCCGCGCTGAATGCGTTGCCGGCGGCTCGCGTCGCCGTCCTTGCCACGGATCGCGCAGTCACCGATCCCACTTTCGCGCGCTGGCTTGCAATGCCCAAACCATATGATCTCCGGCAGTTCCGGCCGAGTTGGGCCGGGGAACCGACGTTGGCCTCTCTTGAAGGCACGATCTCGGAGCTCGCAAACTATCGTCCCGACTGGATCGTCGCGGCGGGCGGCGGTCGCATCCTCGATGGCGCCCGCCTCTGCTGGGCACTTTACGAACACCCGGGCTTTCACGTGGATCGACTCGGCATTCCCTTTGCGCTGCCGCCATTGCGGGGCGTCGCGCGCTTTGTCGCCATTCCGACGACTGCCGGTACAGGTGCCGAATGTTCTTCGGCATCGATTTTCACGGATACGCAGACGGGTCGAAAAGTTCCCGTTGTCACGCATGATTTTCTCCCCGACATCGTTGTCCTGGAACCGCGGCTGACTGCGGGATTGTCGATGCAGTGGACCGTGCTGCCGGCACTCGATGCATTGGCTCATGCGCTGGAAGGAAGAGTCTCGCTACTCCTCAATCCCCTTGTTGACGATTCGGCTGAAAGCAGCGCAGTCAGCATATTGAATGCGCTTTTCGAATTGCAGCGCAGCGGCGATCCCTCGACCTTGCGCAAGCGCCTGCAAATCGCAGCGTATTATGCCGGGCAAGTGCAGAACCTGCGTCTCGTTGGCCTCGCCCATGCCGTTGCACACCAGCTTGGCAGGTGGCCCATTCCCCACGCCGCCGCCGTCGGCATGTTATTGCCGCTCAGCCTCCGTACCGCAAGCCGAGTCGATTCCGTGCGCCAAATTTATGACGATATCGCCCGCCGCTGTGGCCTCTCCGGCCTCGATATGATGATCGATAGTATCTCCGGGATGATGAGCCAGGTCGGTCTGCCCTCCAGACTTGGCGCGTGGCCCGGGCTGCCAGCAGAGATGTCCTCGACGCAGGCAATGGAGGTTGCGACAGCTGCTCTGGTCGATCCGATCGCGAGGTACTTGCCGTTCAAGATTGGCCTGGAAGAGCTTGCTCTGCGCGTTCAGGAGGCTTGGTGATGCCCACGCCAACTATTTCGCTGTTCGACGATGATTCCTTCTCCCAACCTCGTGCGCAGCGTGAGCAGCGGCTGCTCACGGAGATGCAGGAGATGATCAGACGGCATCGCGTTGCCAGCCCGTTATTCGACAGAATTTGCGAGGCGACCGGATGGAAGAGTGATCAGCCAGCGACCGCGCTTGACCAGCTGCCTTTCCTGCCGGCGCAGTATTTCAAGGAAGCTGGGGAGCGCCTCGTCTCGGTGCCCAAGGAGCAGCAGATCCGTTCACTCTCTTCGTCGGCGACGTCGGGGCGGGCAAGCACCGTCGTGCTCGACCAGTCGACAGCGCGGCGTCAGGTTCGCGCCGTCGTGAACACGCTGTCACAGTTCATCGGCCCACAGCGACGCCCCATGCTGGTGTGCGACGTTCCGCCGGCAGCCGCCCGGTCTGGCGAGATTTCAGCACGCGCGGCCGCGATGCTCGGCTTCATGACTTTTGCTTCGAGCTACCGTCATGTGTTGAACATCGAGGCCGGCAACCGCATGGCTATAGACGAGGCCGCGCTTGAGCGGGCACATGCCCAAGCGATCAAAGACGGCAAGCCCGTCACCGTTATCGCCTTCACGTTTCTCCTGTATACGGCCCTGCTCGAGCCGCTCGACAGAGCGGGTCGAGCCTTCACGTTGCCGCCCGGCTCCACCATCCTGCATATCGGCGGCTGGAAGGGGCTCGAGGACCGGAAGGTTGATCGGATGCAGCTGGCCGCGACGGCAGAGCGCGTTTTCGGAATCGGCATCGACCGGATTGTCGACTGCTACGGCTTCACGGAACAGATGGGAACGCTCTATCTCGAATGCTCGGCCGGCAAAAAACATGCTCCCGCTTTCGCCGACGTTATCGTGCGCGATCCCCTAACTATGGCCGTACTGCCGGATGGACAGACCGGTGCTGGCCAATTTCTTTCCCTCGTGCCGGAGTCCTATCCGGGAAATTCCATTTTGACGGACGACCTCGTCTGCATTACCGGCCGAGAAAGCTGCTCTTGCGGTCGGCTTGGCACGACGTTCGAGGTCCTGGGACGGCACAAATCGGCCGAGGTCCGCGGCTGCGGCGACGTCCTGGCAGAGAAGATCATCCTGCAGATACCTCCGGCAGGCGACATGAAGCCAGCATCGGTTGGGCAATCCAGGGAACCGCGCGGCGTCAGCTATTTCCGTGAGGGTACCGCCTATCGAGGCTTCGAGGGGGACCGTCCGCTGCCCCGGGTGACAGACTGGAGTGCTCTCGAGTTACGGCTTCGCACAGCTCAACGTAAGCTGGCAAAATTGTCAGTCGACGAAATCATCGGCGTTCTGGCAACGGCTTGTGCGCGATGGTCCGAGCCAAATACTCCGTTCGCGCCTTTCCATCCGCATGGTCTTTCGTTCGTTGCCGGACTCACTACGAGTGGCGCCTTCCAGCGAATGGTCGACGCGTCGCTACGCGGGTCCCGAGGCTATCTGGACGGCTTTCGACCGGCCCCGAACGGTCAGAGTCGATTGAGGGCAAATCCCCTCGGGATCGTCACTCATTGGCTGGCCGGCAACGTACCGACGCTTGGATTCCTCTCTCTCATGCTGTCTCTTGCCGCCAAGAATGCCAACATTCTCAAGCTTCCGGAGACAGTATCGCCCCTCTTGCCGGAAATGCTGGAGACGATCGCCAAGGTTCGCTACCGCTCCGCGTCGGGGAATGAAATTCATGGTAGCGTGCTGACGGACTGCATCGAGGCAGTTTGGTATCCACACGATGCTATCGATGGCGCAGTGCTGTCCCAAATCTCTGACGCGCGAGTCATCTGGGGTGGCGCAGAAGCCGTGCATGCCGTGGCGGGACTATCGCGCCGCCATGACTGCGTGGACGTTGTCTTTGGTCCTAAATTGTCCCTTGCCGCGGTCGGCCGGGAGATGATGGTCGACGAGTCGACGGCGCGCCGGGCAGCTCGCGGTATTGCCATCGATTGCTCCGTCTTCGACCAGGAAGCCTGCGCATCCGCCCACACCGTCTTTGTCGAGCGCGGCGGTGCTGTGGGCCCCGAAGAGTTCGCACGCCTGCTGGCGCAACAGATGGAATTCGCGAACCGGCGCATTCCCCGCCTCGGCATCACGGGACAACTTGCCGGCGCGGTAAAGAGCGCCCGTATGCAACACTTTATGGACGGTCAAGTGTTTGCCCCCGCGAGCCTCGAATGGTCGGTGCTCTATCGCGATATCGATGAGCGGCCACCGCCAATTTACGGCCGATGTGCCCTCGTCCGCCCGACCGACGATCTTTCCGGCTTGGCGCGGCATATCGACCGTAACACCCAGGCGGTCGGCCTCTCTCTGCCAGGGGCACGTCGCCTCGCAATCGCTGAGTTGATTGCCGAAGCCGGCGTCGACCGCATTACCGAACCTGGCGCCATGGCGGAATTCACGACGCCCTGGGACGGGGTCTTCCCCCTTGAGCGCCTCATCAGATGGGTATCGTTGAAAAATTAATCGCTCACCGTCTGCGATGCACTGGCTTACGCGACGGCTTCTTTTCTGACAATTTCCTCAAGGCCGTCAGGCGCGGCCTAGCGATACCGCGCCCCTAGCGCGGGCAGGCCAGATCCTTGCTTAGTCACTCGCCGACATGGCCAACCCAGCCGATACGTGGCCCCTGAGATAGGAGAAGCCGAGCTTCTTCCAGTCCTTGATCCCAATGCTGATCATGCAGGCGGATAATCCAAAACGTTGGATCAATCGAGCGCGGCAACGATACGTGCCTGGGCTGCTTCATCGAGATAGGGATGCATCGGCAGGCTCAGCACCTCGCCCGACAGCCGGTCGGAGACGGCGAGCGCCCCCCCCGACGGGAAGTGCCGGTACGCCGTCTGGCGATGGAGCGGTCGTGGATAGTAGATCGCGGTCGGAATGCCGGCCACCTTCAGGTTGGCCGCCACCACATCGCGCCGCCCGTCGGGGATGCGGATCGTGTACTGCGCCCACACCGACACGCAGTCCGACGGCACGGTGGGCGTGATCACCTTGTTGCCCAGCGCCTCGGCATAGCGCGCCGCCACGATCTGACGCTTGTCGATCTCGTCGGCGAAAATGTCGAGCTTGCACGACAGGATCGCCGCCTGGAGCGTATCGAGCCGGCTGTTCATTCCGATGCGGATATTGTCGTATTTGTCGCTTCCCTGGCCGTGCACGCGCAACGATTTCAACGTCGCGGCAAGTTCGGCATCGTCGGTCAGCAGGGCGCCGCCGTCGCCATAGCAGCCCAGCGGCTTCGCCGGGAAGAAGCTGGTGGTCGTGATCGGCGCCAAGGTGCCCACCTTGCGCCCGCGGAACGTCGCGCCAAAGCTTTGCGCGGCATCGGCGATCAACAGCAGCCCGTTCGCCTCGCAGAAGGCATTGAGCGCATCATAATCCGCCGAAAGTCCGAACAGATCGACGGCAATTACGGCACGGGGAACCAGCCCCTGGCCCTTCGCAGCCCGGACGCCGGCCTCGAGGCCTCCGGTATCGATGTTGAAATCCACCGCCTGCACCTCCGTGAACACTGGCGTGGCGCCAACGAGGGCAACCGCCTCGGCCGTCGCGGTGAAGGTGAAGTCGGGCACGAGCACCGCGTCTCCACGCCCGATTCCCTTGGCCATCAACGCGAGCTGAATGGCGTCGGTGCCGTTGCCGCAAGAGATGGCGAAGCGCGCACCGCAGAAGGTCGCGAGTTTTGTCTCGAAGGCCGCGACATCGGGGCCGGAAATGTAGGCGCCGCGCTCCAGCACGCGGGCGATTGCCGCATCGATCTCGCCCGCGATGCGCCGGCGCTGGGTTGCCAAATCGATAAAGGGAATCGGCTCACTCACTTCGACACCTCCTCCAGACGATCGGCTGCCATCAGCCGGTAACGCCGCCCTTCGCGCGGGCAGACCAGATCCTTGCTCAGCCTCTCGCCGGCATGGCCGACCCAGCCGATACGCCGCGCTGGCACGCCGGCCATCATCGCGAAGGCCGGGACATCCTTGGTAACGACCGCCCCGGCGGCGATGAAGCAATATTCGCCGAGCGTACTGCCGCAGACGATCGTGGCATTGGCGCCAATGGTCGCGCCGCGCTTGACCAGGGTGGGCAGAAACTCGCTCTTGCGCTCGATTTCAGCGCGCGGGGTCATCACGTTGGTGAAGACGCAGGACGGACCGCAGAAAACGCCGACCTCGAGCGTGACGCCGGGATAGATGCTGACGTTGTTCTGAAGCTTGCAGCGGTCGCCGATCGTGACGTCCGGACCGATGCTGACGTTCTGGCCGATCACGCAATGCTCGCCGATGTGCGAGTTCTTGAGCACGTGGCTGAAGTGCCAGATCTTCGTGCCCTTGCCGATGGTGACACCGTCGTCGACCGCCGCCAGTGCATGGACGAAAGGCGCTCCCTCCCTCGCGGGAGCAGCCTTCTCCTTCGAAACGATATCCGCCAGGCATACGCTGACACGGCCCTCCAGTGATCGCTGGCCGGCCTCGAGGACGGCGAGTACGCTCAGCCCTTCCTCGCCGTCCGTCCGGGCCTTGCCGCCGGACTTCACCATGTCCAGGAAATGCTGGCACTCGTCGCGCAACGGCTCGCTCTCGACAAGCTCGACGCGCTGACCCAACGCCTTGCGCGGCTCAGGCTGGCCGTCGATCCAGTCGATCGAATGCGGATAGAGCGTCAGTTTCTCCGCCCACGGAAGCCCGTCGTCGAAGACAGCCATGGCTTTGTCGCCGATCACGACGAGTTTCTGCTCCTTGAACGGATGCAGCCACGAGACGTAGACATGGGCGTCGACGCCGCCGGCGAAGCGCAGGTGCATAACGGTTGTGTCGGCGACCGAGGGATGCAGGTGGAACGATCCCTCCGTATGCACGCTGTCAGGCAACTCGCCCGCGAGTGCCAGGATCATGGAGATGTCGTGCGGGGCGAAGCTCCAGAGGATGTTCTCCTCGCGCCGCACCTTCCCGAAATTCAGCCGATTGGAATAGATGTAGCGCAGTCGGCCCAGCGTGCCATCGCGAACCAGTGCTCGCAGCTTGATGAAGGCGGCATGGTATTGCAGCAGGTGCCCGACCATGAGCACCAAGCCCCGTTGCCTGGCCTCCGCGACAAGGCGAACACCGTCGGCATGGCGCAGCGCCAGCGGCTTCTCGACGAAGACGTGTTTTCCGGCGGCGAGCGCCTGCTCGACCATCGTTGCGTGCTGTTCGGCAGGTGACGCGATGGCGATCGCGTCGACACCGGAGTCAGTCAATATGTCCGGCCATATGCGCGATGCAACGCCGTAACGCTCGGCGAACCCCGCCGCCACATCGGCCCGCGAATCGACAACCGCCGCCAGCGATCCAAGCTCGGCGAAATTGCGCACCAGATTGGCGCCCCAATAACCACATCCGGCAACCGCAACGCGAGCGGGAGCAGCCCCTATTCCCTGCATATTTGCATCAAACTCCTCGACTGAAATCTAATAGGCACTAGTCTCCTTAGAGGCAACGTCGCTCTGTGCTATTTTCTGCTAAGAAGCGATGGCAGGACCTTAATGAATCGGCGAATTTCAGTCATCGGCCTCGGCTATGTTGGCCTTCCCGTGGCGGCCACGTTTGCAGCGGCCGGGCAGCCCGTTGTCGCCTTCGACATCGATACCCGCCGCATCGGCGAGCTCAGGAGCGGCCACGACCGCACCGGCGAAGTCGAACCGGCCGCCCTCCAGCCCGCTATCCTCAAGTTCACATCCGACGCACAGGATCTGCGCTCCGCGAACTTCCACATCGTCACCGTCCCCACGCCGATCGACGCCAGCAAGCAACCCGACCTTGAGCCGCTGCGCAAGGCGTCGGCCACGATCGGCGGCGTGCTCAAGAAGGGCGACATCGTGGTCTACGAATCGACAGTCTATCCTGGCGTCACCGAGGATGTGTGCGTACCCGTTCTCGAGAAGGTGTCCGGCCTCAAATGGAAGACCGACTTCAATGTCGGCTACTCGCCCGAACGCATCAATCCCGGCGACAAGGAACGGCGCTTTGACAATATCCTGAAGATCGTCTCGGGCGACACGCCGGCGACGCTCGACATCGTCGATGCCGTCTACAAGAGCGTCGTGACCGCCGGCACCCACCGGGCCGAAACGATCCGGGTCGCAGAGTTCGCCAAGGTGCTGGAAAACACCCAGCGCGACGTCAACATCGCCCTGATCAACGAAATCGCCCTGATCTGCGACCGCCTGGGTGTCGACACTCAGGACGTGCTGAAGGCCGCCGGCACCAAGTGGAACTTCCTGAACTTCAGACCCGGGCTGGTCGGTGGCCACTGTATTGGCGTCGATCCATTTTATATCGCCCACAAGGCCGAAGAGGTGGGCTACCACCCGCACGTCATTCACGCGGGCCGCCGAGTGAATGACGGCATGGGGGTCCACGTAGGCAACCGGGTTGCCCGCAACATCATGCGCCGTAGCGGCGACGGCGGAAGCGGCCGGCCGGTGGTCACGGTGCTGGGCGTGACCTTCAAGGAGAACGTGCCCGACATCCGTAACACGCGGGTCGTCGATATCGTCCGTGAACTTGAGGACTTCGGCATCACAGTCCAGCTCCACGATCCGGAAGCCGATGGCGATCTCCTGAAGGAGGAATACGGCCTCGCCCTGACCCCGCTGGATAAGCTCCAGCCGGCCGACGCGATCGTCGTGGCCGTCGCCCACCGCCCCTACCGGGAGGCGGGCTGGAACCTGCTCCGCCCTCTCCTGAAGCCGTCCGGAGGCTTCGTGGCCGATGTCCCCGGCTTGCTCGACCGGGAGGCTATCCCGGCCGGAGTGACCCTTTGGCGCCTCTAGGAGGCCTTACATCGGCGGCGTGAGGCCGTCCTTGCCGACATTGAGACGGCCAGCGGACAGGGTGCCGTCCGCCGCCTTCGAAGCGCCGACGAACACTTTCGCACCCACCTTGGCGTCTGCCTGAGTGCCCGGCAGGAAGGTAACGACCGGCGTGCCCGGCTTGACCTTGATGGTCTGGGTGCCGGCAACGCCCGCCTTGTCCTTGAACTCGAGCTTCAGCGTCTGTCCGTCACCGCCGGCCGCGACCGTCGATACCGTGGCGTTGGTCATCATGCTCTCGGGTTGGAGGTCCCATGGATAGTGGCCCTCGCCCGGCTTCGCCGCCTTCATGGCCTCGGGGAACACCAGCACCTCGAGGGCGGTGCGGTTGGTATCTGAGCCCGTCGACGCGACGCCCACGAAGCTGTCCGGCTTGATATCCGAAACGGCGACCGGCGCCACGAGCGCCACCACCCAATTGTCTGCCAGCTTGATCGTCGCGGTCGCCCCTTCACGGGTCGCGATGGTGACGGTCTTGCCATCGATGGCGGAGATCGTACCGCGCACACGGGTCGGCGTACCCTGCGCCATCGCCGTGGCAGCCGACAGGAACGCAACCGACGCGACAACTACTGCGAAAAGGCGTACGGGCTTCATGGCTCTCCTCCCTGGGAAACAGGAAGAGACCATGACACGGCTGGCCATCGTCGGCCGATTACGATTGCGTGAGCGTAGGCCTGTTCGCCTCGATATAGACGCTCTCGATCTCCCGCTCGCGAAGATCCAGGCCGCCCGGGTCGGCAAGGCGGGTTTGCCCCGCAGGCAGGATTTCCGTGGCCGCGAAGCCGCAGCCCGAGACCAGGCGGCTGAGCGAGGGGCCGTCGTACATCCAATGATGCCCACGCCCGCCCGACAGCAATCGGCGCACGCCATCGACAAGCCCTCGAGGCCTGTCGATATCGAACTGCAACTGGGCCACGAATTCGTCCGCCCTGCCCTTTTCCATGTACTCGAGGATGCTCCACCGCAGGTCGGGTGCCACCAGCCTGAGGACGCCACCAGGTTTCAGCACTCGCAGGCATTCGGCCAGGAAACTGACAGCCTCCCGGCGATCGAGATGCTCGATCATGTGGGAAGAATAGACGACATCCACGGTCCCGCTGGCGTGCGGGATTCGATGTGCGGCATTGGCATATTGGATGCCGAGCCGACGGCAGTTGGCAATGAATGCGACATTGCCTGCATCGATTACGCCGAGCCCACGCAGGAGCCGACTGAGCAACGGCGCATGTGCCAGGCGGACGGCAGGAGAGTTGTCGTAGTTCACCCAACCCTTAGTGGGAGCGTCGCCGCAGCCGATATTCAGTCGCAACACCACTCTCAATTATCCAATGTGGAGAGGAAGCGACGGTCTTCCCCACGCAAGGCAAGGCACGTCAGCCGACCGCTCACGAAGGCACCGGTGTCGACGTTGATCCGATGCGTACGATCCTGTGGCAGGTCGACAATCGTGTGCCCATGCACGACCACGCGCCCCGGAAGGGGATTGCGGACCCGGAGGAAGTCATCGCGAATCCACATCAGATCAGTTGCCGTCTGCTTCTCCAGGGAGATCCCCGGTCGGACGCCGGCATGTACGAATACGTAGTCGCCGACACTGTGACGGAGCGTGCACCGGCGATAGAAGTCGAGATGATTTCTGGGCACCGCCTCGGCCAGTGCCTTGCGCAACTCCAACACCTGCTGGCTTGAGCTCGGAATAGTGCGCAACGGAACGCCGTAAGACAAAAGCGTCTCGAGCCCGCCGAAGGTCAGCCAATCCAACCCGTCACTGAAGCTGTCCAGGAAAGACAAAAGCGCCTCTTCGTGGTTGCCCATCAGCCGCACCGTGGCGAATCCCGCCAATGGATCATCGAGCAATCTGTCGACTACTCCACGGCTCGCCGGACCGCGGTCGATGTAGTCCCCTAGAAAAATCAGGGTGCGCTCCGCATCATCGGGATGCCGGCCGGCGTCCTCCTCGATGCGACGCAGAAGATCCTCGAGGAGATCGAGGCGACCATGGATGTCGCCCACGGCATAAACCGCGAGGCCGGGCGAAATACTGCCCGGCCTGGCAGTGGACGCGCCCTTGAACCAACGTCCGAACATGATCAGTCCACGTTACCCCCGGAGGGGTTGGCTTACTTGATGCCCGGTACCATGCGTTTCAGCTTCTCAAATCCGCTTGGCTCCGCCTTCGCTGAAGAACTGCTGCTGCTTGCTGTACCACGTGAACCACCGACGCCGTAGTAGCCGTGGTAGCGCGAGTAGTAGTCACCATAGTCGCCGTACTCATATAGCGCATGCTTGGCGAGATTGACCTTGTTGATCACGATGCCGACGCGATCCGTCACGTTCAGCAAAGCAGCCACTGCAGTCTTGACGACATCACGCGGCGTGCGAGCCCAATGCACGATAAAGACCGTGTAATCTGCCAGCTGCGAGATGATGCGCGCGTCGGACACTGCCATGACGGGAGGGCTGTCCAGAATCACGAGATCGTAGCGCTCGGAGAAGGTTGCAAGGGCGGCCTTCATGGCGTGCGACTCGAGAATTTCAGGCGCATTCGGCGTATTCGGGTTGGCGCAGATGTAGTCGACGCCCGACATCGCCTGACGCTGGATGCACTGATCGAGCGTCTTGGTGCCCATCAGGTATTCGTCGATCGTGCCACCGCGGTCGTTGCGACCGAGAGCCACGGCAAGCTTTGCCTGTCGAAGGTCCAAGTCGACCAGGAGAACTCGCCGTGAGGCGTTCATCGTGGTCAACAGACCGCCCAGCGCCGCGGCAAAGGTCGTTTTGCCCTCGCCCGGTGTTGACGAGGTGACGGCAATAACACGCGCCGGCCTGTCGAGGTTGGAGAGGCTGATCGCAGTGAACACCGCGCGCATCGCCTCGGCCGCGGACGACGTGGTCTTTTCCAGGATCTGGCCGACGATGGAGGCGCGCTGGCCGATCGTGTTGCGGACCAGCGGCACCATTCCGAGGACTGCAACGCCGGTCGCCTTTTCGACCTGAGAGGCCGAACGGAACACCCGGTCAAGTTTTTCGACGGCAATTGCGCCGGCCATGCCCAGCAAGCAGCCGACGAGGAAGGCCGCGAACAATCCGGTCTTGTACTGCGGCGACGACGGGCTACCTGCCGGCCAAGCATAGGCAAGGATACGTGCATCGGGACGCTGAATGTCCTGCTGCTCGCGCAGCTCCTTGAAGCGGTTTAGGAAGCTCTCGTACAGGGCGCGATTGGACTGCGCCTCGCGCTCGAGCTGCTTCAACTCGGCTTCATACTGGCTGGTCGCGCCGGCAAGCACCGAGGCACGGTCGAGCTGGGTCTTGAGTTCCTCTTCTTCGGACTTGGCGGCATCCAGTTCGGCGCGAATCGCCAGCGTGATGCTTTGGGTTGCCTGGTTGAATCGATCCTTGAGCGAGGCCAACTCGGCCCGGGCCTGGACCAGCTTGGGATAGGCAGGGCCGAACTGAGCCGACATTTCCGTGATCTTGCGGTTTAGATCGGCTTCCTGGTTCCGCAAAAGCCCCAAGGAACCGTTTGCGGCTACTTCGGAAATATTCGCCAACTCGTTCGGATTGAGGCTCGCCTTGCTGAGCGCAACGAGGCGGCCTTCGTGCTCGATGCGCTTCATCTTCGCACCGAGGTACTTGCCGTTGAGGTCGGTCAACGTCTGCGAAGACACCGAACCCTCGGGGCTGCCCGCCAGACCCTTGTCGCGCCGATAGGTGGCGACAGACTCTTCCGCAACCTGAAGATTGCGCCGGAGCTCCGCCAGGCGTTCTTCGAGCCATTCCGTGGCCCGACGATTGGCTTCGTTCTTGTTGTCGACCTGATCGGCGAGATAGACCTCGGCGATGGCATTGGCGATCCGCGCCGACATCGTGCCATCGGTGCTTTCGACCGTCACGAGAATGACGAAGGTGCGGCCCAGTAGCGTTACGCTGAGGTGGCCGGCGACCGCGCCGATCGCGGCACGACGGCCGGGATCGCTGTCTTCAACGCGTGCAGGCTTCGCCTGCGCAGCCTGCGGCTGCTGCGGCGGCGGGGCAGGTGCAAGGAGAGAGGAGATACCGGAGTGCCAGAGTTCACGAACCGGTTCCAGGGCGGTATCCAGGAAGCCCGGCGGACGGGTGCCATTGAAATCCGGGTTGGATGCAAGACCAAGGCGGTCGACCACGCGGCCGACAAGGAACTCCGACTGGATGACTTCGAGCTCGCTCTGGATGGCTCCGATGTTCAGGGTATCGACGCCGGAGAGA
>CAIWTJ010000276.1 GCA_903915535.1 Enhydrobacter aerosaccus
GAGACCGTCGAGAACATCGGCGCCCGCCGCCTGCACACGGTGATGGAGAAGCTGCTGGAAGAGATCAGCTTCGCCGCCTCCGACAAGCCCGGCCTCAAGGTCGACATCGACGCCGCCTACGTGCGCGAGCATGTGAGCGTGTTGGCGAAGAAGGGCGACCTGTCGAAGTTCGTGCTCTGACAACGTCCCTCCCCGTCTCGGGGGAGGTGGCGCGGTAATCCGCGACGGAGGGGGTGCAACGCGGCTGACTTCTCCGATTGACGCTTTGACTACGGCACCATTCGGTCGCAGCCTGATCTGCCAGCGCCGAGCCTCGGACGTGGCCCTCTCAAGGCTAAAACACGGGTTCGAATCCCGTAGGGAGCGCCAAAGGCCGATCAAGCCCAACAACATAAGGTTTACGCGGTTTTCACCCGTTCGAGTGCTACAAAAAAGTGCTACAAAACGGGACTATGAGAATGGCGATGCCTGTTGGTATGCACCGGCACCCCCGGACGGGGATGATCTGGATTCGCAAAGTGATTCCCCAAAAGCTTCGCCCCTACTTCGGCGGCAAACGGGAACTCCTTAAGTCACTCGGAACGAAGGATCAGGGTAAGGCCACACCCCTGTTCCATGCTGTCATGGCAGACCTTGAAGGCCGCATAGAGCGTGCCCGACAGATGGCCCGAGGCGAGACGCCAAGCCCCGTGTTCGTGATGCACGCCACCCCTGAGCAACAGGCCGCGATGAAAGCGGTTCGCCTCGCCACTCCCGAAGGCCGAATCGAGGCGATGACGGAGAAGGTCGAACGCCAACTTGAACAGGCCGGGCTGACCACGCCAATCGTGGAAGTGCTCACGCTGGATCAGTTATTCGAGAAGTGGAAGGCCGAGAACAAGCCCTCGCCGAACTCCGAGGAGGAATACGCGCGAGCCAAGGGCTGGTTCAAGAAGCTCTGCGGGGACAAGCCCATCGCCGAGTACACCATCGCGGATTCGCGCAAGTACAAGGAACATGTACTTGCGATGACCGGGCACGACGGGGAACCCCTTGCCCATGCGACCATGGTGAAGAACTTTTCCATGGTCCGAACCCTGTTCAAGTACGCCGACGGTAACGAGTATCTGACCGCGAATCCGTTCTTGAAGATCACCATCGCGAAGGACAAGGGCAAAGCGAAGAAGCGGCAGGAGTGGGACGACGACGAACTAAAGAAGCTGTTCGCGTCGTCGATCTACACACAAGGCGAGCGGCCCAAGGCTGGCGCGGGTGAAGCCTCGTATTGGATACCCGTACTCGGTCTGTATCACGGTTCCCGACTGGGCGAACTCTGCCAACTCGACCGGCACGACGTGTTGAAGCGCAACGGGTTCTGGTGCTTCCGCATGACCGACGAGGAGGACAAGTCGCTCAAGACCTCGTCCAGTAAACGGTACGTCCCGATCCATAAACGCGTGATCGAACTCGGCTTCCTCGAATACTGGAAGAGTCAGACCGGGAAGAAGCTGTTCCCGAAGATCACTCCGGATCACCGGGGCCGCTGGTCCGCGAAGTGGTCGAAATGGTTCGGTCGGCATCGGGCGGACTTGGGACTCGAAGGCCGCTTCCGGGACTTCCATAGCTTCCGGCATGGCTGGAAAACGGTAGCCCGTGGCGCGGGCATCCCGGAGGATCACCACGACGAAATCACCGGCCACGACAACGCCAGCGTGGGCCGCAGCTACGGATCGGTGCCGATCCCCACGCTCAAGCGGGAGATCGACAAGATCAAGTTCAAGGTGAAGATTCCGAAGTGGGGAACGCACTAAGGGGGGAATATGTTCGGACTATTCGAGTCTGTGGAATCCAAGGGCACGAAAGCCGGGATCGCCGCCGTCCAACCCATGTTGGGCGGACTTCAAGCCTTTGGTGGCCCGGGCATTCCACCGGGCTTGTGGCAAGACCCGTACGTTCTCGGCTATCTCAACATGACCGTGAACATGTGGGCGAAGCTCCATACGAACGGCAAGGCCGAAGGTGGCACACTCGGCCTTGTCCTCATGAATGTGTACGCAGCCGTTTCGCATCAGAATGCACCTGCAATAGTGTCGCTCACCGTCGAACTAATGCAGGCGCAGCAACCAGACTTTGTGCGCGGCATGGAGGATGGGATGCTGATCTTCCTCTATGGGCAGAACCGGCTAAAGCAGGAGATTCATCCGACGCTCTTGCAAGCAAAGGCCGACGCAGCGGCTATGGGCAAGCCGAACGACAAAGTCGCAATAAGCGGGCTCATGCTGATGGCGACGTGGTACAAAGAAGTGAAGCGCGTCGCGAAGGTTCAGTAAGGGGAAGACAATGGCTGAGATCGTCTACATCCTTACGAACGAAGCAATGACCGGTCTTGTGAAAATCGGCAAAACGACAAGCGACTTGGCTTCGCGCATTCAGCAGCTATTCACGACTGGTGTCCCGCTACCTTTCTCGTTGTTCTACGCGTGCGAGGTAAAGGACGCGAAGTTCGTTGAAGATGCGCTTCACGAGGCGTTTGATGATCATCGCGTCAGTAAGCGACGGGAGTTCTTCCGGATCGCGCCTGAACGCGTCAAAGCCGCTTTGTCTATCGGGGCACTCAAAGATGTCTCGCTCACCGATAACGAAGTCTTTGAAACCCCCGAGGACAAAGAGGATGTTGAGGTCGCAAAGCGGCGGTCCCGATTCCGACTATCGATGATCGCGATCCTGCCCGGCACGACACTTCAACTCGCGAAGGACACTAGCGTTACTTGCGTCACGCATGACGACATCAACAAGGTGATGTTCAAGGGCCAAGTCTGTTCACTGTCCGATGCTGCGAACCAAGCCTTCCACGATCTTGGAATCGTCTGGCCTTCGATCTCAGGCCCTTGGGAGTGGTCCTACCAAGGCAAGCGTCTCGACGAGATACGGCGAGAAATCGAAGAAGCGGACTGACGGCACCATGAACTTTCGACGCGGGCTCTTTCGATTCTGGCTGGTCCTATCTTTGGGCTGGATTGGTCTGATCGCCTATTTCGGACAGGAGGCGTTCTGCAACACGCATCGCCCCTTCACGAAAGAGGAGATTGCGAGAATCGGCCCCTCGGCAGCGGAGCGAGACGTTTGTCGGATTCTTGGCGACAAGCAATGTCTCCCGGCGTTCATTCCCGCAATGGACTCCAGACGGGATTGCAGCGTGTTCCCAACGGATGGATACGCTCACGATTGGGACACGCTTTCAGGGTTCGCCGAGAAAGCGCTTGTTCCCCCTATGGTAGCTTTCCTGTTGGGATTGGTTTTGCTCTGGGTGATCGGCGGCTTTCGTCGCCAGCGCTAATCTAGCCCCCGACCTTGTATCTGGAGTGCCGACACATCACGCCTAGTGGACTAAGGTCGGGCGCGCTTCCGACCGCGCACAAGGTTCGGCCCTGCGCTCCGACCCGGTGAAGCGGCGACAAACAATTCCCCTATATCCAATCGTAACGCACGAGCGAGTCGATCCAGAACTCCGAGCGTAGGGTTCGCCACACCTCGCTCAATCCGGCTCACGTGCATCGTTTCGAGCCGAGCATCGGTAGCCAACGCCTCTTGGGAAATCCCGGCGCTGACGCGCAGTCGGCGAAGATTGCGCCCGACACGGGCACGACTGTCCATGCCTGCAAGGCGAACACCCCTAGTACTTTTAAACCATGTATTCCGTTACTATATTTAAGTCTGCGCGCCGAAAGGCGCGGAACTTTGGGTCGAGCCTGGGGGAAGCCGCTGCATGAATGCGAAGGAGCTAGAATCGATAAGGAAGTATCGCCGGATGAGTGGTGCTGTGCACCTTACCGACGAAGAAATCCTCATGTGCATAGACAGTATGAGTTTCGGCCTGCCTTTCGAGAGAGACTCCAACACTGTGGAAGCCATTCAAGAAAAAGAAGCCTTCAAAGCGCCGGGACCGACCGTGTCGCTCCGGGAATGGCTGGTAATTTTACTGGTGATCGTCGGTCTGCTTGTCGTGCTTGATCGCTGCGCACCTCACTGACCGGCTCAGCCGTAGAGCCCGACCTGCATCCGGATCGGCCCTGTTCGTAAGAACCCTCCCTCACGTCAATGGGGTCGAAAGCGTTGATCGTTTCAACCCGAATAGGACGCTGATAGAGCTTCGCCATCCTCATCCAGAGCGGGGATCGACCAGCGGCGGCAGTAGTTACTGCATGACGGTACATCACCTTTTTACGAAACCTTCTCCACGGTTCCTGAATCGGTGCATCCACGGTCGCCACAGTCTCACCGTGAACTATGTCCTCAACCAAGTTTGATCCGGTTGAAGAATACCACTCCCGTTTACTGCTCTCTCGACCATCCAGTCCACGCTTCAGGGCTACAAGCAGGATGGACTTGGCCTTCTTCTTGGCGGTCACGTAAGCCGACATGGACTTGATGCCCAGAACGGCCTCTTCCTTCTCGTTACGAGTGAAGCCGCCCTCAAGCTTGAGTGCACCAATCCCTAATGCCGCCAAAGCCCAACTACCCACCGTGTCTGGATCAAACCGTACTCCGACCGGGTTCTTCCCGTGAATCGGTTCACACGCATAGCGCATACACCGGTCCACGCCATCACTGATCCAAGATTGATCAATAGGTGTGATGAAGACCTGCTTGTGGCCGGGGAACACCTCACGAAGCTGGCCGCCTAGGTCGCGACGCGACTGCTCATGAATGAGGATGGCGTGGACGTGCAGCAAGCCAGTGAGACCTATCTGGAATTGTCCCACGTACTTCACTCCAAGCCGCCTGAATGTCTGTCTGAGAAACTCTTGGAACTCCACCTTGTCCGAACCCGGCGCGGCATTGATCGTGGCGAAGGTCACACGTTCATGATCCGGCATACCATCCGAACACGCGTCCACGAGCGCGACCGCTCGGATACTGGCCTTGACGCTCACCCGAGCTTGGCACCGATCACAGATGGTCAGCCGACACCGGTAGCGACCAGTCCTCCGCTGGCCCAACGGGGTGTACTGACCGGTGCCGTCTCGCCCGCAGCGGATCATCATCGCGATCTCGGGGGCTAGTAGTGCCGCCTGCGGCGACCGTTCCAAGACGGCAATCTGATAGACCTGTTTCCGACCCCAAGGCGCACGCAGACAAGCATCCATCAATTCGGTGGTTGGCATGGCCCGGGCGCGGTTCAGCGCCGCGTAGCGGTCGGCATTTAGCTCTCGTGTAGGTGCACTCTCATTCGTCGCTGCCACTTGTCGCCACTCGTTGACGGGTACGCTTCACAGATTCCCCCAACCGTCTTTATCTTGGCGGGCAGCGACGAATCAGACGGTTGGGGGTTGCGCCCCGGAGGGCTCAAACTTGAGGTACGCTGCCCGCGATACTCATAGCTATGTAGGGGAAATATATTTGGGGACGGCGCTGGCAAGCCCCTTTCCGGGCCTCCTAGTGCCTCGTTCGAGCACCCCGAGCACGTGACTGATCCCGGCGACCGCAGTGTCCACGAGTTCGGGGTTCTGCCGCTGCAAACCAGCGATGCCGCGCAACTGCGCCTCAAGCATCAGGATGGCCGGGTCTACCCTCGCGCCGGAAATTCTCTCCATGGTTTTGAACCCAGCTTTGATCAGCCTGGATGTCCCCCGAGGGACACGAATGGAGAAGACCTCCGAACCGCGTTCATGAAGGCGAGGTCTTCCTATCTGGGCTTTCAGTTTGGTCATGTCATTGGCTCCTCCCTTCGTATTTAGATTTTCGTAGACGAAAGTCAGGAGCCTTGAAGGTGCTCATTTTATCATGAGCTTTCGACGTACCTTTTGGAGGTCCGCCTTAGATAGTTCGCGACCAATCGCAGGCAGCTATCCACATCGGGACGAATCACAATGCATCACACCAAGACGCAATACCCGCTCACGGCGGGCCACAAGGAAAACTCGACTTCAAAAGAGGCCGCTGACGCAATCGACCGAGATCAGGCCGGACCAGTCAAGAACGGTCGGATCATCCTCGCCATGCACAAGCGTCCGAACTCGACACCGGATCAGATCGCCCGGCTGACCCGCCTTCTTGATGGATACGTTCGACCGCGACTGACCGCGCTAAAATACTTTGGGGTCGTCCATAGGGTGGCCAAGTCGCAAAAAACCAACACAGGAAAAAGCGCGTGGACGCAGGACCTCAACCCTGATTATCGCCTTTTGCTCGACCAGACCCCAAAACAGGACCGCGCGCGGGTTTCGACCATCATTTACGAAGAGGCGCGTGCTGAATACGAGCGCGAGCTTGAAGAGGCAGCCGTCGCATTAGGCAGGAAGGGGGTGTCAACGCCGGAGTAAAATTGCATCGGCTGGCCGGAGTAAAAGTACATCACGGCTGATGGCAGGAAGGCCCCCCGCGGGGGGCCTTCCTGCGTCCTCGTTTATTCCTCGGGTGAGCTGTCGGGGATGTCGGTAGCGC
>CAIWTJ010000277.1 GCA_903915535.1 Enhydrobacter aerosaccus
CCGTCCGCGTCTTCGTCGACCGCTACAATGCCCAGTGGCTGATCGCAAAGAACGACTACCGAAGTCCAAACGACGCCAGAACCGCTTGGGATCATGGCGCGTTCAGGCTAGCCGCTTAACCCCTACCTTGTGTCCAGATACGCTGTTCGACATGACACTTGGTAACGACAGCAGCCTCTGCCTCTACGTTTGCGGTTCCTTCGAACCGAACGAGTTTACCTTTCTCAGCCGCATTGTTGTGCCGGGTAGACGACCTGCTGAGCACACAGGCCATATCGAGCGGAGAGAAACGTGAACAAAGTCCCGGACAAAAGTCCCTGACAGCCGAAGTGGTCTTGTGGACGGTTTGCAGTGGCGGATCAGGCGATCCTCGGAAAGCCCTGACACGCCGAGCTTATTTTGCTAGTGGTCTGCCCACGTCCCCGTAGCTCAGCCGGATAGAGCAGCGGTTTCCTAAACCGAAGGTCGATCGCTCCGGGCGGACGCGGCGTCCGCCGATTATCCGGCCTTTACGGGCTTTTAGCCCAGCTATCCGATTTATCCCCCAATAACACCCCCACTGCCCTGCGAGCACGATGTCCACCGGAGAGTGCCGCTTTTTCGCGAACATATTAGACCCGCCTCCCATCAATCTCTTACCTTTGCTTCGATCTCTAAGATCGCCAAAGCGTTGAGCAGGACCGCAATCGGTTCGGTCGATGTTTATACGAACAAAGGAGGTTGCAATGGCTATCCTCACTCGCCGTGCCGTAGCATTCAGTGCGACCGCCTTTCTGGCTCAAACGGCTTATGCGCATGACAACAGGCCGCTCGTACTGATGGTCGGTCACGCTGACTCGCCATCATCCCTGACTTGGTGTCGTCGGGAGGGGGCGGATTGGATGAAGACCCCGCAGTTCCAGCGAGTGAAGTTCGAGAAGATCGATGTCCCCCGCTCCGGGTGTGCGATGGACCCGGCCATGTGGCCGCAAAACCGAAGGTGGATCATTGAAGCTTTCTGGAGCCTTCATGGAAGCAACGGGGTCCCATCGTTTAGCGAGTACGATTCGACGTGGGACGACATGGACGTCGACGCGCCTCCGGTCTTCTACGTGACTGCGCATAGACAATTAGTGGAGTTTGCGCTCGGCCTCGGAGGCTGGCCAAAAATGCCACTGGAAATAGCGAAACTCATTAGCGGGTAGCGGAGAGTCTGGAGCCGGGTACGCAGAGCTGCGAGAGCGTATCAACCAAAAGGCCAGGAGAAAGTAAGAGCGATGACCGGCGACAACACAACGGCCGATTTCCTTCTTGCCTTGGCCGACGATGTGGAAAGGGCTGGGACGGCTATCCTCCGGCAGTTTTTAGACCATGACACTGACAGGTTCTGGCATCTCTATTCCTGCTACCTGAGGCCGGGCAAGATCGGCCGCGACCTATCAGATGCGGAACTCGGTTGTCTCTGCATCTGCCTGACTTCCAGTTTGCGGGAGGAAGCCCGCTACCGGATGCACTGAGGTTAGCCGGGACCCCAGTTTTGCGTCAGAGGAAGACTTCTTCCGCCCTCGGGCAAGACTGGCCTAGGCTGTGCCAGGATGGGGAATCAAGATGGCGGCACGATCGATAACGGATGAAGAGATTGCTCTAATGAAGGGCATGCTCGCCCTGGGCATGAAGAACAAGGACATCCAGTTTTACTTCAATCGCCCAGATAGGTCCGTAAACAGCGGCCGCATCTCACAAGTCGCGAAGGGCACGTATATGTGGGTGTGGCAGCAACTGCTGAAGTGGGATTGGCGCTCGCCGCCAGGGTAATGATGCTGGTTCTGTCCGCTTTCTTTCTTGCTCAAGCTGGGCCGCCGCCTACCCATCAGCTAGAGGGCTATCAATCGTGATTCAACTGCAGAAGCTCAGCCAAACTTTTTATCAGCCATTGAAGCTGGTCTACGCTCAAACGCTCCAGCATATCGTTCCGACAGCATGATTCACGCTGTTGCTCGGACCAGGCGGCGACCGGTTTATGCCATGGGAATGCGCGCTCGATCGGCGATTGCAGTCGCGCAAGACGGCGGTCAAGCGCTCGCATGTTTCGCCTCCAAAGCTGCGATACGTTGCTCAAGTTCCGATGTCTCGATCGCGCGGCGGTGCGCGTCTAGCAGAGCAGCCACAGGCGTTGCTTCGTCGGGCGATATCTCCCCACGCGCGACGGCTTCCACGATAGCAGCCAGTGCGCCGGGGAGGTCCGTCGCGTTTCGCACCGCTGGAAGTTGAAGGCTGACAGGGCGGCCTTTACGAGCCGGCAAGATGCGCTCCAGGCACAAGCGCAACGCAACAGTGTCGCCGGCAAGCGCTGCGTCGATGGCTTTCCGCGTCAGCGCCAAGGCTTCGCCATCGAGCATCGCCTCTGCCGCCCGCGTAGCATGATTACGCGCCCCGAGCGGTTTTCCATTCGGATTGCCACTCTGCCCGGCTTGCCAGCGGCCTCTGGCCTGTTTCCTGCCTGAATTTTCAGGTGGTTCAACACTCATGGCATTTTCCACCGGCATGACGGTTATTAGGGGATAGTATAGGGTTTAGTATCTGGTTTACCCTATATTTTCCCATTTTAGCAGCAGATATGGCGGACGGTGGGTCCGCCGAACCCCTTTTGCGCGAGAGGCACCTCAAGGTGGCCAAGACTAGGGGCTGCACGTGCGGCATCTCGCTGCCGCCGGGGGTGAGACAAGGGCAACGTGGGCGGTATGGGCGGTATGGGCGGTATTTCTCCTCCCTCACGCGCGAGACCCAATCCGCAAGGATGTCCGTGCTGCCTGCTCCACTAAAGTCGGGGGCGGGCGGTCATACCGCCGCTACCGCCCGTACCGCCCGCACTCGCTGGTCATTGGCCCACTTGGGCAAACAGATCCTGTCCGACGTCCTCGACCTTCCACCGGTCGCGCTTGGCGCCGTCGCCTTTGACGATCCGGTAGCTCGGCTCGCCTTCCGCAAGCCTAACCGGGCGACCTTCGTTCTTGCGCAGCCACCAGCTGAGTTTTTCTGCCTGTACTTCACCACGGCCATTGTCGGCGACTGACAACAACGCAGCGCGCAGATCGGCGTTGGCGTGGGCGCGGCCCACGTCGGGGTCTAGTTCAGTTGGTGGAAGCACCCGCCCAAACGCTTCCGTCATTTCGCGGACTGTCACCTCCCGCTCGGCGAACGTTACACGCCAAGCGCCGATGACTGTTCTCAACTTGTCGAGCCGCGGATCGTTGAGTCGAGTCTTCTCCATGGTGTCGACCGGATCGGCCACGCCGAGCCATATCAGCGGGTCGCGGACTAGCGCGGACCATTCTCGGTATCCACCGAGCGGCTTGTCACGCGCAGTCTCGCCCGAGACGAGCCACGCGCGAACAACGGTCAGCGCCGCCATGACAAGTTCGGCGCGGTGCGCCTTAGAGTACTCGATCGGGTCAAAAGTGAACTCGCGAAGCTCTGGTCGCTCAACTTTGGCGTCGATGTCGGCCAGCAGCACTCGGCGGGTCAGGTCGCCAACTATGGTCAAATTGTTACCGGTTGCGTAGAGCGCTGAAGTGTTGGGCACCATGACATTGATGGACTTGCCGAGCGCCCGAAGCTTGACAAAGTGCTGCGATGAAATTTGGCAGAGAAATTCCCCGCCGAGCGGCCCTTCGATATTGTCGATGGCAATTACCGGATCGCCCGCTAAATACGACGAAACCAAACGCTTCTCGAGTTCGGCATCGCCATACTTGTCGCGGCCCATTGAAGTTACAGCAGCGCGCTCGCCTGTGGCGATCATCGAGGCCACGTCAACAAGCAGGGACTTCCCGGTACCGGCGGTCGGCGAAGTGAATGCGTGTATCGGTGCCACGGGCAACGCCCGCCTTATTACTGCGGTAATGATCCCCGATAGGGCTACCGCCATGTCGTGCTCCGTAACAAACGGAACATCCTTGATCGGCTCTTTGAGCACCTTCAAGGCGCGTCGCGCATCCTCTTTCGTAGGATTTGCCGGCACCTCTGGAAACTCCACTCCGCAGGGATTGAATAGGAGCGCGCTGGACACGTCATAACCCGGCGTTTCGAGAATCGTTCCATCGGGCCGCAATGTCGGTGCGGTCACGACGCCGAGCAGTGGGCGTAACCGCCAACTGCCGTCGCGCGCCAAATAGGCATCTACGACACGATTGGGGCAATCTGTACGGGAGATCTCCCACCCACCGTCTTTTTTCTTGCTGCATTTCTCGAAGTACGCGACCTCCGAAAAGCGTTCGTGAAGGTGCGCCGGTTGGACCTCCGATATCCGCAATTGCGTGGCGTTGCCGGCCGATGTGCTGACCTTGTCCCAAACGGGCCGGACGATGCGGTTAACTTGTCGGTAGAGTTCACCTTGCGTTGCCACAAGCGCCGCTTCCGCCTCATCGACCATGCGCGACAGTTCCCCGGCGACGATGCGCACGATGGGCCGATTCGGGTCGTCGCGCCGGTTGTCCTTCCTGTCGTAGATATCCTTGACCATGTCTGCGATATGAGCGCGTTCGCCCCGCCACCCGGGTCCCTTGGTCTCTGCCCCGGCGTCGTCGTACAATTTCTCCATGCGTACCTGTGCAGCCGCGCGCGTCATTCGCTCACGGTGACGCCAATGGACTAGCAGATTAAATGTGGAAAAGTGGTACTCGATACCGGCCGCAATGTTGGCCTCTGATTTTCTCGCATCGAACGGCTGCTTTTTGGCGTTTACCAGGCCAGATAGATTGGCGGCGGCATCCTCCAAGGCGACCTCACGGTCGGTCTCGCTGACGATGGTGGCCAGACGCGGATTGGACAGGTCCTTAGTATGGTACGTCCCCGGCCAGCGCAGTGGATGGTTAATAGGTGCAGCGCTCTCGTCACCCCCTACAAGCGCAGCTGCCGCGCGTCGCGCTTCCTTCAATAATGCATGACCTGCCGCGTCGCGCGTTGGGACAGCAAGCAGCCAATGTATGTGCAGCTTGTCCTCATCCTCGCTGGTCGCCGGGTTCCGCCATATGCCACCAGTCGCCACAACAAAAGTAGCGGGACCAAGCAGGTCTTCCAGATTCTTTCG
Source organism: Enhydrobacter aerosaccus (assembly GCA_903915535.1). Lineage (GTDB taxonomy): Bacteria > Pseudomonadota > Alphaproteobacteria > Reyranellales > Reyranellaceae > Reyranella > Reyranella aerosaccus_C. Next base: position 5,069 of record CAIWTJ010000277.1, read on the forward strand.
CCCGGCAAGTGGTTGTTCATCTAAGTCCACCGACAGCGCTATGCCCTCATGTATGCCTGTCTCACGAGCTTGTCGTGGATTGACGAATGTGCAGATCGGCGGGGCGACAACTCGGCCTTCCGCGACATTCGCCATCTCGGTTGCCATCGCTTCAACTGCATCGACAAGATTTGTGAGATCGTCGCCACCGTTGAGTTTTACGGCGCTGATTCTCGCGGGCCTGGTGCCGCGCTCGTGCGTAAACGATCGCAACGAAACGAACGTCGGGCGCGTAGCGTATTTGAACATCCCGGCGGCGAAACGCGCGATCTGCTCGCGGTCGGCGACAAGCGCGGCCATGCTCGCGTCCTATTTAGCCGGCTGGCATTTGCGCATGGCCGCGCCAGTTTGTAGACGAGGCAGAGATGCGATGTGCTGCCGAATGCTTTCGAGAGTAATGACGGTTCTACTGCCCTGTTTTCGCGCATCGAGCTTTCCATCGCGGATCAACTCATACATCTTCGTATGCTTGACACCGATTCGCTCGCTGGCCTGCAACAGGGGTACTACCGCGTCGGTCTTTACATTGTGCGCTGTCATAGCTTCCGCCTCCGTGCGTGTGCGTTTGTAAACACGCTACGCGGGAGAGCGATTATTGGTCGAGGTGCGTTGGGCCAGCTTTTTGGGCTCGAACGCGCCTTTGACTACGATTGCCGCCAGTCGCGCTTGGTCCGCCCTCGATAGGCTGCCTTTACTTGATCGACGGTTATGGTGCTTGCGGACTTAGCCAACGTGATCTCCGCAAGCGTTGCAACTGCATCCATGTGCGTTTTTCCGGTAGCCCCACGCACCCCAGCGGCCAGCCAGAAGATAGCCGCCCTAACCGCTGCTTTCTTTTCGCGGTTCTTGCGGGTGGTCTTCTCACCCTTCCTGCTTACGGCCCCCACGTTGCGGGTCGCACCGATGCGCGCCGCTGTATCCCGGGCGATGCTCCTGCGAGCCTCGACAAGGCCGCGCCATTCAGCCAATCCCTCACGCAAGATTTCTCGGCGGGACGGATTGCTTCGGGAAACTTTGGCATTCAGCGGAACCAGTTTGGCCGGCATGTCGACCAAGTAAGCTGCAGCCAGCGGATCGCCAGGTCTGTCGAGTTCTGCAAACAGCAGGCCGCAAGCCTCGAGACCATCATGTGCAGTCTGCAAAATCTTGAGTGTTCTTTGTTCGCGGCGCAGCAGGCCCTTGAAAGTGCGCGCATTAATTTCCGCTTCGACGCAAGCGTTCACAATCCGATATGCGGCCTTGGGTTCCGGATCGATCTTGGCGAACGCCTCTGCTGTGCGCGAATTATCATAAAGCCGCTCTAGAACGCGCTCGGCATACTTGTCCGGTGGCGGGTGCCTTTCGCGCCACACCTTGATGGCCTCGTCGAGTTTGGCGCGCCCGGCCGGGATCAACGACGGCTTCATGCGCGGAGCCGGGTGACATTGTTGCTCGCAGCCTGTTGTGGCGTGGCACAGAACCTCGCCCACTCGCTCGCCAGACGGCGGCGCTTCTCGAATAAATCGCCACGACGATATGCGGCCTCAACCTTATCGCCAACGGCGTGAGCGAGCGCCATCTCGGCGACCTCGCTCGGAAAGTTTGTGCGCTCAGCGGCCCAGTCACGAAACGCACTCCTAAATCCATGAACCGTAATGTCGCGTTGCTCCATGCGCCGAAGCAACATCAACAAGGCCATGTTGCTCAATGGCTGGTCTGAGTTAGCGCCAGGAAAAAGGAACCCGTCATGGGCTTTTCCGAGAACTTCAATTGCACGAGCGCAGAGTGGCACGCGATGCTCTCGTCCACCCTTCATACGCCCGCCCGGCACGATCCACACTTTGTCACGCAGATTGATCTCGGCCCACGTGGCGCCGAGAACCTCGCCGGTGCGTCCCGCGGTTAGGATCGCGAACTCAAGCGCACGGGCTGCGGTACCCTCCTGCTTACGCAGCTTCACCATAAAGGCACCGACCTCCGCGTAGGGTAGTGCTGCGTGGTGCTCCGGCTTTTTCACCTTGGTACGGGCCGGCAACAGGTGGGCAAGGTTGCCTTTCCAGCGCGCTGGGTTCTCGCCTTCGCGGTACCCGCGTGCCTTGGCTGCATCCAGCACAGCTTCGATACGACCGCGCAGCCGGCTGGCCGTCTCAGGCTTGGTCGACCAGATCGGCTCCAGCACTTTGATCACGTGCCCGGTTTCGATGGCGGATACGGGCAAATTACCGATTTCTTCATAGGCGTAGGTTTCGAGCGTCGCCGACCATTGCGCCGCATGCTTGGCATTGCGCCAGCCCGCCTCTTGCGCGGCAATGTAACGCTCCGCCTCTTGCCGGAAGGTGACGGCCTTGCCGGCCGCTGCAAGAGCCGATGCCTTTGCAGCGGCCTTCTCGGCGAGCGGATCGCCACCATCGCGCACTATGTCGTAGAGCTTGCGAGCCTTGATTCGGGCATCGGCCAAGCCCACAGCCGTACGGCCCCAAGCCGAGCCAAGGCCCGCCTCCCGCATCTTGCCGTTGCGGACCCAGCGAAAAACCCACCACCGCATCGGCGGTCCACCGGCCTTGGGTTCGCGCACAAGCAGGTAAAGTCCGGCCCCGTCGCCGTACCTGCCAGGTTTTGCCTTGGTGACAAAAGCCGCGGTCAAACCCTTCGCCATTCGCGGCATCTGCATAATCCCCTAATTGATGCCCTAATTATAAGCGCGAACGGGGGCGGACGCCAGCGGACAGCGGCGGGGAGGCAATGTTATTAAATGCGATAATATATAGATTTTACAAAGAGTTCGCCGAGCAGGCGCGGACATGGGCGAACGGGGTAATGGCGGAGAGGGTGGGATTCGAACCCACGGTACGCTTGCACGCACAACGGTTTTCGAGACCGTCCCGATCGACCACTCTGGCACCTCTCCGGGGCCACGCTTATAGGGGGGTGTTTTCGGGCGGGCAACAGTGTCGGCGAGGCCGGGAGAAACCGCCGGATTTCGGGCTTTCCGGCGTTGACTCGGGCCTTTCCCTGCGTATATTCCGCCCTCCTTCGGCGGGTCTTTCGGGCCCGCCGTGCTCTTTCATGCTTTCCGGCATTTGGGGCCCGATCCGGCTCATCCCCCTAGGGATGGTAGGACAGGCCCCGGTTGGAGAGCTCAAGTCAGGTGTCTCATGATCGCCGTTATCCGCACGGGTGGAAAACAATACACGGTCGCCGCCGACGACACGCTCACCGTTGAGCGTCTAGAGGGCGAAGCCGGCGCCAAGATCGAGTTCACCGATGTCCTCATGGTGGGCGACAAGGTCGGCAAGCCGACGGTTGCCGGCGCCAAGGTCGTCGGCTCGATCGTCAAGCAGGGCCGCGGCGAGCACCTGATCGTCTTCAAGAAGCGCCGCCGCCAGAATTCGCGTCGCAAGAACGGTCATCGTCAGGATCTGACGGTGGTCAAGATCGAACAGATCGTCGCCTAACCCAGAGCGACTGGAGCAAGTACGATGGCACATAAAAAAGCAGGCGGCTCTTCGCGCAACGGCCGCGATTCCGACGGACGCCGCCTCGGCGTGAAGCGCTTCGGCGGCCAGAAGGTCGTCTCGGGCAACATCCTGGTCCGCCAGCGCGGCACCAAGATGGACGCGGGTGAGAACGTCGGCATCGGCCGCGACCACACCCTCTTCGCCACCGCCGACGGCGTCGTGTCGTTCCGCACCCGGACGGGCGGCAAGGTCGAGATCAACGTGCTCCCGGCGCCGGCACTGGCTGCTGAATAACCGTTCCCATCCCAACGGATAGCGAAGGGGGAACGGCTCGACCGTTCCCCCTTTTCTTTTCTGGACCCAAACCATGAAGTTCCTCGACCAGGCCAAGATCTACCTCCGCTCCGGCAATGGCGGCGCCGGCAGCGCGGGTTTCCGGCGCGAGAAGTTCATCGAGTTCGGCGGTCCTGACGGCGGCGACGGCGGCCGCGGCGGCGACGTCATCGTCGAATGCGTCGACGGCCTCAACACGCTGATCGACTACCGCTACGCCCAGCACTTCCGCGGCGAAGTCGGCCAGCACGGCATGGGCGCGCAGCGCACCGGCGCCAAGGGCAAGGACGTCGTCCTGCGCCTGCCGCGCGGCACGCAGATCTTCGACGAGGACAACGAGACGCTGCTGCTCGATCTCACCGAAGTCGGCCAGCGCGTCACGCTGCTCAAGGGCGGCGACGGCGGCTACGGCAACCTGCACTACAAGACCGCGACCAACCGCGCGCCGCGCCGCGCCGACAAGGGCTGGCCGGGCGAAGAGCGCTGGGTGTGGCTGCGCCTGAAGCTGATCGCCGACATCGGCCTCGTGGGCCTGCCCAATGCCGGCAAGTCGACCTTCCTGTCGGCCAACACCAATGCCAAGCCCAAGATCGCCGACTATCCGTTCACGACGCTCACGCCCGGACTGGGCGTGGTGAAGGTCGGCGAGCGCGAGTTCGTGATGGCCGACATTCCTGGCCTGATCGAAGGCGCGCACGAAGGTGCGGGCCTCGGCACACGCTTCCTGGGCCATGTCGAGCGCTGCCGCGCCCTCCTCCATCTGGTCGACGGCACGCAGGACGACGTGGGCCTCGCCTACAAGACGGTCCGCGGCGAGCTCAAGGCCTACGGCGGCAACCTCGTGCGCAAGAAGGAAGTCGTGGCGCTCAACAAGACCGACGCCATGACCGAAGAAGACATCGAGGCCAAGCGCGCAAAGCTCGCCAAGGTGAGCCGCAAGACCGTGCACGTGATCTCCGGCGTCGCCGGCCACGGCGTGCAGGCGCTGCTGCACGAGCTGATGAAGCTCGTCGACCGCCAGCGCGACGGTTCCAAGGAAGCCGCATGACGTCGCTGACCAGCTCGAAACGGCTGGTCGTGAAGATCGGCTCCTCTATTCTCGTCGACGAAGCCAAGGGCGAGATCCGGCGCGACTGGCTGGACGCGCTGACGCGCGACGTCGCGGCCCTGCACAGGAACGGCTGCGAGATCGTGCTGGTGTCGTCGGGCGCCATTCGCCTCGGGCGCACGCACCTCAAGCTCCCCTCCGGCGCGCTGAAGCTCGAGGAGAGCCAGGCCGCCGCCGCCACCGGCCAGATCCGCCTCGCCCACGCCTACCAGGAAGCGCTCGCCGGTCACGGCATCACCGTCGCGCAGGTGCTGCTGACCCTCGACGATTCGGAGGAGCGCCGTCGCTACCTCAACGCGCGCCAGACCATGGCGACGCTGCTCGGTCTCAAGGCGATCCCGGTCATCAACGAGAACGACACCGTCGCAACCGACGAAATCCGTTTCGGCGACAACGACCGCCTGGGCGCCCGCGTGGCGGAGATGATCTCGGCCGACACGCTCGTGCTGCTGTCGGACATCGACGGCCTCTACACCGGCGATCCCCGCAGCGACAAGAACGCCAGGCACATTCCGGAGATCCGCGAGGTCACGCCCGAGATCGAGGCGATGGCCGGCGTCGCGGCGTCGGAACTCTCCAACGGCGGCATGGTGACCAAGCTGATGGCCGGCCGCATCGCCATGGCCGCGGGCTGCCGCATGGCGATCGCCGACGGCCGCGCGGTCGGTGCGCTGGGCGCGATGATCGACGGCACGGCGCGCTGCTCGTGGTTCCTGCCGGAAGCCTCGCCGCTCTCGGCGCGCAAGAAATGGATCAAGGGCTCGCTGAAATCGTCGGGCACGCTGGTTGTGGACGATGGCGCGGTGCGCGCGCTGTCCTCGGGCAAGAGCCTGCTGCCCGCCGGCGTCACCTCGATCGACGGCGAATTCAAGCGCGGCGACGTGGTCGACGTGAAGGACAAGAAGGGCCACACGCTCGCGCGCGGGCTGGTCGCCTATGCCGCCGAGGATGCCCGCCGCATCGCGGGGCGCAAGAGCGCCGAGATCGAGAAGCTGCTGGGGTTCCGGGGCCGCGACGAGATCGTCCACCGCGACGATCTCGTCGTCGAGTAACATACTGGATCGCGCGATGAACGTTCAGACCAAGCCTGCTGAAAATGCCGCCGCCATCGTCGCCGCGCTGGGCGCTCGCGCCCGCGCGGCCGCCGCCGCGCTGCGCAACGCCACGACCGACTCCAAGAACAAGGCGCTGGCCGAGGGCGCGCGCCTGATCCGCGCCGAGAGCGCCGCCATCCTGGCCGCCAACGCCCTCGACATCGCCGCCGCCAAGAAGTCCGGCATGAACGAGGCGATGCAGGATCGCCTGCTGTTGAACGCCGCCCGCATCGAAGGCATGGCCGCGGCACTCGACGATATCCGGACGCTGCCCGACCCGGTGGGCGAGGCCATCGCACGATGGGATCGTCCCAACGGCCTCCATTTCACCCGCGTGCGGGTGCCGATCGGCGTCATCGGCGTGATCTACGAAGCGCGTCCCAACGTGACGGCCGATGCCGGCGCGCTCTGCCTGAAGTCGGGCAACGTCGTGGTGCTGCGCGGCGGCTCGGACAGTTTCCACTCCTCACACTGCATCGTCGATCTGCTGCGCCGCGCCCTCGCCTCGGCGGGCCTGCCGGAGGACTGCATCCAGCTGGTGCCGAGCACCGACCGCGCCCTCGTGGGCGAGCTGCTGAAGGCGATGGACTGGCTCGACCTGATCGTGCCGCGCGGCGGGCGCTCGCTGATCGACCGCGTGACCGTCGAAAGCCGCGTGCCGGTGCTACGTCACTATGAAGGCCTCTGCCACGTCTATGTCGACCGCGACGCGAATGTCGACATGGCGCGCGACATCGTGGCTAACGCCAAGATGCGCCGCGTCAGCGTCTGCGGCTCGGCCGAGACCCTGCTGATCGACCGCGCCGCGCTCGACACGCATTTCAAGCCGATCGCCGACCGGCTGTTCGATCTCGGCTGCGAGATCCGCGGCGACGCCGATGTGCAGAAGCGCGACAAGCGCGTACAGCCGGCGACAGAACAGGACTGGCGCACGGAATACCTGGCGCCGATCATCTCCGTTGCCACCGTCGATGGCGTGGACGGCGCGGTGCGTCACATCGCGGCCTACGGCAGCCAGCACACGGATTCGATCGTCACCGACAATGAAGCGACCGCCGAGCGCTTCCTGCACGAGGTCGACAGCGCCATCGTGATGCACAACGCCTCGACCCAGTTCGCCGACGGTGGCGAGTTCGGGCTGGGCGCCGAAATCGGCATCTCGACCAACCGCATGCACGCGCGCGGACCGGTCGGACTGGTCGAGCTCACCACCTACAAGAACGTCGTGCGCGGCAAGGGTACGCTCAGGCCGTGACCGCCGCGTACCATCCGATGCCGGGCGTGCCGCGCGACACGCGGCGCCGTATCGGCCTGCTGGGCGGTTCGTTCAATCCGGCGCACGCGGGCCATCGCCATGTCAGCGTCGAGGCGCTGCGCCGTCTGGGCCTCGACGAGGTGTGGTGGCTGGTCTCGCCGCAGAACCCGCTGAAGAGCGACGACGGCATGGACCTGCTCGCAACCCGCGTCGCCCGTGCCCGCCAGGTCGCGCATCATCCCCACATCAAGGTCGAGGCGCCGGAACTGCTGCTCGGCACGCGTTACACGCTCGACACGGTGCGGGCGCTGAAGCGGCTCTATCCCAAGGCCGAATTCGTCTGGCTGATGGGCGCCGACATCCTGCCGCAGCTGGTGCACTGGCAGGGCTGGCGCGATCTCTTCGCCGCCATCCCGATCGCCGCTTTCGCGCGGCCCGGCTGGAGCTACGCCGCCCTGCAGTCGGCAGCCCCCCGCGCCTTTGCGCGTTATCGCCTTAAGGCCGAGCAGGCCCGGGAGCTCGCCTCTTGCGAAGCGCCGGCCTGGTGCTTTATCCCGAGCCGACTGGATACCCATTCCGCGACCGCCATCCGCGCCGTTCGGCCGCCTCGACCCAAAGCGAAAGGAAAGACCATCTCCGACAAATCCCGCACGCTTCCCGACCGAAGCAAAGCCTCCGCCGCCCAGCTCGAGCTGGTGCGCAAATCCCTCGACGACGACAAGGCCGAGAACGTCGTTGTCATCGACCTCAAGGGAAAATCGGCCTTCGCCGACTACATGGTCATCGCCACAGGCCGCTCGACCCGCCAGGTCGTGGCCATCGCCGAGCATCTTGCCGACCGGCTGAAACATGCCGGCCATGGCTACACGCCCGTCGAAGGCAAGGAAGCCGGCGACTGGGCGCTGATCGACGGCGGCGACGTGGTGGTCCATGTCTTCCGTCCCGAGTCGCGCACCTTCTACGCGCTCGAGAAGATGTGGCAGCTCGAGACCGACGCCGCCGCCAAGCCCGCGGCCGTCCCGCGCCGCCGCGGCGATCCCGCGCGCTCGCGCCGGCGCCCCGCCGCCCGCCCGGCCTAAGTCAGAGCTGCGTGAAGCTTACGATCGCCGCCATCGGCCGCGCCGGGCGCGGGCCGGAACGCGATCTCTACGAGCACTATGCCGGGCGCATCCGCTGGCCGCTCACGCTGCGCGAACTCGAGGAAAAGAAGAAGCTGCCGCCCGCCCAGCTGATGGAGCGCGAAGGCGAATTGCTGCTGGCCGCGATTGCGGACAAGGCGGTCATCGTGGCGCTCGATCGTCGCGGCAAGGTTCTCGACAGCGAGGCCTTCGCCGGACGCCTGGGACGCTGGCGCGACGAGTCGGTGGCCGAGGTCGCCTTCCTGATCGGCGGCGCGGACGGCCATACCGAAGCGCTGCTGAAACGCGCCGCGCTGGTGGTGTCGTTCGGCGCGATGACCTGGCCGCACCAGCTCGCCCGGGCGATGCTGGCCGAACAGATCTACCGGGCGCAGCAACTCCTGGCCGGGCACCCTTATCACCGCGCCTGAAGGCGGGACAAAAAGCGCCTAAATTGCCTCTGTTCTGACGAAAAACCGGGGCTACATTGGGGGCATGTCATTGCCCCTCCTGCGGCGGCTCGCCGTCGTCACCGTGCTCGCCTGTGCCGGTCTTTCGGCCGCCGCGAACGCCCAGACCCCCGGCAAGCCCGCGCCCGCCGCCGACACGCCCGCCGAGCGGCCCGCGAGCAAGCTCCGCAGCATCCCCTACGTCTCGATCACCGGCCTCGACGGCAAGCAACGCCATTTCGAGACCAACGCCATTCCGCTGCTCTACAACCGCGCCTGCTTCGGCTGGCGCATGTATCTCGGCGGGCCGAACCGCACGGTGTCGCTCATGGAGGTGCTGACCACCTCGCAGCCCGCCGAGCAGGTGATCGCAGGTCCCGAGACAATCGTCAGCGGCGACAAGACCCAGGCCACGACACGCATGACGGAGATCGTCCAGGACGGCGTGCTGCAGCGCTCATGGTGCATCATCCCGGGCGATCCGCCCGGCACGTATACCTATGACATCACGATCGACGGCGAGCCGCGCGGCCAGTTCGTGTTCTGCGCTATCGAGGTTCCGGACCAGAACCCCAACACCGATCCGCGTGACCTGAACTGCCCCAACAAGTTCAACGCCGTCGAACGCGCGCGGCCTGCTTCAGCGAAGGCTGGTTGATGCCTCCTTCCCAGAAAACTCCGCGTCCTGCCGTCCTTTGCATCCTCGACGGCTGGGGCTTCAGGCCCGATCCCAGGGACAACGCGATCCTCGACGCCGCAACTCCGAATTTCGACCGCATGGTCGCGACCTGCCCGCAGGGCCTGATCGACGCGTCCGAATCCTTCGTCGGCCTGCCCAAGGGCCAGATGGGCAATTCCGAGGTCGGTCACATGAACCTGGGCGCGGGCCGCGTCGCCGTGCCCGACATGCCGCGCATCGACAACGCCATCGCCGATGGCTCGCTGGCCAAAATCCCGCAGCTCCAGGAGCTGATCGCGACGCTCAAGAAGAACGGCGGCGCCTGCCACCTGATGGGCCTGACCTCGCCCGGCGGCGTGCACGCGCACGAAGATCATTTGATCGCGCTCGCCAACCTGATCGCGGCCTCCGGCGTCAAGGTCTGGATCCACGCCTTCCTCGACGGGCGGGACATGCCGCCGCGCAGTGCGTACGAATGCCTGGCGAAGGTCGTGGTGGGTCTCGAGAAGGGCCTGCCGATCACGTTCGCGACGGTCACCGGCCGCTTCTATGCCATGGACCGGGACAAGCGCTGGGAGCGCGTCGCCAGGGCCTACGCCGCGATCGTCGACGCCAGCGGCGAGCGCGCGCAGACGCCGAAGGAAGCCGTCGACAAGGGCTATGCCGCCGGTCTCGACGACGAGTTCGTGCTGCCCACCGTGATCGAGGGCTTCACGGGCATGCAGGACGGCGACGGCCTGCTGATGTTCAATTACCGCTCCGACCGCGCGCGCGAAATCCTGACGGCGCTGCTCGACCCGATGTTCGACGGCTTCCATCGCCCGCGTCTGGTGAAGTTCGCCGATGCCGTGGGCATGGTCGAATACTCGGCCGCACTCAACCCGTTCCTGAAGACGCTGTTCCCGCCCGAGGTCATCAGGATGGGTCTCGGCGAGACCATCTCGAAGGCGGGGCTGAAGCAGCTCCGCATCGCCGAGACCGAGAAGTACGCGCACGTCACGTTCTTCTTCAACGGCGGCGAAGAGAAGGTGTTCGAGGGCGAGGACCGCATCCTGGTGCCCTCCCCCAAGGTCCAGACCTACGACCTGAAACCCGAGATGAGCGCGCCCGAAGTGACGGACAAGCTCGTCGAGGCGATCGGCTCGGGAAAATACGACCTGATCGTCGTGAACTACGCCAACTCCGACATGGTGGGACACACCGGCATCCTGTCGGCCGCCGTGAAGGCGATCGAGGCGGTGGACACGGCGCTCGGCCGGCTCATGGAAGCGGTCGGAAAAGCGGGCGGGGTCATGCTGGTGACGGCCGACCACGGCAATGCAGAGCAGATGTACGACGAACAGAGCCACCAGAAGCATACGCAGCACACGCTAAATCGCGTCCCGGCGCTGCTGTTCAATGCTCCGGCAGGGGTGAGGTCGCTGGGCGACGGCAAGCTGGCCGACGTGGCGCCCACGATGCTGGCCCTGATGGGGCTTCAACAACCCTTGGAAATGACCGGACATTCCCTTCTGTCGCAGGCCTCTCGGCCGGCGATTTTGGCCACTCCGCACGGCACGGCGGTCGCTTCGGCATGATTTGTGAAGTGCGCGTGAGCGTCCCTGCCTTGATACTGCCAAAGAGCCGCTAGTATCTTCCCCTCCGACAGCCCGAAATTCACCGCTCGCAAAGGCCACCCAATGACCCGTCTGCGCCTCGTTTCCACCGCCGCGATCCTGGCCTTCCTCGCGGTCCCCGTCGCCTACACCTACGGCCAGGACAAGGCCGACAAGACGCCGGCCGCCGAGAAGAGCGAGCTCTACCAGCAGCTCAACCTGTTCGGCGACGTGCTCGAGCGGGTGCGCCGCGACTATGTCGAGCCGCCCGACGAGAAGCTGCTGATGGAGAACGCCATCAACGGCATGCTGGCCTCTCTCGACCCCCATTCGAGCTACATGAACCCCAAGGCCTACAAGGACATGCAGGTCCAGACCCGGGGCGAGTTCGGCGGTCTCGGCATCGAAGTCACGATGGAGAACCAGGTCATCAAGGTGGTGTCGCCGATCGACGACACGCCCGCATCGAAGGCCGGCATCCAGCCGGGCGATCTGATCTTCGCGCTCGACGGCCAGCCGGTGATGGGTCTCACCCTCCAGGAAGCCGTCGACAAGATGCGCGGCAAGATCGGCTCGCCGATCAAGATTTCGATCCGCCGTGCCTCGGTGAAGGATCCGATCGACGTCACCCTGACCCGCGAGGTCATCAAGGTCCGGTCGACGCGTTATCGCCTCGAAGGCGACGTCGGCTACATCCGCGTCACGTCCTTCACCGAACAGAGCACGTCGGGCGTGCTCGACGCCGTCGAGAAGTTGAAGAAGGAGTCCGGCGGCAAGCTCAAGGGCTATGTCCTCGACCTGCGCAACAATCCGGGCGGCCTGCTCGATCAGGCAATCTCGATGTGCGACGCCTTCATGGAAAAGGGCGAGATCGTCTCGGTCAAGGCACGCAAGGCGGAGGACATCCAGCGCTGGAACGCCAAGCCGGGCGACGTCGCGGGCGGCCTGCCGATCGTCGTGCTGGTGAACGGCGGCTCCGCCTCGGCGTCGGAGATCGTCGCGGGCGCGCTGCAGGACCAGCATCGCGCCATCATCCTCGGCACTCGCACCTTCGGTAAGGGCTCGGTGCAGACCATCATGCAAGTGACCGGCGGCGGCGCGATCCGCCTCACGACGGCGCTCTACTTCACGCCGTCGGGCCGCTCGATCCAGAAGGAAGGCATCAAGCCCGACATCGAGGTCGAACAGGCCAAGGTCGAGACCATCCAGCAGCGCATGAACTTCCGCGAATCGGACCTGCGCGGCTCGATCAACAACCCGAACAAGCCGGCCGACGCCGCCAAGCCCGCGGAAGCGCCCAAGCCGGACGCCAACGCCAAGCCGAGCGACGGCAAGCCCGCCGCCGGCGCGCCGCCGGTCGCACCGCCGATCCCGGCGGCACCCGCTGCGTCGACCGATCCGGACGAGCCGCCGAAGGAAGCCGTGGCCGACTACCAGCTGCTGCGCGCGCTCGACCTGATCCGCGGCATCTCGCTCTACTCGAACCGCGCAAACTGAGCTCGATACCGAAGAACCATCGGCCCAATGTCGGGCTGATGCTGATCAGCGCCGACCGACGCGTTTTCGTCGGCCGGCGCATCGGCATGCCCGAGGCCGAGGCCTGGCAGATGCCCCAGGGCGGCATCGACAAGGGAGAAACGCCGGTCGAGGCCGCCTGCCGCGAACTGGCCGAGGAAGTGGGCACCGCCCGCGCTCTCCTGCTGCGCGAATCGCGCGACTGGATTTCCTATACCGTTCCGCCGAAGCTTCGGCCGCCGCACTGGAAGGGGCGCTGGCATGGCCAGTCGCAGAAATGGTTCGCGCTCGGCTTCACCGGCACGGATGCCGACATCGACCTCGACGCGCATGAACGCGAATTCGACACCTGGAAATGGGTGACGGCCGGCGAGCTCATCGAACTGATCGTCCCGTTCAAGCGGCCGATCTATGAAGCGGTCGTGACGGAATTCTCCGACCTCATTTCCTAGGAGCGCGCCACTCCGGTGGCGCTTCTTTCATGCTCTTTTGGACTGCGCCACTGGAGTGGTCGCGAGCCTATGAGGCCATGGCTGCGAGCTGGCTCGCACGGCGGCGGATGAACCAGAGTCCGATGCGGGTCAGCAGGCCGTTCAGCCGGCCCTGCGGCTCCAGCCCGACGGCCTTCAGCACCATTGCCATCGCACGCTGCACGTGGCTTGCGCGGTACAGCGGATAGGCCCGCTTGGCATAGGCCTGCATGTAACGCTTGCGGTCGTAGACCGCGCCGGCCGGCTCGTTGGCGGCGAAGTAGGCAAAGGCCAGTTCGTCGTCCTCGCTCTCGGCCACGCGGCTCCAGCCGATCCGCAGCCGCGCCCACCGGCTGAGGCGGTCGCGCTTCAGGCAGCGGCGCAGGTGTTCGTAGAACAGCTTGTAGTGGCGGAATTCGTCGGCGGCGAACTTGCCGCAAATCTGCTTCAACACCGGCTCCTCGGACGCATCCTTGAGGGCGCTGTAGTAGGAGCTGGTGCCGGTCTCGACGATGCAGCGGGCC
>CAIWTJ010000278.1 GCA_903915535.1 Enhydrobacter aerosaccus
CAATTTCGTGCACAGCGGCGAGGCCGAAATGGCCCAGCACAGCGCATGTTCGCGGCCGCCGCCGCCTGTCACCAGGATTCGCATGGCGATGCTTTGAGCATGGTTTCCGCAGGGTCCACAAGCCGCTAGGGTGACGCCCCCAATGGATAACCTCGACCCTCCCGAGGCGCCTGGCAGCGCGGTCAGCAACGTCCCCGAATTCTCGGTGTCGGAGCTGTCGTTCGCGCTGAAGCGCGAGATCGAGACGGCGTTCCCGCGGGTGCGGGTGCGCGGCGAGATCAGCCAGCCCAGCTTCCCGCGCTCGGGCCACTGCTATTTCCGCCTGAAGGACGAGAACGCCGTGATCGACGGCGTCGCCTGGAAGGGCACGATCCCGCGGCTGGGCATCAAGATCGAGGAGGGGCTGGAGGTCATCGCGACCGGCAAGCTCACGATCTATGCCGGCTCCTCGCGCTACCAGATCATCGTCGACCGGCTGGAGCTGGCGGGCGAGGGCGCGCTGCTCAAGCTGCTCGAGGACCGGCGCAAGAAGCTGGCGGCCGAGGGCCTCTTCGATCTCGACAAGAAGCGCGAGCTGCCGTTCCTGCCCGAGGTGATCGGCGTCGTGACCTCGCCGTCGGGCGCGGTGATCCGCGACATCCTGCATCGCCTGGCCGACCGCTTCCCGCGCCGCGTGCTGGTGTGGCCGGTCGCCGTGCAGGGAGAGAAGGCTGCCGGCGAAGTGGCCGCCGCAATCGCAGGCTTCAACCGTTTGCCGGTCGAGGGGCCCGTGCCGCGCCCCGACGTGCTGATCGTGGCGCGCGGCGGCGGCAGCCTCGAAGACCTCTGGGCCTTCAACGAGGAGATCGTGGTCCGCGCGGCTGCCGCCTCGGGCATCCCGCTGATTTCGGCGGTCGGTCACGAGACCGACACGACTCTGATCGATTTCGCCTCCGACCGCCGCGCGCCCACGCCGACCGCCGCCGCCGAAATGGCCGTTCCCGTGCGCGCCGACCTGTTGGCCGAGGTGCTGGACTACGGCAAGCGCGTCGTGTCCTCGCTCAATCGCGGTCTGCGCGATGCGGCCTTCGCCTTGACCAGCCTGGCGCGCGGGCTGGGCGATCCGTACCGCCTGATCGAGGAGCGCCAGCAACGGCTCGACGTCAGCGGCGAGCGTCTCATGCTGGCGACGCGCGGCCTCGTCGAACGGCGTGGTCATGAGCTGGCGTTGGCGCGTTTGATCAGCCCGATGGCCGTCATCAATGCCAAGGAACAGCTCCTCGCCAGCGAAGCGCGGGCTCTCGACGGCGCGATGAAGGGCTTCAAGGCCGATGCGCTTCAGAAGTATGCGCGGGCGCTCGATCGCCTCGAGCAGCATGGCGAGCGGCTGAAGCGGCACGGTACCGATCTGCTGCAACACGGCGCACGGCAGGTCGACCAGCTGGGCAAGCTGCTGGAGAGCTACTCCTTCCATTCCGTGCTCAATCGTGGCTTTGCCCTCGTTCGCGACCAGGACGGGCAGCCAGTGCTCGCCGCCGCCGCCACGCGCTCGGGCGATACGATCAGCATCGAATTCGCCGACGGCCGCGTCGGCGCTCGCGTAACAGAGTCCAGCTCGACCGCGCCGCGTCCGGCGCCAACCACGCCGCGCCGCCGGGACGGCGGCAGCGGCAATCAAGGCTCGTTGTTGTAGCTCTCCCCCTCCGGCCTTCGGCCACCTCCCCCGTATGACGGGGGAGGGAAAGTAAGAAATCATGTCCCCGCCCCCGTCTTACGGGGGAGGGCTAGGGAGGGGGAAAGCTACCGGAGATTGCATATCCGCCACATTTTGGTCATCCGGTTGTGGCTACTGGGCGCATGCACGACTATGCCCGTGAGCTGCGCAACAACGCGACCCTTGCCGAGAAGCATCTTTGGAGCCGCCTGCGACGCCGCCAAGTCGCAGGCTTCAAGTTCCGCCGGCAGCACACGATCGGTCGCTACATCTGCGACTTCGTTTGTCTCGAGGTGGGAAACGTCGTCGAACTCGACGGCAGCCAGCACGTCACGGACGCACCCTATGACGGAAATCGTGATGCTTTCCTGGGATCATATGGCTTCCGCGTTCTTCGCTTCTGGAATAGTGACGTTCTTCGAGAGACCGACTCCGTCGTCGAAACCATTTTCGCGGCATTGTATCATCCGGGCATGGAGGGCCGCTTCGACTGAGGCTTTCCCCCTCCGGCCTTTGGCCACCTCCCCCGTATGACGGGGGAGGACAGTAAGAATGGGAGAAAGCGCTCTATGACTGCCGCGTCGCTGTCCGCCGACACCGTGAAAAACTTCCTGTATGCCAGCACCGCCACCGTCTCGATGCAGATGATGAAGCGGGGCTTCCGCAATTGTGCGATCGGCGGCGTGAAGCCGTTGAACCCGAAGGCGGTGCGGCTGGTCGGGCCGGCGTACACGCTGCGCTACATTCCGGCGCGCGAGGATCTCGACAAGCCGCCGACGCCGGCCGATCCGCCGTCCGCGCAGCGCGCCGCGATCGAGGAGACGCCGCCCGGCCACGTGCTGGTGATCGGCACCGAGGGCAACACGCGCTCGGGAACGCTGGGCGACATCCTGGCGCTGCGTTTGAAAGTGCGGGGCGTCGCCGGCGTTCTGAGCGACGGCGCGATGCGCGACTCGCCGGTGATCGGCAAGTTCGATTTTCCCGTCTACTGCACGGCCTCGGCCGCGCCCCCCAGCATGGCCAACCTGCATCCGGTCGAGGTCCAGACGCCGGTCGGCATCTGCGGCGTGCCGGTCTATCCGGGCGACGTGATCGTGGCCGACGAGGATGGCGCCATCGTGGTGCCGCGGCACCTGGCCGATGAAGTGGCTCGTGATTCCTTCGAGCAGGAGCGGCTGGAGAAGTTCGTCGCCATCCGCATCGGC
Source organism: Enhydrobacter aerosaccus (assembly GCA_903915535.1). Classification (GTDB taxonomy): domain Bacteria; phylum Pseudomonadota; class Alphaproteobacteria; order Reyranellales; family Reyranellaceae; genus Reyranella; species Reyranella aerosaccus_C. The sequence continues at coordinate 2,899 of CAIWTJ010000278.1, forward strand.
CAGGGCCGCGAGATCCCCGGCGTCTACCCGCCCAACGACCAGACCAAGGCCGACTATCAGGCCTGGATCAAGGCGGGCGAACCCGAGACCTGGCCCAAGTAAACCAAGCAGGAGTTGAGATGCGTTTCGCGACCGTAGAGTACAAGGGCAAGGTCTTGGTCGGCGTCGTCGACAAGGCAGGCGAGAGCGTGACCCTGCTCAAGGGCATTACCGACATGAACGACGTCTTCCGTGGCGCCAAGGTCGACGCCTCGGGGGAGAAGGTCGCGCTTTCGGCGGTGACGCTGAAGGCGCCGGTGCCGCTGCCGCTGCGCAACATCATGTGCGTCGGCAAGAACTACATCGAGCATGCCAAGGAATTCACCGCCAGCGGCTTCGACAGCAGCGCCAGCGGTGCGGCCGATGCGATCCCGACGGCGCCGATCATCTTCACCAAGGTGCCGCAGTCGGTGATTGGGCCGGGCGAGGCGATCCTCTATCCGATCGGCGTCAGCGAGCAGCTCGACTACGAGGCGGAGCTCGCCGTCATCATCGGCAAGGGTGGCAAGGGCATCCCGCTTGCGAAGACGATGGATCACGTCTGGGGCTACACGATCGTCAACGACGTGACGGCGCGCGACATCCAGGGCAAGCACAAGCAGTGGTTCCTCGGCAAGTCGATGGACACGTTCGCGCCGATGGGCCCGTTCTGCGTCACCGCCGACGAGGTCGACCTCAAGACCGGCGGCATCAAATGCTGGGTCAACGGCGAGCTGCGGCAGGACGCGAAGTTCTCCGACCTGATCTTCGACGTGCCGACCCTGATCGCCACGATCTCGGCGGGCATCACGTTGATGCCGGGCGACATCATCGCCACAGGCACGCCGGTCGGTGTCGGCATCGGCTTCAAGCCGCCCAGGTTCCTGAAGAAGGGCGACAAGATCGAGATGGAAGTCGCGGGCATCGGCCGCCTGAGCAACCATGTCGCGTAACGCGCCCCCGTCGCGTGAAGGCGCCGACATCGCCAATGCGCGCAAGGTCCTGACCGAGGTCTGGCCGGGCCAGGTCCAGGCCAACTCGATCGCTTTGCTGAAGGCACTACACATCCTGACGCGCGAAGGCGCGCTGAACGCCGACTCGCGGCGCAAGCTGAAGCAGGTGCTGCACCTGGTGACCCTGCTGCGCCCGGCACTCGACGGGCTGCTCGCCGAGAACAGGGACGCCGTGCTGGCCGATCTCGGCACCGGCAAGTCCTACCTGGGCTTCATCCTCTACGACCTGGTGATCGGACCGGCGGGGCACGGCCGCATCGTGGGCGTCGACGTGCGCGGCGAACTGATGGAGAAGGCGCAGAAGCTCGCCGCCGAATGCCGTTTCGACCGCATGAGCTTCGTGGCGGGCGAGATCGCGAGCACGTTGCTGCCCGAGAGCCGCGCCGACATGGTGACGGCGCTGCATGCCTGCGACACGGCGACGGACGACGCCATCCGCTTTGCGCTCCATCACAAGGCAAAGGTCGTGGCGCTGATCCCGTGCTGCCAGGCTGAGGTTGCGACGCTGCTCGGCCACAGCAAGAGCGCGCTCGACCAGCTGTGGCGTCATCCCATGCACCGTCGCGAGTTCGGGGCGCACGTGACCAACGTGCTGCGCGCGCTGGTGCTCGAGGCGCACGGCTACAAGGTGCGGGTGACGGAGTTCACCGGGCTCGAGCATACGATGAAGAACGAGCTGATCCTGGCCACGCGCCACCAGCAGAGCAATCCGGTGGCGAAGCGTCAGCTCGACAAGCTGGTCGAGCAGATCGGCGTACGGCCGGCGCTGCTCGACGTCATGGGCAAGGCCTGATTTCGACCGGCTGTCCGAATCGACATTGAAATGAGGTTTTTGGGCGGTTTTACCGCTCGAAAAGGGATGTTTGACTCGAATTCAAGAATGAATACATTCGACATTATGGATTTTGAGCGCGCGATCAAGTGACTGACCTCTTGGGAGATTTGGCCGAACGCCACATCGGCCGGCGTGACGCCTTGCCGGACGCGATTGCGCGCGCTCTACGCGAAGCGATCTTCGAAGGCGCTTTCGCCCCGAACGAGCGGCTGCATCAGGACGACATCGCGCAGAAGTTCGGGGTCTCGCGCGTCCCCGTCCGTGAGGCGTTGGCCAAGCTCGTCACCGAAGGCTTGGCGGTTCAGCGCTTCAACAAAGGTATCCGCGTCGCGCCGCTCAGCCGAACCGACTTCCAGGACATCATGGAGATGCGCTACCTCCTGGAGCCGTACGCTTTGCGTCTCTCCGCACCCCACCTGACTGGGCGCGACTACGACGACGTTGAAAAAATCCTGGAGCGGTTGCGGCCGTCGGGCCTCGGGACCGAGGCGGCCGTCTCGCACTGGATGTTTCACAACAGGCTGTACAGCGCCTGCGGCCGGCCGCGCCTGCTTGCGCAAATCTCGTCCCTCCAGCTTGCCATCAACCGCTACGTCCTTCCCGTCTGGCGCACGGTGGGACTGTCGGCAGACTGGGACGATACGCATCACGAGATTGTCGACGCCTTGCGGGCCGGCGACGTGGAACAAGCCGCCCGCGTGACCGGTGCTCAGATCGAGCACGCCATGCACCGCATGCTGGACCGGCTGCCGGCAACCGTTGCGATGGACGGGTCTGAATGACGACGACCGGAACCACGCTTCGGCTGCGAACCGCATTTACCAACTGGGGGATTGAGCGATGAACAAGTTCTTGGGCTACCGCGCCCTGTTCGGCGGCATGATCGCTGCGGCCGCTATCGGTGCAGTCATGTCCTTCGGTGCCTCGGCCGCCTTCGCGGCGCCGCCGCTCAGCACGACGGCCGCCAACGACTTCGCCGATATCCAGCCCGTCGAGGAAATCGCGGCCTTGCTGCCCGCGGGCACCACGAGCCTGAACGTGGCGATGAATTTATCCACGCCGCCCAACAAATTCCTCGCCTCCGACGGCCGTACGGCGCTCGGCACCAATCCCGATCTCGCCCGCCTGATCGGGCGCATTCTCGGCGTTCCCGTGAAGTTCGCCAACGTTACGTTCGACGGCATCATTCCCGGCCTGCTGAGCGGACAGTTCGACTACTCGATCGCCAGCATGGGTGTGACGCCCGAGCGCACCAAGGTGCTGGATATGGTCGGGTACGCCCGCTGGGGTTCTCAAGCGGTTTCACTCAAGACCAGCACCGCCGACGTTTCGAACCTGTGCGGCCTGAACGTCGGCGCGCAGCTCGGCTCGCTGCAGCTGGCAAAGTTGCTGCCTGAAATGTCAGGCGATTGCACCGCCAAGGGCAAAAAGGCCATCAACATCGTCGGCCTTCCGAGCCAGCAGGATGCGTTGACGCAGCTCACGTCCGGCCGTCTCGACGCAGCTTTCGGCGATACACCTGTGATGAGCTACGCGGTCCTGCAGCAGCCGACGTTCCGCATCGCCGGCAATGAGATCCGGCCTCTGCCGATCACCTTGTCGACCAAGAAGGGGAGCGCGCTCACGCCGGCCCTGCTCGCCGCAATGAAGCGCATCGTCACCTTGCCCGAGTATCGCGAGATCTTCCGCGTCTGGGGGCTCCCCAACGCCACGATCGATACGGTCGAAACCTTCTAGCTCACCGTACGCAGTCCGGATCGAGCCATGACCGCTCTCAGGAAACCCTATCGGTCTCGATGGGAATATGCCGGATGGGCAGCGGCTGTATCGTTTTCAGCCCTGTTGCTGCTGTCGGTCGTCACAAATCCCAATTTTCACTGGGAGATCGTGGGCGAGTACCTGACGGCCGCGATCATCATCGAGGGCGTATGGATGACCCTCGTGCTGACCGCGGTGAGCATCGTCTTCGGTGTGCTGTTCGGCGCCATTCTGGCGGTGATGCTGCGCTCCCCGTCGAGTATTCTGTCCAGACTGGCTCTGTCGTATGTCTGGTTCTTCCGCGGCACGCCGCTGCTCGTTCAGCTGATTTTCTGGTTCAACCTGGCCGCCCTCTATCCGACGATCGGCTTTCCCGGATTCGAAATCAATGCAACGCACCTCATCACGCCATTCTTCGCGGCCGCCATCGGATTGACCACCAACGAGGCCGCCTACATGGCGGAAATCATTCGCGGCGGCTTCGAAAGCATCAATCGGGGGCAGACCGAAGCGGCAAGCAGCCTGGGGCTCCGGCCCCGGCACGTCACCTTCCGGATTCTGTTGCCGCAGGCGATGAAGGTCATCGTGCCCGTCATCGGCAACCAGACGATCGCGATGCTGAAGAACAGTTCGCTTGTCTCGGTCCTCGGAGTTTCCGAACTTCTTCATAGCGCCGAGATCATCTACGGCACCAACTATCAGACCATCCCGCTGCTGATCGTCGCCTCTATCTGGTACCTCGCCATGTCGACGGTGCTTTCCGTCGCTCAACACGCCGTCGAGAAGGTCTACGGGCGCAGCACAAATCGTATCGCTACCGTGGCGCAGGTGAGTAACGGCGCATGAGCGCGGTGGCGGTCTCTGCCCGCGGTATCGTCAAGCGGTTCGGGTCGCGAACCGTGCTGAGCAATGTGGATTTCGAGGTCCTGACGGGACAGGTGTCCTGCGTCATCGGGCCGAGCGGTTCGGGCAAGTCGACGCTTCTGCGTTGCCTCAACAGCCTCGAGGAAATCGAGGGAGGGGAGGTGCGCATGTTCGGCGAGCTTCAGGGTTACCTGCCGACGCCGGACGGAGGGTATCGAAGGTTGTCGCCCGGGCGCCTGGCCGAGCAGCGCGAGCAGGTCGGCATGGTCTTCCAGAACTTCAATCTCTTTCCGCACATGACGGTCGTTCAGAACCTGGTCTGCGCGCCGACCTTGCTGCGCAAGGAGACGGGCCCCGCGGCGCGTGAACATGCGGCAGAACTTCTCTCCATGGTGGGCATGACCGGATATGAAGCATCTTATCCCGCCCATCTGTCCGGCGGACAGCAACAACGCGTGGCGATCGCACGTGCGATGATGATGAACCCGCGCGTTCTGCTGTTCGACGAGCCGACGTCTGCCCTCGATGCCGAGCGCGTGAGTGAAGTGCTGGACGTCATGAAGAAGCTGGCGAAGGCCGGGAAGACCATGGTCGTGGTGACGCACGAACTCGGCTTCGCGCGTGAAGTGGCCAATGACGTGACGTTCATGGACGAAGGCGCCGTGGTCGAAGCCGGCAGCCCGGCGGAAGTCCTGGGCAGCCCCAAGCGCGACCGGACCAGGGCCTTCTTGTCGAAGGTTCTTTAGAAACTCTGCAGGTTGGGAGGCATCGAGTGGTCGATTTCGACAAATTTAAAGCCATGACGTTCGATTGCTACGGCACGCTCATCGACTGGGAAACGGGAATCACCCAGGTCGTGCGGCCGTGGGTCGACGCGATCAATCCCGCGATCCCGACGGACCTCGTCATCACATCCTTCGCGCTTCACCAGGCCAAGCATCAGCAGACGCGGCCGACCCTGCTCTACCCGGAAGTGCTTTCGAGGACGTGGAAGGACATCGAACGGACGTTCGGCTGGAGCGAGAATCCCGGGCATGCCGCCGCCTTCGCGGCATCGGTGCCCGACTGGCCGCCGTTCGCCGACACGGTCGAAAGTCTCAAATACCTCTCGCGCTTCTACAAGCTCGTGATCCTGTCGAACGTCGACAATGCTTCGCTCGAAGGGACGGTGCGGCATCAACTGGAGGTCCCGTTCGAAATGACGGTCACGGCGGAGGATGTCGCGTCATACAAGCCGGGACTGCCGCATTTCACGCGCACGTTCGAGCAGTTGGCCGCGAAGGGGATTGCCAAGGATGAAATCCTGCACGTGGCACAGAGCAAGCATCACGATATCCGGCCGGGTCGCGAACTCGGTTTGACGACCGTGTGGGTCAATCGCCGGCACGGTCGCCCAGGAAGCGGGGCAACGTTGGCGACCGATGCCGTGCCGCATCTGACCGTTAATTCCCTTGCCGAACTTGTGGCGCTTCACAAGGGACGGTCCTTTTCGGCCAGCCGGGCCGGCGGCTAGGCCAGGCCGGGCACCACGACCTCGGTCATGACCGCCGTGACGATCTTGCCCTGTTCGATGCCCGGCCGCTGGTAGTTGCCGCAATTCATGGCCACCACGGCGTCGAGGGTCGGGAAGATGAACAGGTTCTGTCCGCCCCAGCCGATGCCGCGCAGCCAGGGCTCCTTCTTCGCACCGACCTGCATCTCGCCGAGATACCAGTGATAGCCGTAGCGCCGGCCGTCCGGGAATGCGATCTGCGGCGTGAAGGATTGCTTCAGCCAGTCGAGCGGCACGACCTGCTTGTCGCCCCACTTGCCGCGCGCGAGCACGAGCTGGCCGACCTTCAGCAGGTCGGGCGGGAGAAGCCTTAGCCCCGAGGCGGCCTGCGGTTCGCCATCCTTGCCCATGATCATATCGGTAGCGCCGAAGCCCAGCGGTTCGAACAGCGCCTTGCGCGCATAGGCCAGGAGCGGCTGGCCCGTGCCGCGCGCGATCAGGCGGCCGAGCAGGGCGGTGGCGCCGCCGCAGTAGATCCACTTGGCGCCGGGCTCTTCCACGATCGGTCTCTCGAGCACGTAGCGGTAGCGGTCGGGTGCCGCCACCATGGCGTTCTCGCTGTTGCGCGGATCGCCGTAGGGAATGGTGAGTTCGTCCCACTCGAAACCGAGCGTCATGCTGAGCACGTTGGCCATGGTGAGCTTGTCGCGGCCGGGCTGCTTGCCAAGGTCGGGATATTCCGGGAACTGGTCGTAGAGCTTGGCCTCGGGCGGCGGCACCTTCTTGTCGGCAAGGGCGATGCCGTAGACGAGCCCGATCACGCTTTTCGAGACAGAGCGTAGATCGTGCAGGACCTTGGGTCCGAAGGTCACGGTGCCGAGCGGGTCTCCCCAGCGCTCATCGACGCCTCGGCCGTAGTGCTCGAATACGGTCTTGCCGCCCTTCGACACCAGCAGCGCATGCAGGCCGTTGGCCTTGCCATCTTTTTCGGCCTGCGCAAGGCGCTCGGCATAACTCGCCGCGAAAGCGGTACGTGATGTCATGAGAGCGGCTCCCGTGCCCAGCATCATCAGCCGGCGATCGATCATGTCTTCCTCTTGGGTTTGGCGGGGCGTCGCTCCGGCGCCACGCGGGATTGCAGGTCTTGATCGGTGACGAAGCGCTGGCGCACCGTGGCGCTCAGCTCGACAACGAGGCGGCTCACCTCGTCGACATGCTCGACCATGAGCTTGCGCACCTTGTTGACGTCACCGCGTCGCGCTGCGTCCAGCAGGCGGCGATGCGCCGCCACGTTGCTGTCGCCGAGATGCCGGTAGCCCGGGTGCGCAGGCTGGTCGACGAGGGTGAGCGTGTGGCGCAGCAGGTGATTGATCACCTCGCAGAAGAAGCGCAGCAGCGCGTTGGGATTGCGGCCGGCAAGAATGTCGTGGAAGTGGAGGTCCTCCTGCCGTTGCTCCAGCGCGTGCGCCTTGCTGACGGGTGCGGGCGCACAGGTATCGATGCTGCGTTCGAGGGCCGCGAAGTCTGCCTCGGTGAGATGCGGCACGGCGCCTGCCGCCAGCTCGGGCTCCAGGACGCGGCGTACGGCGTAGATCTGCGCCACGTCGATCTTCTGGAAGAAGAGATAGTTCTGCAGCAACTGGAAGGCGCGCTCGATCGGTACCTCGCCCACCGTCGCGCCGCCGGTCGGGCCGGTCGACACGCGCACCAGCCCCTGTACCTCGAGCGATTTCAGCGCCTCGCGCGCGGTGCCCTTGCTGACGCCGAACAGCTCCTGCAGCTCGCTTTCCTTCGGCAACTTGCCGCCGGGCGAGATGCGGTTGTCGGCAATCCAGCGCTTGATCTCGTCGACCATGGCATCGCCGCGCTTGGGCGTGCGGAAGTTTGTCGTGGGAGGCATGGTTCTATTTATTATGATAAATAGAACGAATCAACCAAAGATCTTGCGCAACAGTGTTCCGGAGGGGGTGTGGCGAAACAGGGGACGAATCCCGCTAAAGCCTTATGCCATGGGCATCGGGGCCGTCCCCTCGGGGAGGGGACGATTGCCCTCAGCCGAGGATCTCGTAATGCGCTTCGGTGGTCGTTCCGGTCTGGCCGTTGATGGGCAGGATGTCCTGCGGGCAGGCCGACATGGCCACGACGCAATCGAGCTCGGCGCGGAGCGTGACGTAGTCGCCGGGCTTGGTGGTGGGCGGATCGAAGGAGATCCTGCCGTCCGGCTTCCACGGAATGTTCATGAACAGGTTGAGCGGGCTCGGGCATTCCGGCGGCGTGAGGCCCAGCCCCTGCATGCCGGCGAAGAGATTGTCGGTGCAGTTGTCGTGGTACTCTTTCACGCCCAGCAGGATGTAGCGCTCGCAGTCGCAGGCGGCCATCAGCGTGTCGTGGTCGCCGCGGCTGGTATCTGCCGTCATCGTGAGAATCTTGCGGCGGCGGTTGGTGTAGAGCCCGTCGCCGACCTTGGGCACCAGCTTGGTGAGCGTGGCGCGCGTGTGTTCCATCGACATGAACTCGGTCAGCATCGACGCCGTGAAGGCCCAGGTGTCGACGACCTGGGCGCCGTGCGTGTTGATGATCTTGATCGACTGGCCTTTCTTCACGTAGCAGGCCTTGCCGCGGCGGGCGGGAATGGTTTCCATCGGTCGGGCTCCTTTAGCCGGTGATCTGCACGCGGATCGGCGTGGGATTGAAATTGTTGCAGGGATTGTTGACCTGCGGACAGTTCGAGAGGACCGCGATCGCGTCCATCTCGGCGCGCAACGCTACCTGGCAACCGGGCGGCGACACGCCCAGCGCCACCGCGGCGCTGCCATCGGCGGTGACCGGCACGCGCATGAAGAAATTCACGTTCGGCACGATATCGCGTCTGCCCAGGCCATGGCGCCCGAGGCCGGTGAGGAAATTCTCGCGGCAGCCGGGGCAGTTCGCCACGCCGTAGAGCATCTGATTCGACGGCGCGCTGCAGCAGCCGCCGATCGTGTCGTGGCCGCCGAACTGGTCCTCGACGATGACGAACATCGGCCGCGCGACGTCGGAATAGAGCGTGTGGCCGGTGGTGAGGAAGATGCTGCCCGCGGCCTTCACCGTGTTGGGTGCGTGATAGCGCTCCTCGGTATTGGCCGCGTTGTAGCAGAGGAAGTCGACGGCCTGCTGGCCCTCGAGGTCGGTGATCCGCAGGACCTGGCCCTGGCGCACGATGCCGGTCCAGGGCGCGCCGGCGGGAACGATTTCGTCGAGCATCTGCCCGAGGTTAAGGCCGCCGTAGCGGACTGCAATGCCTCGTTTTGGGCCTCGTTTCAGGCAGCGGCGTTCGGCACCACGCGGTTCTTGAGCGGCTGCCAGGTGCTGCGCGGGATGAGGCGCAACGTGTCGCGGAACTGCCGCGCGCATTCGGCCCAGGTGAAGCTTTCGGCATGGGTGCGGCAGAGCGCCGGATCGGACTTGATGGCGGCGAGGCAGGCCGTGCGCAGGTCTTCGTGCACGGCACCGACGCCCGGGATGGTGACGACATCGAGCGGGCCTGGCACGGGGTAGCCGGCCACCGGCACGCCCGAGGCCAGCGCCTCGACCATGACCAGGCCGAAGGTGTCGGTGCGGCTCGGGAAGACGAAGCAGTCGGCCTGCGAGTAGCGGTAGGACAGCTCCTCGGTGTCGACCGAGCCGAAGAAGTGCGCGTCCTTGTACTTGCGCTGCAGCTCCTTCATCTGCGGTCCGCCGCCCACCACCCATTTGCTGCCCGGCAGGTCGAGGTCGAGGAAGGCCTTGATGTTCTTCTCGATGGCCAGGCGCCCGGCGTAGAGCCAGATCGGGCGCGGCTCCTTGACGGTATCGCGCGGCCTCGGATGGAAGGCCGCGATATCGACGCCGCGCGACCATGGCACGAGGTTCCGGAAGCCGCGCGTGGCGAGTTCGTCGCGGATCGACTGCGCGACCACCAGAACGGCCGACGAGGGCGCATGAAAAAGGCGCACGAAGGCGTAACTCCAGCCGAGCGGCACGCGGATGCGCGCCTGCACGTACTCGGGGAAGCGCGTGTGGTAGGCGGAGGTGAAGGGAATGCCGCGCTTGCGGCAAAAGGCGCGCGCCGCCCAGCCGAGCGGGCCCTCGGTCACCAGATGGATCGCGTCGGGCGCGAACAGCTTCAGCATGTGGTTGAGGCGGGCCGCCGGGAAGAGCGAGAGCCGGATCTCGGGATAGGTCGGGCAGGGCAGGGTGCGGAAGCGGTCGGGGCCGAAGACCTCGACCTCGTGTCCTTCGGCCTGCAGCAGCCTCACGACGGTTTCGATGGTCCGGACGACGCCGTTGATCTGGGGGCGCCAGGCATCAGAGACGATGGCGATGCGCAATTCGGTTCTACTCCGCGGCCAGTTGCGCGGGCACGTAGGGGGCGAGCGTCGAGTTGGCCCGCGCCATCTCCTCGGCCCAATGAACGATGCGCAGGCGTCCGTCGAAATCCTCGACCAGCGCCGTGCAGCTTTCGACCCAGTCGCCGTCGTTGCAGTAGAGCACGCCCTCGATCTCGCGGATCTCGGCGTGATGGATATGGCCGCAGACCACGCCGTCGACGCCGCGGCGGCGCGCTTCGCTGGCGACCGCGGCCTCGTAGTTGCCGATGAACTGGACGGCGTTCTTGACCCGGTGCTTGAGGTACGCTGACAGCGACCAGTACGGCAGGCCGAGCTTGCGGCGGCCCCAGTTGTACCAGGTGTTGAGGCGCAGCGCCGTCGTGTAGGCCCAGTCGCCCAGAATCGCGAGCCAGCGCGCGTAGCGTACGATGCCGTCGAACTGGTCGCCGTGGATCACCAGGAGCTTCCGGCCGTCGGGAGTTTCGTGGATCGCCTCTTCCTGCACGTGCACGTCGCCGAAGGTGAGCTGGCAATATTGCCGCGCCGCCTCGTCGTGATTGCCGGGCACATAGACCACGCTCGTGCCCTTGCGCGCCTTGCGCATGATCTTCTGGACGACGTCGTTGTGCGCCTGCGGCCAGTACCACCAGCGCTTCAGCCGCCAGCCGTCGACGATGTCGCCCACGAGGTAGAGGTGCTCGCACTCATTGTGCTTGAGGAAGTCGAGCAGGATGTCGGCCTGACAGCCGCGCGTGCCAAGGTGGATGTCGGACAGGAAGATCGCGTGATGGCGGGCAGGCTGGTCGTGGTGCTCGTGGACCGTCATGTGGATAAGGACTCACCCGACACTAAATCTGATGTGCGCGATTGCGCCAACCTCATCAGATTGTGTATGTGAGCCGTTGCGACGAGGTGAATCGGTTGTGACAGTTCGATGACATTCACGCCCCCGAAATCGATCCTGCTGATCCGCAATCCCATCGCGGGACGGCGCCGGCGTGGGCTGGTCGAGGATGTCATGCGGCTGGTACAGGCCGAAGGCTGGACGGTCGACCTGGTCGATACCGAAGCCGCGGGCGATGCGCGCCGGCTGGCCGAAACCTGCGACGCCCGCCGTTATGCGGTGATCGCGGTCGCAGGCGGCGACGGCACGATCAACGAAGTGGTGAACGGCCTGGCGCGGCGGAGCGACGGAGCGCCGGCATTGGCGCTGGTGCCGCTCGGAACCGCGAATGTTCTGGCGCACGAGCTTGGACTGCGCGCGACGGCCAAGGTGGTGGCCGAGACGATGATCGCGGGCCGCGAGTTGCTGATGCGGCCGGGCGAAGCCACTGGATCAGGCTTGCCGCGGCATTTCTCTCTGATGGCGGGCGCGGGCTTCGACGCCAAGGTGGTGGCGGGCGTGACCGCGCCGCTCAAGCGTCGGCTGGGCAAGGCGGCCTATGTCTGGCGTTCGATGATCGAGACGCGGCGCTACCGACCGGTGCGCTATGCCGTCGAAGTCGATGGCGTGGCGTTCGAGGCGGCCTCTGTGATCGTGACGCGCAGCCGCCTCTATGCCGGGCCCTATGTCGTGGCGCCGGCCGCGACCCTGGGCGAGCCGCTACTGCACGTCTGCCTGTTCGAGCGCTGGGGCCGCTCGCAGACCCTGCGCTTCGGCCTTGCCCTTCTGCTGGGACGGCTGCCGAAGACGGGCGGCTATCGCGTGATCGCCGGCCGCGACGTCAAGGTCTCGGTGCTGAGCGACGCGGGCGAGAGCCGCAGCCAGCCCGTGCAGATCGACGGCGACAACGCGCTCACGCTGCCGGTATCGATCGCCATCGCCTCAGGCGCGGTGCGTCTGCTGCGGCCTGTCTGAGCCTAGCGCGCCGTCTGCTGCAGCCTGGCGATGACGGCGTTGGTCGGATGGCCGTCCGCCGGCAGACCGACCTGCTTCTGGAAGAGCCGCACTGCCGAGCGTGTCTTGGGGCCCAAAAGCCCATCGGCCTCGTCGGTGTAGAGATTGAGACGAGCGAGCCGCGTCTGCATGTCGACCACGGTGTCGTGGCTGAGCGGCTGGTCGTCGTCGGGCGGCGCCTGCATGACGCCGGGTCCGCCCGCGATCTGCTGCGCCAGGAGCGACACCGCAAGCGCATAGAGCGTCGAGCGGTTCCAGTTCATCACAGCCTTGAAGTTCGGATAGAGAATGAAGGCGGGCCCGCGCCAGCCGGCCGGCAGGATGATCTGGGCATTCTCGTCGCTGGCCGGCAGCGCTCCGCCCGCCGCGCGCTTCACGCCCATGTGCGCCCAGGCGCGCACCGGCTTCTCGATCGTCGTGTCGGCCTGGTCGAGCGGGAAACCCTGCGGCAGGACGACTTCTTCGGCCGCCGGCAGGCCGGGCTTGAAGCCGATGCCCCTCAGGAAGTTCGCGGCCGAGGCGAAGGCGTCGGGGATCGAGTTCCAGATATCGATCTTGCCGTTGCCGTCGCGATCGACGGCGTACTTGGTGAACGTGGACGGCATGAACTGCATGTTGCCCATGGCGCCCGCCCACGAGCCTTTCATTTGCTGCGTGGTCATGTGGTTGCTGGCCAGGATCCGCAGACCTTGCACCGCTTCGTTGGTGAAGAAGGCCGTGCGCTTGGTCATGCAGGCCAGCGTCGCGACCGAGCGCAGCGCGGAGAAGTCGCCCATGTAGGTGCCGTAGTTCGTCTCCATGCCCCAGAAGGACACGAGATACTGCGGCGGGATGCCGTATTCGGACTGGAGCTGGCCGAGCAGGGACGCGTACTGCGTCATCTTCTGCTGGCCCTTGGCCACACGGTCGGCCGTGATCGAGTTGCCGATGTATTTGCCGTAGGTCAGCGAGAATTCGGGCTGTTTGGCGTCGAGGTCGAGCACCTTCTGGTCGGGCGTCAGGCCGCGCAGCGCGGTGTCGGCGACGGACGCCGGCACACCCTGCTTCAGAGCTTCGCTTCGAATGTTCTGCAGGCAGGACTGGAAGTCCGCCCCTTGACCGTAAGCTGGGGCAAGGGCCGGGAAGGCCAGGGTCGCCGACGTTGCGGCGAGGAGGAGTGCTTTTACTGAGGGGGACATGCCCGTGATTCTATCACGAGCTGGCGATCGTCATCCCTTCAATTCGTACCGTCGGCGCGTTGGTCGAACCCTTGAATTGCAGATCGTTCGCGGGCGTCATCGCCAGGAACATGTCCTTGAGGTTTCCCGCGACGGTGATTCCGCTGACCGGATAGGCGAGCTTGCCGTTCTCGATCCAGAAGCCCGAGGCACCGCGGCTGTAGTCGCCGGTGACGCCGTTCACGCCGGAGCCGATCATGTCGGTGATGAAGAGGCCGCTCTTGATGTCGCCGATCAGCTCGTCGACGGACTGCTTGCCCTTCTCGAGATAGAAGTTCGAGGTCGTGGGGCCGGGCGGTCCCGAAGTGCCGCGCGACGCGTGGCCTGTCGGCTTGAGGTTGAGTTGGCGCGCCGACGCGAGGTCGAGCAGCCAGGTCGTCAGCACGCCGTCGTCGATCACTGCCATGCGCGTGCAGGCCAGGCCCTCGGCGTCGAAGGGCCGGCTGCCGAGCCCGCGCTTGCGGTGCGGGTTGTCGAGGATACGGATGCCGTCGGCGAACACCTTGGCGCCCATCTTGTCCTTGAGGAACGACGTGCCGCGGGCAATGCCGCGGCCGTTGATGGCGCCCGAGAGATGGCCGATCAGGCTGCCCGAAACGCGACGATCGTAGACGACCGGCAGGCGCGCACTCACGGCCTTCTTCGGATGGAGCCGCCGTACCGCGAACTTGCCGGCGTTACGGCCGACCGTGGGCGCCGACATCAGGTCCTCGAGATGGACCGCGCTCGTCCATTCGTAGTCGCGCTCCATGCCGGTGCCTTCGCCCGCCAGAACGGCGCAGGAGAGCGAGAAGCCACTGCGCTTGTAGCCGCCGGAGAAGCCGTTGCTGGCGGCCAGCATCACCGACGAACGGCCCCAGGCAGCCTCCGCGCCCTCGGAATTGGTGACGCCTTTCACGGCGCGCGCCGCATCCTCGGCCTCGGCCGCGAGTTCGATCAGCGCCTTGGCCGTCGGCCGGCGCCGGTCGTTCATGTCGAGGTCGGGCCACTTGCGCACCAGAAGTTCCTCGGGCGCGATGCCGCACACCGGGTCTTCGGGAACAGCGCGCGCCATGTCGACCGCACGCTCGGCCAGCACCTTGAGCGACTTCGGCGAGAAGTCGGTCGAGGAAACGAAGGCCTGCCGCTTGCCGATGAAGACGCGCAGCCCAAGGTCGCGGCCCTCGCTGCTTTCCAGCTTCTCGCGCGCGCCCAGCCGCTGGGCCACGGAGATCGACTCACCATGGACATAGAGCGCGTCGGCGGCATCCGCGCCGGCAGCCTTTGCCCACTTCATGAGGTCCGCGAGCAGATTGGGATCGACCGCCGTCGCCGAGGGTGTCCGCTGCGACTTCTTGGCAGGCGCTTTCTTCGGGGTGGCCTTTTTCGCGGATGTGCGGGAGAGGGTCTTTTTTGCTTTCGCCATGGCTGCCGTTCTACGCGGTTGCGGGTTGGGTCGTCGAGTTCATCTGCGAACGAAAAAGGAATATAGGATGTCCGGCGCGAGATGCTCGCGGTCGGGGAGACATTTTGGACACCAAGCGGCTCTATTCCGACACCTACACGGCCTATGCCGCGTACCACGAAAAGAACATGTTCCGGCACGACTTGCGGACGCCGCAGCGCGACCTCGTGGAGCACTATATTGCGACATTGAAGATTCCCGACGGTGCGTCCGTTGTCGAGGTCGGGTGCGGGTTGGGGCATCTGCACATCTGCCACCCCAACTGGAAGGGCTTCGAATACGCCGATTCAGCCGTCGCGCTCGCGAAGAAGATCTACGGCCCCGAACTCCCGATCGTCGAGGCCGACGGGCGCGACCTGCCGCTTGCCTCGAACTCGGCCGATTTCCTGTTCAGTTTCGATGCGCTCGAGCACATCCCCCAATGCGAGAAGGCGTTCGAGGAGATCGTGCGGGTGATGAAGCCGGGGGCCGCGTGCTACCTCCATCCGGCCTGGAACTGCCGCTCCTGGACGGTGAAGAAGCTCGAAGTCCGGCCCTATTCGGAACTCACGCTGGCGGAGAAGATCGGCAAGTTCCTGATCCCGCTGCGGGACCATGTCGCGTTCAGGCTGATCTGCAACCTGCCGGGCAGGATCGTGCGCGAGCTCCGGCTCCTGCTGGGCGCCAAGACCCTGCCGCTCGCCTACACGCCGCTGCATCCCGACACGAGTCTATGGACGCGCTACGACCGCAATGCCGATGACGACGCTTTCATCTGCATGGATGCCCATGCAGCCCTGGCCTATTTCGTCTCGCGCGGATGGGCGACGCCGTCCCATCCCGGTTTCCTGAAGCGCTTTGCCGTCCGCAGCGGCGGAATCCTCCTCCGCAAGCCCGCGTAGGCAGTCCTTACTTCGAGGCGCGGTTGGCGGCGCAACTCACGGCTTTGAGCGAGGCCGTGACGATGTTGGAGTCCATGCCGACGCCCCAAAGAACGCGGCCATCCGCCGTCTCGGCCTCGATGTAGCTCACCGCCTGGGCGTCCGAGCCGGCGCCGGTCGCATGCTGGTGATAATCGCGGACCTTGATCTTGATTCCGCAATTCTTCGCCAGCGCATCGACGTAGCCCGCGATCGGCCCGTTGCCGTGGCCGCTGATCGTCTGGTCCTTGCCGTTGAACGTCACCTTGGCGTCGATCAGGCGCTGGTCGGGATGCCCGGGTTCCGGCACCGTGGTGTGACTGACGAAAGCCACCGGCGTCTTGTTCTCGAGATACTCCTTGCGGAACGTCTCCCAGATCAAGGCCGGCTGGATCTCCTTGCCGGTCTCCTCGGTGATCTGCTGAATCACTTTCGAGAACTCGACCTGGAGAAGACGCGGCATGTCGATGCCGTAGTCGCTCTTCAGGATGTAGGCGATGCCGCCTTTGCCCGACTGGCTGTTGATGCGGATGATCGCCTCGTACGAGCGGCCGAGATCGGCCGGGTCGATCGGCAGGTAGGGGACTTCCCACAGCTTGCTGTTCGACGTCTGCATCGCCTTGAAGCCCTTGTTGATCGCGTCCTGGTGCGAGCCCGAGAAGGCGGTGAACACGAGGTCGCCGCCGTAGGGATGGCGGGGATGGACCGGCAGCTGGTTGCAGTATTCGACGGTCTGGCGGATCTCGTTGATGTTCGAGAAGTCGATTTCCGGATCGACGCCCTGGGTGAACATGTTGAGGCCCAGCGTGACGAGGTCGACGTTGCCGGTGCGCTCGCCGTTGCCGAACAGGCAGCCTTCGATGCGGTCGGCGCCGGCCATGTAGCCGAGCTCGGCCGCCGCCACGCCGGTACCGCGGTCGTTGTGCGGATGCAGCGACAGGATGATCGAGTCGCGGTTCTTGAAGTTGCGGTGGCACCACTCGATCTGGTCGGCATAGACGTTGGCCGAAGACATCTCGACGGTGGCCGGCAGGTTGAAGATCATCTTCCGCTGCGGCGTCGGCTTGTAGATGTCGGCCACGGCGGCACAGATGTCGCGCGCGAACTCGAGCTCGGTGCCCGTGAAGCTCTCCGGCGAGTACTCGAACACCCATTCGGTCTTGGGATCGGCGTCGGCCAGTTCCTTGACCAGCTTGGCACCCGAGACGGCGATGTCGATGATGCCCTGGAAGTCGAGGCCGAACACGACCCGTCGCTGCAGGGTCGAGGTCGAATTGTAGAGATGGACGATCGCCCGCTTGGCGCCGCGGCAGGCCTCGAACGTGCGCTCGATCAGCTCGGGCCGGCTCTGCGTCAGCACCTGGATGGTGACGTCGTCCGGGATCATCTTCTGTTCGATGAGCTGGCGCACGAAGTCGAAATCGGTCTCGGACGCCGCCGGGAAGCCGACCTCGATTTCCTTGTAACCCATCTCGACGAGCAGCTTGAACATCCGGGTCTTGCGGTCGGAGTCCATCGGCTCGATCAGGGCCTGGTTGCCGTCACGCAGATCGACGGCGCACCAGATGGGCGGCTTGGTGATGACCTTGTTGGGCCATTGCCGGTCCTTGATCTGGATCGGCTTGAACGGAACGTACTTCTCGCCCGCGGTGGGCATCATCGGTTTTTGGGGTGACATGGCTCGCTACGACTTTTGAAGGATTGAGACGGACGACAACGCGACCCGCAGGGTTCCCCGGAAAGGGAGGCGGGTCAGCGAATAAGTCGAAGCGTCGTCAGTAGCAGCATGATGGCGCGCACAATAGGGCGCGCGGTGCAGGAGTCAACCTGCCGAAAAAGCGTCCGCCGGAGGGGGGGAGTCCTCCGGCGGGGTCTCGAGGGTGGAGTAGGCTTAGTTCAGCGGGATGTTGAAGTTCAGGTTCAGGCCCGAGGGACCGGGCTGCTGGTAGACCGGCTGCGGGGCCATGAACACAGGGCGCTCGACGATCATCGGGGCACGCTCGCGGACGATGACCGGACGCTCCTCGACGAAGCGGCGATGATCGTAATGGTCGTAGCGATGCTCGACGTGACGCTCGTAGCGATGCTCGCGCTCCCAGCGATGATCACGATCTCCATCGTACGCCTGGGCGACGCCGGAGAAGGACAGGACGACGGAACCAATGAGGGCGGCTCCGATAGAGAGTTTGTTTGAAAGGCGCATGGACCTAAACCTCCGTTGACATAAAGACTTACGCATCATGGCCGGTCGAACGTCCCCCAAAACATTTGGGCAATTCCGCCACTATTGAGACCGGCCGGGAATCACCCTGGCCGGTCCAGTCTTGTCGGTGGTTCAAGTGCTAAAGCGCCTAGCCCAGCGGGATATTGAAGGTGAGGCTGGGCGGCCCGTAATAGGGCGGCGGGTAAGCCACCACCGGTGGCGCCGTATAGTAGCGGGGGCCGTAGTAGCCGCCGCCATACCACCGCGCGTGATTCCAGTGCCGATCCCAATTGCGATGGTATCCGTGGTTCCTGTTTCCACGGTTCCACTCATGGCCATCCCAGGCCGAGGCACTTGTGGCCAGGGCCGTGACGCCCAGACCCGCGATCGCAACGATCGTCGCGGCCCGACCCAGAGTGCTTTTCAAGATGGTGCTCATGGCAACCTCCTTTCATGGCAACTCAACGTGTGCCGATCCCGGAGAGTTGGAGCTCGACTGTGACGCTTGCGGGGAATTTCGCAGCCGGTTTCCGCCATGTTTCGGGCCATCCATAGGATGGTTAGAATGACCGTCAACCAAACGACAAGACGATCACTGGAAGGAACGAAAATGGCGGGCCCGCTGGCAGGACTTCGTATCATCGACTGCACGACGGTCGTGCTGGGGCCATGGGCCGCGCAGCAGTTGGGCGATCTCGGCGCCGACGTGATCAAGGTCGAGCCGCCGGAAGGCGACACGACGCGGCAGCTGGGACCGGGCCGGCATCCCGGCATGGCCGCCTTCTATCTCGGCTGCAATCGTTCCAAGCGTTCGATCGTGCTCGACCTCAAGCAGGAGAGCGGTCGCAAGGCGCTGTTCAAGCTGGCCGAGACCGCCGACGTGCTGATGCACAACTACCGGCCCGCTCCGGCGAAGCGGTTGGGCGTCGAGTACGAGAAGTTCGAGAAGATCAATCCGCGACTCGTCTATGTCGCCGCCTACGGCTACCGCGCCGCCGGGCCCATGGGGCCGAAGGCCGCCTACGACGACATCATCCAGGCGGGCTCGGGCCTTGCCGCCTTGCAGAGCGTCGTCGCGGGCCAGCCGCGGTTCCTGCCCAGCATCGTGGCCGACAAGACCAGCTCCAACGGCGTCGTCTCGGCGCTGCTCGCGGCTCTTTATGCACGGGAAAAAACCGGCAAGGGCCAAGCCGTCGAAGTGCCGATGTACGAGACGTTGGTGTCCTTCGTCATGGTCGAGCATCTCTATGGCGAGACTTTCATCCCTGCCCTCGATACCGCGGGTTACAAGCGCGTACTCAACAAGGAGCGCCGCCCGTATCCGTCGAAGGACGGCTTCTTCGCGCTGCTGCCCTACACCGACGGTCACTGGAAGGAGTTCTGCACCCTGGTCGGGCGCGAAGATCTCGGCAAGGATCCGCGCTTCCAGGGCATGGCCAATCGCCTGAAGAACGTCGAGCAATATTACGCAACCCTGGCCACGCTCTGCGCCGAGAGGACCAACGCGGAGTGGGTGGAGCTTCTGAAGAACTCGAACGTGCCGCACGGGCCGGTCAACACGCTCGACGATCTGTTCGTCGATCCGCAGCTCAACGCCACCGGCTACTGGCAGGAGGTCGAGCATCCGACCGAAGGCAAGCTCCGCATGCCCGGCATTGCGCCGACCTTCTTCGGAACGCCGGCCGAGGTCACGCGGCTGCAGCCTCGCCTCGGCGAGCACAGTGTCGAGGTGCTGGGTGAGGCAGGCTTTACCAAGGCCGAGATCGACGCCATGCTGACGTCAGGCGCCACGAAAACGGTCTAGTCGACCTCGATGCCCGCGAGAGCGGAGCGAATCTTGTCAACGTAGATTCCCGCTACTGGTTCGAGGTGATCGCTGACGATTCGGTAGGCGGCGAAGAGATAGTTCGGCGACCGTCGCCAGGCAAAGCCGGCATGCCCAATGCGGGCGAGATACATCTCTCCGCCGACAACGATCGGTACAAAGATCGTGTCATCGTAAAACTCAGTGTAACTATAGCGGTTAAGGCCCTGGACCTTGCCACCGAAGGTGGGGAACTCGGTATCGAGACCGCTTTGCGCGCTTAGTTTGCGCATGCCAACGCCTCGCTGAGGATTCCCGTCGAACTCCTTCGCCAGCGTCTTGGCCTGTTCCGCCATCTGTTCGCAATCGACGCCTTTGCAGAAGCGCTCGGTCGCCTCGAAGTCGTTGCTGAAAGAGAACGTGACACGGCAGGCTTCTTGCCAATTTCCGTCACGGCGAGGTGTGACTGACAACTCAACGGTGTTTTCCTGGTCATTCTGGACAATGAACGCTGGAACGCCGTCGATCTCGCCAGCATGACCATGCGTGGGCCAGCAAAATGATCCCTCACCTCCGTTGCCGACCTTGGCCGGGCCATCCACCAGACGTGCAGGATCCAACTTCGAAGCTTCAAAGAAAACAAAGCGCTGACAATAGGCGGTGCCTTCGGTTCTCTGACCGAGATAGAGCGAGCTCTTGCCAAAGCGGGCAACGCTGGGCCCGTTGCGGCCAGGCGCGAACGGCTCAATCGCCTTCAGTAGATCGGGCGAGGCGCCGTACTCGTCTCGTAGATTGGCCAAGAATCCATCCGGATTTTGGCCTCGCCACGCCTCGGTATCTACTCTCACCATGCTGTTCGGAAACTTGCCGAGTGCATGTAGTGGCGACGACAACCACGGATTCGGCTGTCTGTCTGAAGATCGAGCGGTCTTGGCAATAGTCTCGCAAAGATTGACCGGCTGAGCGGCGGTTTGGCTTGTCATCAAGGCACTCATGCCAAGCAGGACGCCACAGAGTGCAGCCGTTCGCATGTCCGCAACCATAGCAAATGGCAGGGTTTACCGCTCCTAATTTCAGTGTCACCCTTCGATGAGGCGCGACAGAACGACCTAAAGATCTTTCGCAATCGCGCCGGGAGGAAACGATGATCGTCCGGCGCAAGCTTCTGCGCATCGGTGCCGCTGCGGCCGCATTCCCGATGCCTGCCTTGGCCCAAGCGTGGCCCAGCAAACCGATCCGCATCGTCTGCACCTATCCGCCGGGCGGTCTGACCGATGTGTTCGCACGAGCCTACGGCGAGTTCGTCGGGCAGAAGCTCGGCCAGCCGGTCGTCGTCGAGAACAAGACCGGCGCCGCGGGCGCGATCGGCGCGGAGATCGTGAAGCAGTCGCCGCCCGACGGCTACACGCTGATGTTCATGAACTCCACGACGATGGTCCAGAACAAGGTGCTGCTGAAGAAGCTGGCCTACGACCCGGACAAGGATTTCGTGCCGGTCGCCTTTTTCAACACAGGCCATCTGCCGACGGCCGTGCACAAGGATATTCCGGTCAAGAACATCCCCGAATTCGTGGCCTGGGGCAAAGACCGGAAAGTGTCGGCCGCGACCTACGGCGCGGGCTCGTTCGCCCATGTCGTGGCAGCGTCCATCAACAAGCACTACGGCATCAACATGGAGGCCGTGCATTACCGCGGCGAAGGGGTGATGTGGCAGGACGTGTCGTCCGGCCAGGTGCAGACCGGGACCGGCAGCTACGCCAGCATGCTACCGTCGCTGCAGGCGGGTGCGGTCAAGGTGATCGCCGTGCCGACGCTCGAACGCATGAAGCGGCTGCCCGACGTGCCGACCTTCTACGAGCAGGGCCTGACCGAGAAGGCCTTCCAGGTGCGCGGCTGGGTGGGCTGCTCGGCGCCGGCCGGCACGCCCGATGCCATCGTGCAGCGACTCTCCGATCTCATGGTCGAGGGCGGCAAGAGCGAGCGCGTCTTGAAGATCAACGAGCAGTTCGGCATCGACGAATCGGCGCGCGACCGCGCCTATTTCAAGAAGGTGCTCGACGAGGAAGGTCCGGTGGTGCTCGAGGTCGTCAAGGGCCTCAATATCGAGCCCAGCTGATAGGCATTGGATCAGAGGAGCTTCGCGGCCTCGGGGCCTGCGTCGCGCTTCCATTTCTCGATCGCGCCCTGGGCGCCCCTGGCCAGCATGCCGCGCAGTTCGGGCGTAACGTCGCCGGCCGGCGTGATCGTGACGCCGTTAGCGCGCATGCGGGCATCGTTCTCTTCCTGGCGCTTCGCGAGCTGGTCCCAGACATTGGCTTGGGTGGCGGCCGCGGCGCGATCGACGGCCTCCTTCAGCTCATTCGGCAATCTGTCGTAAAGAGGAGCCGCGAGCGTAGCGAAGGAGACCGGTACGGCGTAGCCGATCTCGGTGAAGTGCGGCAGGTAGTCCCATAATCTGCGGCCTGCGCCGCCGTCGCCGGACGACAACACGGCCTCGATCCTGCCGCTTGCGATGCGCGGTCCGGCCTCGGCGAAGGTGAGATTGACGGCATCGGCCTTCGCCGCGGCGAAGACGTCCACGCCGGTCGCGTCGTAGACCCGCAGCCGCAGCGCCACCATGTCGCTCGGCGCGCGGATCGGCTTCTTGGCCCACAGGCCCGACGGCGGCCACGGCGCGGCATAGAGCAGGCGCTGGCCTGCGCGGGCGAAGCGCGTGCTGTAGAGCCCACGCGCCTTGTCGAGCAGCCGGCGCGATTCGTCCTGGCTGGTGGCAACGAACGGCAGTGACGACAGCAGGAATGCGGGATCGATGCCGCCCAGGGCGCCGCCGAACGCGCATCCCGCCGCCAGCCTTCCTTCCCCCACTGCGCCCACGATCTCCGCAGACTTCATGCCGAAGGCCGCGTCGAAGGACGGCAGGATGGTGAGCCGCCGGCCGCTCGCTTCGGCGAGATGGCCGGCGAAGAAGGCGATGCCGTCGCCCGAGACGGTGTTGGCCGGATATTCGGTGGCCATGGTCCAGATCGCCCCTTGTGCCGCCGTGCGATGGGCGGCCATTGCGAACGGAAGCGCCAAGGCCAACCGCGTGACACCGCGGCGCGTCAGCCGCTTCGAACTCTCTGCCATCGACGCATTATACGTGCGCTGCCGAACATTGCCTGTGCGTTTCAGGTTTCGAGCTATTTGCTTTTCGCTGATGCGCGCGGGACGAACTCCGGTCTAAATCAACTGAAGGTGGTACCGGGCAGTGCCGGGGCACCCCAGGAAAAGTCGGGGAACTGCTCGCCCATGAGCTTGGATGTGTATGTGGGGCCGCTGGCTCGATACTACGGCGGCGACTGGGAAAATGCGGATTCGTCGGCGCCTGCGTCGGGTCATCGTCCGGCGGGGCGCGACCGCATCCGCCAGACCGTGATTGCCTGGCGCGAAACGCTGGCGGCCTCGCTCGGCAACGCGGTGCCGGTGCCGCTCGATTGGGAGGAGACGGATGCTGCGCCGTACTTCGTCGGCCGCCCGGGCTGGGATGGCTTCGGCTCGCTGGTGCTGTGGGCAGCGTATGTCGAGCATCCCGTGCTGCAGGCCCCGGCCGCCCTGCCCGAGGAATGGGACAATAATCCCGCCCTGGTGCGCAGCAATGCGGCGGGCTTCCGCTCGCGCTACTCGCACCTCGTGCGCAATGTCGAGCTGTGGCTGCCGGCTGCCTTCGACATCACGTTCGAAGGCGAAAGCGTCGATCGCCACAGGGTGGTGATGGGCTCGTCGACGACACTCGCGCGCCAGCTTGCCGAACTCAACGCCGCCACGTGGAAGGCGGAGCCTGCGGAGGTCGCCACCTGGGCGCGCCGTGTGCCCGACGGCAATGCACCGCTCGAATTGCGCGCGCGCCATGCCTTCGCGGTCATCGCCGATCTTGCGGCCAAGGCGCTCGAGCATCGCCTGCCGATGAAGCTCGATTTCTGAAACGAAAAACGCCCCCTCCGGTGGGAGGGGGCGCTTCGTCGTCAGGCCTTTGGCTCAGTTGGTTGCCGGCGGCGCGGCGGGCGGCTGGTTGCCGCGCTCGCGCATGAACTGGTCGAACTCGGCGCGATCCTTGGCCGACCGCAGGCGGTCGAGATAGTCGTGGAACTCGCGCTGCTCCTCGTCGAGCTTGCGCAGCGTCTCCTCGCGATATTCGTCGAAGGCGACATTGCCCGAGCCCTGATGGCCCCAGCCGTGACGCCGGCCCCAGCGTGCCTGGCGCTTCATTGCGCGCCACTCCTCGCGCGCGCTACGGCGTGCATCGCGACCTTCGGGGGAAGACCAGTGACCCCAGGGACCAGCACTGCAACCACGAAAACCGAACATGCGTCCGCTCCATTTCAGATAGATGAGAAGGGCAAGGCCGACCGGCCAGAACACGATGAAACTCAGCACCACCAGGGCGATCCACGCGGGGCGGGGAATGTCGTCCAGTCTCTCCACAAGGTCGCCCATGCAGGGCCTCCTGATATGTAAATGTTAACGACATTTACATTGGGCATCCGGCCGGGAGGAGTCAAGGGCCTGTCCCGGGCGTCGTCAGCTTTTTTGCGGAAAACCCAGTCCCTGCAGGTAGATCAGCATGGCCGATTCGAGCAATTCCTCGGCGGTCATGGGCAGGGTGCGGCGGCCGCCGTCGCCGCGGCCGAACAGGCTGGCGATGCCGTGGGCCAGCGACCAGGTGTGCAGGCTCATCATCAGCGCGGGCGGGCGCTTGCCGGCAGGCAACTGCGCGCCCAACTGCTCGGCCGCGGTGCGCAGCACGGCAAAGGCGCGCTCGGACGCCGCGCGCAGTTCGGCATTGGCGTCGGGCGGGAGGCCGGATTCGAACATCGCGGCGTAGTAGGCGGGCTCGGCGCGGGCGAAGGCGAGATAGGCGCGCCCGACGTTATGAAAGGCCGTCAGCGCATCGGGTTTGCCGTTGGCCCAGCCGGTCGAGAGCATCGCCTCGAAACGGGCGTAACCCTCGCGCGCCACGTCGGCCAGCAGCGCCTCGCGATCGCGGAAGTGGCGATAGGGCGCGGCCGGGCTCACGCCCGCCGAGCGCGCGGCGTCGGCAAAGGTAAAGCCTGCCGGGCCTTTCTCCGCGATCAACTCGCGTGCGGCCTGGATCAGCGCTTCCTTGAGGTTGCCGTGGTGATACGCACCCTCACGGGCGCGACGTTTCCAACTCATGTTAAGGGAGTTTACATTAGGCGCGCGTCACGCGCACCTCATCTCCCGACGAGGGGAGACTAGCCGAGGTTCGGCTTGGGCAGGCTCGTGGGCACGATCTCGATGACCGTGTAGCCCATGCGCTCCAGCGCAACGGCCTGATCCTCGGCCTCTTTCAAGGTCGAGTAGGTCACGCTGATGCGCTTACCGGCGGGCTTCTCGACCCAGACCATGTGCTTGCCGACGATGTCTTTTGCCATGCGGGAGCTTATGGACCATCGCAAGCCAAACTGCACGGGCCGAATTGCCGCTCACTGACGGCTACCCTCGCCGGACAGGATCTCCTCGGAGACCTTCTCGGTCAGCAATTCCTCATCGTCGAGGATGCGCTTCTTGCGCCAGCCACCGTGCAGATAGATGCAGACGGTGATGAGCGTGACGACGATGTTGGCGATCGGCGACGACCAGTAGATGCCCTCGGCGCCCAGGTTCGTGTGCTTGGACAGCACATAGGCCAGCGGGAACTGCAGCACCCAGAGTGCCACGATGGTCAGCATCATGTTGACCACCATGTTGCCTGACGCGCGGAACACGCCCGAGAGCGCGAATTGCACGCCGATGAGCCCCCAGGAAAGGGCCATGATGCGCAGGAACCTGGCGCCTTCCACCACCACCTCGGCATCGTTCGGCACGAAGAACGAGACCAGCTGCGTCGGGAACAGGAAGACGAGGAGGCCGATCGCGCTCAATGCGCCGAAGCCCAGGCCGGCGCCCAGCCGGCCGATCGCGGCGGCCCGTTCGATGTTGCCGGCGCCGATGTTCTGGCCGGCCAGCGCAGACACCGCCATCGACAGGCCCATCGCCGGGATGATGACGAGCTGCAGGATGTTGCCGCTCACGCCATAGGCCGCGAGCGTGGTCGTCCCGAAGCTGGCGACCAGGAAGGTCATCATCATGATTCCGAGAGCGCGCGCCGACATGTCGAGCGAAGCCGGGGCGCCCAGGAAGAAGGCGCGCCGGATGTGGCGGAAGTCGGGAACGAAGTCGTGCCAGTGGACATGGATGCCGTGCATGCCGGCGCGCAGCACGACGATGCCGATAAAGGCCGCGAGCGCCTGGGTGCCGAGCGTCGCCAGCGCCGCGCCCATGACGCCGTAGCCCGGCACGGGGCCCCAGCCGAAGATCAGCAGCGGATCGAGCACGAAGTTCAGCACGACGGTACCCAGCACGATATAGACCGGCAGGTTGGCGCGCCCGATCGAGCGCATGATCGCGTTGAAGACGAAGAACGAGAAATTGAAGACCAGGCCCAGGAACGACACGCGCATGAAGCCCAGCGCACCGTCATGGACCTCCGGCGCCACGCCCATCAGCCGCAGCAGGGCTGGCGCCAGGAAGAAACCGGCGATGCCCAGGACGAGTGCCGACGCGATCACCATCAGCATCGTTTGCCCGGCCACGTGGCCGACCATCTTGTGATTTCCGGCGCCGACGAACTGCGCGATCAGGGTCGAGCCCGCGATCGAGAGGCCCGCGCCCAGCGCGAACATCAGGAACATGACCGGGAACGACAGCGACACGGCCGCGACTGCGGCACCTCCCAGCCGCCCGACCCAGAAGGCGTCGATGATCTGGTAGGCCGACTGCAGGGTGTTCGCGGCCACGATGGGCACGGCGAGGGTCAGGAGCGATCGCAGGATCGGTCCTTCGAGGAGTTTGTTCTTGGGGGGCGCCACGCTATCCATATGGGCAGGGAGGAAAAGCGATGCAACTCTGGAATACGGGAGTCGCCTCGGCGCGCGGAGCCGCACGTCAGGCGCAGGAACTCGAGGCCGCCGGCTGGGACGGCATGCTGGTCGTCGACTCGCAGAACCTGTCGGGCGATCCCTATGTCGCGCTCGCCATGGCCGCGACCGTCACGAAGACGCTCGGTCTCGGCACCGGCGTCACCAACTCGATCACGCGCCATGCCGCCGTGACCGCGACGTCGATCACGTCGGTCAACCGGATCTCCAACGGCCGCGCCGTGCTGGGCATCGGCCGCGGCGACAGCGCGCTCGCCCATCTCGGCCGCGCCCCCGCGCGCCTGGCGCAGTTCGAACGCTACCTGCGTCACCTGCAGGCCTATCTCAAGGGCGAGTCCGTTTCCTTCGACGAGATCGACATCCCGAAAGAGCACGCGCCGCCCGCGTCGGCGCTCGAGCTGCACGACGCGCCGCCCGCGAGCCGTATCGCCTGGATCGCGGGTGCGCCGCCCGTGCCGGTCGAGGTGGCGGCAAGCGGCCCCAAGGTGATCGCGATGGCGGCCCTCCATGGCGACCGCGTGATGTTCACCGTCGGCGCCAACGTCGAGCGCCTGCAATGGGGCATCGAGCTCGCGCGCAAGACCCGCCGCGACGCGGGTCTCGATCCCGCCACGCTGAAGTTCGGCGCGTTCATCAACCTCGGCTGCCACACCGACATGGACGCCGCGCGCAGCCTGGTGCGCGGCGGTCTCACGACCTACGCGCGCTTCTCGGTGATGCACGGCAAGGCCAACGGCCCGGTGACGGACAAGGACCGCGGCCTGCTCGAATCGCTGCGCCAGAACTACGACATGAAGCAGCACACCCGCGGCGACTCGCGCCAGGCCGGCATCCTGACCGACGATTTCATCGATCGCTTCGCCATCGTCGGCCCGCCCGACCGCTGCATCGCGCGCCTGAAGTCGCTGGCCAAGCTCGGCCTCGACAAGGTCGCCATCAGCGGCGGCATGCGCGGCGCGCCGGAAGAGCACATCCCGCTCGGCAAGGAGCTGATGGTGAAAGAGGTGATTCCGGGAATGAGAGTCTAACGCACGCAATCCCTCATCCTGAGGCGCCGAGCGTAGCGAGGCGTCTCGAAGGATGGGCACGAGCACTGCGTCTGTTGCCCATCCTTCGAGACGCGCGGAGTTTACCTCGAGGTAATCCGAGGGGCGCTCCTCAGGGTGAGGTGGTGCGCTCGATTATCTCCGTATCTTCTTCCTATTCCCTGCGCTCCCTGCACTTGCACCGCGGCGCGCCTTGTGGCCCCCTGCGGGCATGTCGCCTGTTTTCGAACTCCGCCCCGCCGTCAAAGCCGATCTCGCCTTCTGCTGGCCGATCTATCGCGATGCCGTTCAGCCGCTCACGGCCAACTGGAACGAGACCGAGCATCGGCGGCTCGTCGAGCGGGCGGTCGGCCAACCCGGCACCTCCATCCTGCGTTCGGACAACGCCGACAAAGGCTGGGTCGAAGTCTCGGAGAGCGGTGGCGCCGTGGAGCTGAAGCAGTTCTTCGTGCTGGCCGCCGCGCGCAACAACGGCCTGGGCAGCAGCTTTCTCAATTGGATGAAGGAACGCGCCGACCGCAAGCGCAAGGACCTCCTGATCGACGTGCCGGCCGGCAGCCCGGCCCGAGGTCTCTGCGAGCGTCTCGGCTTCAAGGCAGCCAAGACCGCCGACAACAAGGTCACGATGCGCTACTAGCGCATCAGAGGCGCTCCTAGCGCCAGATCTTCTTGCCGGTTCCCGGCAATCCCAGCTCGCTCCACATCTTGTCGACTTTCTCGACGACCGCCTGGTCCATCTTTATCTGCCGGCCCCATTCGCGGTTGGTCTCGCCCGGCCACTTGTCCGTCGCGTCGAGGCCGATCTTTGAGCCGAGGCCCGAGACGGGACTCGCGAAGTCGAGATAGTCGATCGGGGTGTGCTCGATCACGGTGATGTCGCGCGCCGGGTCCATGCGGGTCGAGAGCGCCCACATCACGTCCTTCCAGTTGCGCGCGTCGATGTCGGCGTCCACGACGATCACCCACTTGGTGTACATGAACTGCCGCAAATAGCTCCACACGCCCATCATCACGCGCTTGGCGTGGCCGGCGTAGGCCTTCTTCATCGACACCACGGCGATGCGATAGCTGCAGCCCTCGGGCGGCAGCCAGAAGTCGACGATCTCGGGGAACTGCTGCTGGAAGAGGGGGATGAAGACCTCGTTCAGCGCCTCGCCCAGCACGCTGGGCTCGTCCGGCGGCCGACCGGTGAAGGTCGACAAGTAGATCGGCTTTTTGCGCATCGTGATCGCGCTGATCGTGAAGACCGGAAACTGCTCGACGCTGTTGTAGTAGCCAGTGTGGTCGCCGTAGGGGCCTTCGTCGCCATAGTCGTCGAGCGACACGTGGCCCTCGAGCACGATCTCGGCTTCCGCCGGCACTTTGAGCGGCACGGTCTTGCAGTCGACCAGCTCGACCTTCTTGCCGCGCAGCAGGCCCGCGAACTGATATTCCGACAGCGTATCGGGCACCGGCGTGACGGCGGCGAGGATCGTGCCGGGATCGGCGCCGATCACGGCCGCGACCGGCAGCGGCTCGCGCTTGCCGGCGCCCTTCCAGCGCTGGTGATGCTGCGCGCCGCCGCGATGCTTCAGCCAGCGCATCAGCGTCGTGTTCTTTCCCGTCACCTGCATGCGGTAGATGCCGAGATTGAACGCGTCCTGTTTGTCGCCCTTCGGATTCGGTCCCTGCGTCACGATCAGCGGCCAGGTGATCAGCGGCGCTGGCTCGCCGGGCCAGCAGGTCTGGATGGGCAGCTTGCCGAGATCGATGTCGTCGCCCGTCAGCACGACTTCCTGGCACGGGGCGCTGCCGACCGTCTTCGGCTTCATCGCCATCACGGTGCGCAGCATCGGCAGCATGTCGAGCGCCTCGCGCCAGCCGCCGGGCGGCTCGGGCTGGCGCAGGAACGCCAGGGTCTCGCCCACGGCGCGCAATTCATGCGGCTCGCGGTCCATGCCCCAGGCCACGCGCTCGACCGTGCCGAAGAGATTGACCAGCACCGGGATATCGGAGCCCACGACATTCTCGAACAGCACCGCCGGGCCCTTCTCGGCCAGCAGGCGCGTCTGGATCTCGGTCATCTCGAGGTTGGGCGACACCGGCGCCGTCACGCGCACGAGGCGGCCGCTCTTTTCCAGCCGGTCCATGAAGTCGCGAAGCGAGGCGTAAGGCATGGTAGATGTCTAAAACGCCATGACCGCAAAGGCCATCCCTTCCGAGTTCGAAGACCTGCTGAACCGCCAGGGGCGGCGCGTGCTGGCGGGTACGCACGAGCTGTGCGGCGCGCTGGCCGACCCGCGGCGGCGGTTTCTCGCGGCCGACAGCCTGCTCGATCGTGCCAAGGTTGCCCGCCTGCGCCGGAAGCTGGAGAGCGACATTGCACCGACGCTCGAGGCGCTCGAGCGGCCGATCTCGCCCGACAGCATCTGGAAGATGAAGGAGGATTACAGCGAGCGCCTACCCAAGAGCTCGCGCGCGCGCACCATCTTCTTCGAAAGCCGCCGGGAGAAGGGCTACAAGGTGGCCGAGAAGATCGGGCTGGTGAAGCTCCTTCGTTCGCAGAGCTTCCGCGCCTTCGCCGAGGCGCTGGCCGGCCGCAAGCTCCATCGCGACTGGGGCATGCAGGTGCTGCGCTATGGCCCCGGCGACTATGCAGGGCCGCACAACGACCATCATCCCGAGAACCCGGACGCCAGGGCAGGCTACATCGATCTTCATCTCAGCCTGTGCGGGCCGGGCGTGGCGCATCAATGGCTGGTCTATGCGCGCGGCGGACACTTCAGTGAGATCGTGTCCGTGGCGGGGCCCGCCACGATCACCGCCTATCGCCTGCCGTTCTGGCACTACACCACGCCGCTGGTCGGCACGCCGAAGGCCGCGCGCTGGGTGCTGCTCGGGACGTTCCTTTACGCCTGAACGGGCCTAGCGCTCGCCCACCGGTACGACCGAGATCGAGTTGCGCGGGCTGCCGTCGATGATGCGGTCGGTATAGACGAGATAGACCAGCGCCTTCCTCTTGGCGTCCCAGAAGCGCACGACCTGCGTCGTCTTGAAGATCAGCGAGGCGCGGGCGCTGAAGACTTCCTCGGAGTGCTTGAGCTTGTCGAGCTTGGCTGTGTCGATGGCGCCGACCTGGCGGCAGGCGATCGAGGCTTCGCCGGGATCTTCCGCAAGCCCGATCGCGCCTTTGATGCCGCCGGTGCGAGCGTGGCTCATGTAGCAGGTGACGCCCGGCACGTCGGGATCGTCGAACGCCTCGACCACGATCTTGTCGCTGGGACCCAGCCACTTGAAACGGTAGTTGGTCGAGCCGATGTCCTCGGCCG
This sequence comes from Enhydrobacter aerosaccus, assembly GCA_903915535.1. Taxonomy (GTDB): domain Bacteria; phylum Pseudomonadota; class Alphaproteobacteria; order Reyranellales; family Reyranellaceae; genus Reyranella; species Reyranella aerosaccus_C. The sequence continues at coordinate 34,023 of CAIWTJ010000278.1, forward strand.
CGGCGGCCACGGTGACGGAAAGAAGCGAGACCAACGCGAGGAGAAGGCAGTCGAGCATGCGGCGCATCGTTCAGGCTCCTTTGACGGGTGGGCGTGTGGCCAGGAACAGTCCGGGCAGCACGAGCGCGATCCCCAGAAGATGGTACCACTGCGGCGCTTCGCCAAGGGCTGCCCAGGCCATCAGGCCGACATAGGGCGGTCCGAGATAGAGCGAGATCGACGTGCGCGACGGCCCGAGTTCCTGCACGCAGAAGGAATAGGCTGTGTAGGCCAGGACGCCCGGCACCAGTGCCGTCACCAGCCAGGTGGCCCACAGGCGGCCGTCGGCGAGATCGGGCCAGCCCGACAGCACGCCTTCGCCGAGCGTGAAGGGCACCAGGACCACGCAGCCCGCGATCGAGGTGGCGCACAGTCGGGTCATCGCGTCGAGCCGGCTCGACCTGTGCTTAAGCAGGACCGAATAGAGGCCCCAGCTCGCCGAGCCCGCCACGACCCAGAGATCGCCCGAGGTGAATCGTACTTCGAGGAGGTTGGTGAGCTGGCCCTTGGCGAAGACCGCGGCCACGCCCGCGAGGCAGAGCGCGATGCCCGCGATCCGCCCGGACGAGAGCGGCTCCTTGTCGATCACACGGCCCAGGACCACGACCAGGATCGGCGAGGCGGCGTAGATCAGACCAATGTTGAGGGCGGGAACGGTGTGGGCGCCGATATAGACCCAGGCGCCGCAGATCCACATGCCGAGCGCGCCCAGCAGCAGCAGGTCCGGCCATTCCCGGGCGACGGCGTCACGCCGCGCGACCAGCCGCTTCCAGACGAAG
>CAIWTJ010000279.1 GCA_903915535.1 Enhydrobacter aerosaccus
CACAGGGCGCCGACACTCTGATCACCTGCGGCGCGCCGCAGTCGAACCATTGCCGCATCACGCTCGCGGCCGCGGTCAAGGAAGGGCTGAAGTGCCGCTTCGTGATCGAGGAGCGCGTGCCCAACAGCTACAAGAAGGAGGCCGGCGGCAACAACTTCATGTTCGAACTGATGGGCGTGGAGAAGATCACCGTCGTGCCGGGCGGCTCCGACATGGGCGCCGCGATGTCGAAGATGGCGCAGGAAGTCGCCTCCGAGGGCCGCAAGGGCTACATCATCCCCGGTGGCGGCTCGAATGCGATCGGCGGCCTGGGCTACGTCGCCTGCGTGCAGGAGATGCAGCAGCAGTGGCTCGACATGGGCGTCGCCTTCGACGCCGTGGTCGTGGGCTCGGGCAGCTCCGGCACGCACGGCGGCATGGCCGCGGGCTTCTGGGGCAACAACATCAAGATCCCGCTGATCGGTATCGGCGTCAGCCGCGACCCGGCCGACCAGGAACCGCTGGTGCGCAAGGAAGCGCAGGCAATCGCCGACCTGCTGGGCCTGGGCAAGGTGCCGGACAGTGCCGTGAAGAGCTACGGTGGCTTCTGGCAGCCGAAGTACTCCGTGCCCAACAAGAAGATGGTGGAAGCCGTCCAGATGCTGGCGCGCACCGAAGGCGTGCTGCTCGATCCGGTCTACACCGGCAAGATCATGGCCGGCCTCATGGGCCTCGCGCGTCAGGGACACTTCAAGGCGGGCGCCAAGGTCCTGTTCATGCACACCGGCGGCCTGCCGTCTCTCGACGTCTATCAGGACGTCGTGCTCGGCCGCACGGCCGTGAACGACTAGATCGGGCGCGTCGCCTCGGCGAGCCACGCCCGCGTGGCCTCGTCGACCTGCGGTTCGACGACGTCGCGCACGCGGGCGTGATAGGCGTTGAGCCATGCCTTCTCGGCATCGGTCATCAAAGTGAGGTCGATACAGTTAGTGTCGATCGGCGCGAGCGTCAGGGTCTCGAACTCGAGGTACTTGCGGTCGGCGCCCTCGATCCGGGCCTCCTTCACCGCGACCAGGTTCTCGATGCGGATGCCATAGGCGCCGGTCTTGTAGTAGCCGGGCTCGTTGCTGACGATCATGCCAGGCTGGAGTGCCACCGTGCTCGCCACCTTCGAAATACGATGCGGGCCTTCGTGCACCGAGAGATAGGCGCCGACGCCGTGGCCGGTGCCGTGGTCGTAGTCGAGGCCCGCCTGCCACAGCGAATAGCGCGCGAGGGCGTCGAGCTGCGAGCCCGTCGTGCCCACGGGAAAGCGCGCTGTCGCCAGCGCGATATGGCCCTTCAGCACGCGGGTGAAGCGGTCCTTCATTTCCGGCGTCGGCGTGCCGATGCCGACGGTGCGGGTGATGTCGGTCGTACCGTCGCGATACTGGCCGCCTGAATCGACGAGATAGAGGGAACCCGGTTCCAGCGTGCGTTCGGTCGCCGGCGCCGCACGATAGTGCACGATCGCGCCGTTGGGGCCTGCGCCGGAGATGGTGTCGAACGACAGATCGCGCAGTTTTCCGGTCTCCTCGCGCATCTTCTGCAGCCGGTCGGACACTTCGATCTCGCGCAGCTTGCCGCTCCCGGATTCGCGGCCGAGCCACCCCAGGAATTTGCTGACGGCGGCTCCGTCGCGGCGGTGCGCGACCCGGACGCCTTCCAGTTCGACGGCGTTCTTGCACGCTTTGGGCAAGGCCACGGGGTCGGCATCGCGGACCAGCGTCGCACCGGCCGCCTGCAACCGTGTCGCGGCCCAATAAGGCGCCGTCGCGGTCTCGACCAGCACGCGCTTGTTCATCTGTCCCATGGTGTCGAGGGCGGGGCCGAGCTCTTCCGGTGGCGCCAGGGTCACGGCGTTGCCCAGCCAGGCCACGGTGCGGTCGGGGATCTTGCGGCGGTCCATGTAGAGGTCGACATGGCCGTCGGCATGCAGCAGCGCGAAGCCCAGGGCGAACGGCGTGCGCGGGACATCGCCGCCGCGCACGTTCAGGAGCCAGGCGATCGAGTCCGGCGCGGTCAGCAGCGCCATGTCCCCGCCCTTGCTCTTGACGATGTCGGCGATGCGCTTGCGGCGTGCTTCGCTCGTCTCGCCCGCGAATTCGACCGGATGCGGCAACACCGGCGCCAGCGGCGCGGCAGGCCGGCCCTGCCACACGGCGTCGACGGGATTGGACTCGACCGGCACGAAGCTGCCACCGGCGCGCTGCGCCGCGCGGGCAAAGCGGTCGTAGCCGTCGACCGTCTGCAGCCATGGATCGAAGCCCAGCTTGCCACCCCGGGGGAGATTGGCCGCGATCCAGGCGTCGGGCGATTCCTCGGGAATCTGGTGCGGCACGAACGCTTCGGTATCGACCTGGCCGCGGACAGCCAGCGTGTAGCGGCCGTCGATGAAGATCGCGGCCTTGTCCGCGAGCACGATCGCCATGCCCGCCGAGCCGCTGAAGCCGGTGAGCCAACCCAGGCGCTGCGAGCGGCGGGGCACGTACTCGCCCTGGTGCTCGTCGGCGCGCGGCACGACGAAGCCGTCGAGGCCGCGCTGCCTGAGCTCGGCGCGCAGGGCCGCGAGGCGCGATGCCGGGGCGGGCGACTCCTCGAGCCCGTCGTCGGCCCGGGCCAGCTCCTCACGCCATTTCGTGAGCGCCTTGCTCAATTCGGCATCAGCGTCCGGGGCAATCAGCTCGATCCACTCGGGCCCGGCCAGCCCTTCGGGGGCGGCGGCCACGCCGCGCATCAGGGAATCGAGGTCTCCCGGGGCCAGTTCACGGCCGCGCCGGCGCAGGAGGTGGAGGACGTCGACGGGCAACGAATCTGGGGGAGAGGTCATGGGGGATAAATGGACCCTATCGATCGCCCTTGGGAGAGGCAATCTGCGCAATATTAGTTCTCCCGCACCTGCGAAATGCCAATTTATTGTGCCCCATGCATTTGACGCATAGCAGCATACCAAAGCAGGTTCTTATCGTTGTATCTCAAGGCGTTATATTTGCTTAGTGCACTGCAGCAGAAACGTTGCGCTGCACAAATAGAGGAGCTTTCCATGATGTCCCAGCCGATTGTGATCTTTAAGGATCTGACTAGCGAAACTGCGCCGGCGGGGGGAAACGTTGCCAAGACGAGTTTTAGCCACGAGGACCGTACCCGTCTCGAGCTCAACGCGCGGTACGCGCGCTCGCAGATGATCGCGAACCTCCTGACCGATGCCATCGTGTGGGTGGCAGGCCAGTATAAGAACGGCACCGCCGCCTTGAAGGCCAACTTCAAGCTGCGCGCCGCCGAGGCCCAGCTGTTCCGCATGAGCGACCGCGAACTGGCCGATCTCGGCCTGTGCCGCGCCGACATCCCGTATGCCGTCCGCGAGGCGGCTTCCGAGGGTGTCTCGCCGGAGTTCACGACCCATACCGCCCCCATCGAGGCGGCGAACCGCAACACCAGCCCCGCGATCTTCTGGGCTGGCCGGGCGTAAGCGTTTGTAGAGTAGTAGCGTAGCGTAAGCGTAAGCGTATGAGGGGCCGGCGAAAGCCGGCCCTTTTCGTTTGCGCTCAGTCCTTGCGCAGGAGAAGCGTGCGCCACCAGGCACCGCCGGTCTCGAGATCGATTCGGCGCTCGAAGGCGAAGCCGCGGCGCGCATAGGTCGCGACGATCAGTTCGGCCTGTTCGACCAGCAGGCCGCTCAGCAGGACGCGGCTGCCGGAGCGGGTTGCGGCGGCGAAGGGGTCTGCCAGACCGGTCAGCGGTCCGGCCAGGATGTTCGCGATGATCAGGTCGTAGGGTGCGGGCGTCGCGAGTTCCGCCGCTTCGAGACCGTTCGAGGTGACGAAGTGGCAGAGCGATGCCGCTCCGTTCAGTCCGGCATTCTCGATCGCCACGTCGACGGCTTCGGCATCGTTGTCACCGCCCAGCACGCGACGCTTCCAGAGCTTTGCCGCCGCGATCGCGAGGATGCCGCTGCCGCAGCCCACGTCGACGGTATTCTTCGTCTCGGCCGGATCGAGAGTCGCCAGCATCTCGAGGCAGCCGCGCGTCGTGGCATGCGTTCCCGTACCGAAGGCGAGACCGGCGTCGATCCTGAGCGGCAGGAGATCGGGCGGAATGCCGTCGGCAACGTGAGAGGGGTGCACCCAGAACGGGCCAACCTGGAAGGGACGGAAAGAGCGCTGGTTCTCGGCGACCCAATCCCTGTCCGGCAGCTCCTCCCACGTCCAGGCGCCGTGCAAGGCGGGACGCTCGCCCTCGCCGAAGATTTCGATACGCCACGGCCCGTCGCGCGAGACTTCGCGGCTGGTGACGACGAAGCCGTCCTCGGCCAGGTGCTCCAGCGCCTGCTCTTCGCTCACGCGTTGCGCGGCGGGCACATTCCGCCAGGCCGTCCAGCCGCTCATGCTGCCTCGATGAAACTGTCCAGGACCTTCTTCTGGCCCGCTTTCTCGAACTCGATGTCGAGCTTGTTGCCGTCGACGGCCACGATGCGGCCGTAGCCGAATTTCTGGTGGAAGACCCGCTGCCCGATCGACAGGTCGGGTTTGTCGCCTTCGACGGCGCGGCGGTCGTCGAGCGTCTCGTCGCGCCAGCGCGTGCGGCCGCGCCCCGTGACGCCCAAGCTCTCGTAGTCGAAGCCGCTCGCCTGGTCGCGCAGGCCGCCGTGATGGCCGGCGGAGTAGGTGGCATAGAGGCCGGCGTCGCTGCTTTCGGCCAGGCGATCCTTGGGCAACTCGTTCAGGAAGCGCGACGGGATCGCGGCCTGCCATTGGTTGAAGATGCGCCGGTTGGCGGCGAACGAGACATAGGCCCGCTTGCGGGCGCGCGTCAGCCCGACATAGGCCAGCCGCCGCTCTTCCTCGAGCCCAGACAGGCCCTTGTCGTCGAGCGCGCGCTGGTTGGGGAACAGGCCTTCCTCCCAGCCCGGCAGGAAGACCGTGTCGAACTCGAGGCCCTTGGCGGCATGCAGCGTCATGATGCTCACCATGTCGCTGCCGGCTTTCTCCGCGATATCGGTCAGGAGAGCCACGTGTTCGAGGAATGCCGGCAGGCTGTCGAACTCCTGCAGCGCGTTGGTGAGTTCCTTGAGATTCTCCAGCCGGCCCTCGGCCTCGGGCGAACGGTCGAGGCGCAGCATGTCGGTGTAGCCCGATTCGTCGAGCATGGTTTCGACCACCTCGATATGGCTCATGCCGTCGAGCATGGCGCGCCAGCGCTCGAAGTTCTTGATCAGGTCGCCGAGCGATTTGCGCTGGCGTCCCTTCAGCTCGTCGGTCTCGAGGGCGCGCCGCGTGGCCTCGAACAGCGAGACCTTGTTCGCGCGCTGGATGACGCGCAGCGTCCGCAGTGCCGAATCGCCGAGGCCTCGACGCGGCGTGTTGTAGATGCGCTCGAAGGCCAGATCGTCGTCGTGCTGCACGATCACGCGGCAATAGGCCATCGCATCGCGCACTTCGGCGCGTTCGTAGAAGCGGGGGCCCCCGATCACGCGATAGGGCAGGCCCAACGTGATGAACCGTTCCTCGAACTCGCGGGTCTGGAAGCCGGCGCGCACGAGAATCGCGATCTGGCTGAGCTTGTGCTTGTCCCGCTGCAGCGCCTCGATCTCCTCGCCGATCGTGCGGGCTTCTTCGTCGCCGTCCCATACGCCCTTGAGGGAGATGCGCTCGCCCTCCTTGATGTCGGTCCACAGCGTCTTTCCGAGCCGCCCCTCGTTGTGCGAGATCAGATGCGAGGCGGCGGCCAGGATGTGCGGTGTCGAGCGGTAGTTGCGCTCGAGGCGCACGATGGTGGCGCCGGGGAAATCCTTCTCGAAGCGCAGGATGTTGCCCACCTCCGCGCCGCGCCAGCCGTAGATCGACTGATCGTCGTCGCCGACGCAGCAGACATCCTGCGTCCCCTGCGCCAAGAGCCTGAGCCACAGATACTGCGCCACGTTGGTGTCCTGGTACTCGTCGACCAGGATGTGACGGAACCGGCGGTGATAAATCTCGAGCACGTCCGGATGGGTCTGCCACAGCGTAACGCAGTGCATGATGAGATCGCCGAAATCGACGGCGTTCACCTCCTGCAGTCGCGTCTGGTACTGCTTGTAGATCTCGGCGGCCTTGCCGTTGGCGAATTCGCCTGCCTCCTCGCCCGAGACTTTCTCCGGCGTCAGAGCGCGGTCCTTCCAGCGCTGGATGATTCCCGAGAGCACGCGCGCCGGCCATTTCTTGTCGTCGACGCCCTCGGCCTGCAGCAGCTGCTTGATCAGTCGCGTCTGGTCGTCGGTGTCCAGAATGGTGAAATTGCTCTTGAGCCCGATCAACTCGGCGTGACGGCGAAGAACTCGCACGCCTATTGAATGAAACGTGCCGAGGAACATGCCGTCGGCCGCGCCGCCGATCAGGCTGGCCACCCGTTCGAGCATCTCCCGAGCGGCCTTGTTGGTGAAAGTGACCGCCAAGACCTGCGCCGGGCGGGCGCGGCCGGTGATCAGCTGATGGGCAATCCGGGTGGTCAGGACGCGCGTCTTGCCCGTGCCGGCGCCCGCCAGAACCAGCAAGGGACCGCTGTCGTGGGTGACGGCCTTGCGCTGCTCCTCGTTCAGCCCATCGAGATAGGCTGTGGATACAACGGGGCGTCGCGCCGGCTGAGGGGCAGCCGGAGCGGGCTCGTCGGTGATTTCGAACGGATCGGCGGGGGGCGCCATGCACGGTCATATAGCAATCGCAGCGCCGTACGCCTATCCTTCGCTGACAAGCCGCAATGTACACCGGTGAGTAACCGTAAGGAGTGCGCATGGCCCGAGGGTTGAACGGTTCGGCGAACGGCTCCGGCAATGGCGCAAGTCATGGCACGGGAGAGGGTATCGAGTCGGTCCAGCCCGGCAGCTCGAGCCTGCCGCAAGAAGTGGCGGAGGTGCTTCCCGCCGTTGTCGGCGTGCAGACGACGATCCCCCAGAGCCGCCGCTCGGCCAAGACCCTCGGCACGGAACGCGAAGGGCACGGCACCGTCATCGATGACGAAGGCCTGATCCTGACCATCGGTTACCTGATCATGGAAGCCGACACCGTCACCATCACCGACAACGACGGCCGCGAGCTGCCGGCCACGATCGTGGGATCGGATTACGAGAGCGGCTTCGGCCTGGTGCGCACGACCGTGCCGCCCAAGGTGAAGCCGATGCGGTTCGGCGATTCCGACAGCCTCGCGCTGCGGAGCGAGGCCTATGTCGCAGGCACCGGCGGAGAGAAGGCCGCGCTCAAGGTCAAGGTTGCGGGCCGCCGCGAGTTCGCGGGTTATTGGGAGTACCTCCTCGACAACGCGATCTTCACCGTGCCGGCCTATCCGTTGTGGGGCGGCTCGGCGCTGGTCGGTCCGGATGGCTCTTTGCTCGGCGTCGGCTCTCTCCTGGTGCAGGAAGCGCTCGGTCCGGGCTCGCCGGCCTTCCCGGGCAACATGTATGTGCCGATCAACCGGCTGAAGCCGATCTTCGACGAGTTGGTGCAGACCGGGGGCATCTCGACACCGCCGCGCCCGTGGCTCGGCCTCTACACGGTCGAGCATCGCGGCGAGCTGGTGATCGGCGGCATTTCCGATGGCGGCCCGGCCGATCGCGCCGGCCTGCAGCGCGGCGACATCCTGCAGGCGCTGAACGGCGACGTGCTGGACGACGTGGCGGACTTCTACAGGAAGCTGTGGGCCAGCGGACCGGCCGGCACGACGATCGCGCTGCGCATGGAGCGCGACAGCGACGCGTTCGAGGTCAAGGTGCGCACCGGTGACCGCGGCACCTACCACAAGTACGGCCTCGACTGAATTATCAAGAAGACAATAAGGGGAAACAATAATGGCACGCGCCTTCGCCTCCCAGGCGGACATGGCTGAGAAGAAGATCACCTTCAGCCGCCTTTCCGAACATGCCTACGCCTTCACGGCCGAGGGCGATCCGAACACCGGCATCGTTGTCGGCGACGACGCGGTGATGGTGATCGACGCACAGGCGACGCCGAAGATGGCGCAGACGGTGATCGAGCACATTCGCACCGTCACCGACAAGCCCATCAAGTACGTCGTGCTCTCACACTATCACGCCGTGCGCGTGCTGGGCGCGTCGGGCTACGAGGCGCAGCACATCATCTGCAGCGAGGCCACGCGCGACATGATCGTCGAGCGCGGCGCGCAGGACTACAAGTCGGAGCTGCAGCGCTTCCCGCGCCTGTTCCAGGCGGCCGAGACGATCCCGGGCCTGACCTGGCCCACGATCACCTTCGGCGATCGCATGACCTTGTGGCTGGGCAAGCTGCAGGTCGACATCATCCATGCCGGCCGCGGTCACACCAAGGGCGACACGATCGTCTGGCTGCCGGAGGAGCGCACGCTGTTCAGCGGCGACCTCGTCGAGTACGGCGCCACGCCCTACTGCGGCGACGCGCACTACAAGGACTGGCCCGAGACCCTGAAAAAGCTGCGCGACCTCAAGGCCGAGGCGCTGGTGCCGGGTCGCGGCGAGGCGCTGCATGGCGAGCAGGCGGTGGAAGAGGGCATCGCCGGCACGCAGCAGTTCCTGGCGGATCTCTACAAGGCGGTATCTGCGTCGGCGCAGGCCGGCGACTCGCTCAAGGTCGCCTACGACAAGGCGATGGCCGCGATGCAACCCCGTTACGGCAACTGGGTGATCTTCGAGCACTGCATGCCGTTCGACGTGAGCCGTGCCTATGACGAGGCCAAGGGGCTCGACCATCCGCGCATCTGGACTGCCGAACGCGACGTCGAGATGTGGGCGGCGCTGGAGAAGGCGGGCTGATCATGGTCTGCCGGACCGCGAGCCTCCGGCTCGCTCATGAGCGAG
>CAIWTJ010000280.1 GCA_903915535.1 Enhydrobacter aerosaccus
CGCTCGTCCTATCCGGGCAAGGGCATGACGCCCGCGGTGCGCGCCGACATCGAGCGCATCACCGGCCTGTGGCGCGACTGCCGCAAGCGCTTCGGCGGCGCCTTCCCCAAGGACGACGGCTTCCTGTTCGGCACCTTCGGGGCGGCCGACGCGATGTTCGCCCCCGTGGTGACGCGCTTCCGCACCTACGGCGTGACGCTCGACAGCGACGCCGCGGCCTACTGCACGGCGGTGATGGGCTACGCGCCGATGAAGGAGTGGGTCGACGCCGCCAAGAACGAGCCGTGGCTGATCGCGAGCGCGGAGATGGACAAGTGATCGCACGCCGTACGGTTCTTCTGTCCGTCCTCGCCGCGCCTTCCCTGGTGTCTGCCGTGGCGCACGCGCAGGCTGACTATCCCACTCATCCGATCAAGCTCGTGATCCCCTGGCCGCCCGGCGCCTCGGCCGATGCCTTCCTGCGCGTGATGGCGGAGCAGACCGGCAAGCGGCTGGGCCAATCGATGGTCCCCGACAACAAGCCGGGCGCCAATGCCTCGCTGAGCGGCGTGGCGCTGAAGGACGCCAAGCCCGACGGCTATACGCTGGGCCAGATCCACACCGGCTCGTTCCGCGCCGCCATGATGGCCGACAAGGCGCCGTACGATCCGCTGAAGGACTTCACCTGGATTATCCAGCTCTCGGGCTCGGTGCACGGCATCGTGGTGCGCGCCGATGCGCCGTGGAAGACGTTCGAGGAATTCATCGCCGACGCGAAGTCGAAGCCCACGAAGACCACCTACGGCACGTTCGGCCAGGCCTCGATCCAGAACCTGGTGATGGTCGATCTTCAACAAAGACTCGGCGTCGAGATGACCCACGTGCCCTACAAGGGCGGCGGCGAACTCTACAACGGCCTGCTCGGCGGCCAGATCGATGCGGTGGCCGATGCCAGCGGCTGGATCCCGCTGGTGCAGGCGGGCAAGTTCCGGCTGCTGGTCGTGTGGGGCTCGCGCCGCATGCCGCTGTTCCCCGACGTGCGCACGCTCACCGAAGCGGGCATCGATCTCGTGGTGAACTCGCCCTACGGCGTGTGCGGCCCCAAGGGCATGGACCCGGCCGTGGTGAAGAAGATCCACGACGCCATGAAGGACGCGCTGTTCTCGCCCGAGGTCCAGGCGGTGATGGCGACCTACAACATGCCCACGCTCTACCTCGACACCGCCGCCTACGAAAAGGCCGCCGTCGAACAGGACAAGATCGAGCGCGCCAACCTCAAGCGCGTGAATTTGCTGGCGCAGCCGTAAGCGCTCTCATGCTCCTCTCCCCCGCTAGGGGGAGAGGAATATGAATGAAGGCGGCTCGACGCCTACTGCGGCAACCCTTCGATCATGTAGACGCGGAAGGTGGCGTACTTGTCGCCCAGCAGCTTGGCGTCGGTGTAGGCCTTCGAGCGGAACGCGGCCTCCGCCTTCTCCACACTCTCGAACTGCATGATCGCCAACCGCTTGGGCGGCGCGCCGTAGAGCGCCACGCCGGTGTCGCCGCGCGCGAGATACTTGCCGCCGCCGTCGATCACCGCCCGGGCGGCGGGCGGCACGTATTCCTTGTCGAGGCCCGCGGCATCGCGGATGTCGATCTCGCCGATCACATAGGCGGGTGACTTCGCTTGTGCGTGCAGCGCCTGTTGCGCCAGCGCGCCGATCGCCACGCCGGCCACCAGCAGGGCGGCGCGGGAGAGATGCCTGTTCATGCTTTCATGTCTTTCTTCGTGAGAGGACGCGGGTCGGCAACGTCGACCGCGGGATGCTCGGTGGGCTGGGGCGTGATCGCCATCAAGGTGACGCCATCCTTCGACTCGAAGCGATGCCACACACCGGTCGGCACGACCATCATCATGCCGGCGCGCAGCGCGTGGTCCTCGCGGCCGGCGTCGGTCATCAGGTGCAGCATCGTCGTGCCCTCGAGAATGTAGACGATCTCGTCACCCGCCGGGTGGCGCTCCCAGCCGCCCGAGCCGCTGAACTTGCTGGCGAAGATGCCGCCGTCGCGATAGGGCGCGATCGAGCCCAGCCCCTTGCGGCGGTCGGCCTCCGGACTGTCGGGCGTGCGCGCAAAGTGCGTCAGCTTGGCGAGCTCGGCATCGATATCGAGAACAGGAACCACCTTCTCCTCCCTGTTGCGCTTCATGGGAAGGCACGCCACGCTCCGGGCATGGCTACAAACTTCATCTTCATCCTCGCCGACGACCTTGGCTACGCCGATCTCGGCTGCTACGGCGGCCGCGCGCCGACCTCGCCCAACATCGACCGCATGGCCCAGCAAGGCCTGCGCTTCACGCGCGGCTATGCCAACTCCTCGGTGTGTTCGCCGACGCGCTTTGCGCTCGCGACCGGCCGCTACCAGTACCGCCTGCGCGGTGCGGCCGAGGAGCCAATCGGCTCGGCGATGCGCGGCGACAAGGTGATGGGCCTGCCGCCCTCGCATCCCACGATCGCCTCCGTTCTCAAGGAGAAGGGCTATCGCACCGCGCTGGTCGGCAAGTGGCATCTCGGCTTCCCGCCGCACTTCGGCCCGCAGGCGAGCGGCTACGACGAGCATTTCGGGCCGCTGTCCGGCGGCGTCGACTATCACACGCACCAGGATTCCTTCGGCGTGCACGATCTCTTCGAGAACGGCACCGAGGTAAATCGCGACGGCTATCTCACGGATCTGTTGTCGACGCGTGCGGCCGAGTTCGTCACGCGCTGCGGCAAGGACAAGACGCCGTTCCTGCTCAGCCTGCACTACACCGCGCCGCACTGGCCGTGGGAAACGCGCGAGGACGGCGAGCTCGCGAAGAAGTTCGGCAAGGCCTATCCGATCTATCACCTCGACGGCGGCAACATCCACGTCTACCGCCGCATGATCCATCACATGGACGAGGGCATCGGCCGCGTGCTGGCCGCGCTCGACGACCAGGGGCTGGCGCAGGACACGATCGTGGTCTTCACCAGCGACAACGGCGGCGAGCGCTTCTCCGACAGCTGGCCGCTGGTCGGCGGCAAGATGGACCTGATGGAAGGCGGCATCCGCGTGCCCTACGTGGTGCGCTGGCCCGCGCGCACGCCCG
>CAIWTJ010000281.1 GCA_903915535.1 Enhydrobacter aerosaccus
GCAATCAGGGCGGCGAGATCGTCGTCCGGCTTGATGCGGGGCAGGCCGGCGGGCGCGATCAGTTCGAGGCGTTCGGCGTGAATCGATATTCTCCCCGTTCTGGAGTATCCCTATACGATGCTTAAGCTCGGTTACAAGGCGTCCGCCGAACAGTTCGCTCCCCGGGAGCTCCTGGACATTTCCGTCGAAGCCGAAAGGGTCGGCTTCGACTCCGTCTTCGTCAGCGACCATTTCCAGCCGTGGCGGCACGAAGGCGGCCACGCGCCGCACTCGGTCACCTGGATGGGCGCGCTCGGCGCCAGCACCAAGAAGATCGTCATGGGCACCAGCGTGCTGACGCCCACCTACCGCTATCACCCCTCGATCGTGGCGCAGTCGTTCGCGACGCTGGGTTGCCTGTTCCCCGGCCGCGTGATCCTGGGCATCGGCACCGGCGAGTCGCTGAACGAAGTGCCGGCGACCGGCCAGCCGTGGCCCGAGTTCAAGGAACGCTACGCGCGCATGCGCGAGTCGGTCGTGCTGATGCGCAAGCTCTGGACCGAGGAGCATGTGACGTTCGAGGGCGAGTTCTACAAGACGCAGGACGCCACGATCTACGACCGGCCGGAGAAGCCGGTGCCGATCTACATCGCCGCCGGCGGTCCGCAGGTCGCCAAATATGCCGGCCGCGCCGGCGACGGCTTCATCTGCACCAGCGGCAAGGGCACCGAGCTCTATCGCGACAAGCTGATCCCGGCGGTGAAGGAAGGCATGGCGGTGGCCAATAAGCCTGAAGGCTCGGTCGACCACATGATCGAGATGAAGGTCTCGTTCGACACCGACATGGCCAAGGCCAAGGAAGACACGCGCTTCTGGTCGGCGCTGGCACTCTCGGCCGAAGAAAAGGTGCAGACGCACAATCCGACCGAGATGGCGCGCCTCGCCGATGCTCTGCCGATCGACCGCATCGCCAGCCGCTGGATCGTCTCGACGGATCCGGAAGAGCATGTGGCGAAGATCGCGCCCTATATCGAGCTGGGCTTCAACCACCTGGTGTTCCACGCGCCGGGGCCGGACCAGAAGCGCTTCCTCGACCTCTACGCAAAAGACGTGATGCCGCGTCTGCGCAAGAAGTACGGCTGAAAGCCCTCGTCATCCCGACCGAAGCCGCGCGCAGCGCGGCGGAGCGGAGGGACCTCTCTTGAGGTTGGCGAAAAAAGGTCCCTCGGCTTCGCTCGGGATGACGGGTTAACCGCGGACGATCTGGCGGGGCTTGGGCAGGACGCGGCGCTTGTCGCTGGCCGTTGCCGCTCCGGCGTAGCGTTCCGCCACTTCGAGCTTGATCGGTTCCAGGGTGGCCGCGTTGTGCGCGGCGTGAAAACGCTCGGTGGAGGCGTCGGCATAGAGCGTCGTGCGGATGCGCGAGGTGCGGCCGATGTCGGCGATCAGTTTCTCCATCGCATCCGGCGGCAATTCCTCGCCGTGCTCGGCGCCGGCCGCGCGCGTGATCGACTCGTTCATCAGGGTGCCGCCCAGATCGTTGGCGCCGGCGTTTAGGCAATATTTGGCGCCCTCGATGCCCATCTTCACCCACGAGGTCTGGATGTTCGGGATATGCGGGTGCAGCGCCAGGCGGCCGACCGCATGCATCAGCACGGCTTCACGGAATGTCGGGCCCATGCGCGCCTGGCCCTTGAGCGCGATCGGCGCTTCGGCGGCGACGAAGGGCAGCGGCACCAGCTCGGTGAAGCCGCCGGTGTCCTTCTGCAGGTTGCGCACCCGCAGCATATGACGCGCCCAATGGTAGGGCTGGTCGACGTGGCCGAACATGATGGTCGCGGTCGAGCGCAGGCCGACGCCATGAGCGGCACGCATGATCTCGAGCCACTGGTCGGTCGAGACCTTGTCGGGGCAAAGGATGTCGCGCACCTCATCGTCGAGGATCTCGGCCGCCGTGCCGGGCAGGGAGCCAAGGCCCGCGTCGCGCAGCCTCGTGAGATAGTCGGAGAGCGAGAGGCCGAGCGTCGTGGCGCCGTGCCAGACCTCGAGTGGCGAGAAGGCGTGCACGTGCATGCCGGGGATCGCCTCGCGCACGGCGGTGCAGACGTCGAGATAGTGCTGGCCGGTATAGTCGGGATGGATGCCGCCCTGCATGCAGACTTCGGTGGCGCCGCGGTCCCACGCCTCCGAGGCGCGGCGGACGATCTCCTGCACCGTGAGGTCGTAGGGCGAGCCGCGCAGGTTGGCCGCGAGCTTGCCCTTCGAGAAGGCGCAGAAGCCGCACTTGAAGTAGCAGATGTTGGTGTAGTTGATGTTGCGCACGACGGCGTAGGAGATCGTGTCGCCCACCACGTCGCGGCGCAGCGCGTCGGCGGCCGCAGTCACCGCCTTGAAGTCCGGCCCGCGCGCCTCGAACAGTTGCACGATCTCGCTCTCGCGCAGATCCTCGCCGCGCACCGCGCGATCGATCACCGGTGCAAGGCTTGCACTTGCCCGTACCGACGGTGCCGCCAGGTTGGCGACATCGTCCGCCGGCATGGCCATCACGAGACCCGGCCGCCAGTCGTTGTCGCGTCGCAGGCCGCTCGCCGAGGCCATCGCCAGCACGCGCGGCCGCAGGTCCTTGTCGATCCAGTTCTTGTCG
Source organism: Enhydrobacter aerosaccus (assembly GCA_903915535.1). Classification (GTDB taxonomy): domain Bacteria; phylum Pseudomonadota; class Alphaproteobacteria; order Reyranellales; family Reyranellaceae; genus Reyranella; species Reyranella aerosaccus_C. The sequence continues at coordinate 2,624 of CAIWTJ010000281.1, forward strand.
AAGATGTAGCGCGGATAGACCGCGAGCCGCTCGGTCAGCACCTTGCCGTACCTCGCGCTCTCGGCGGCCAGGGCGTCGAGCTGCGGCCAAGGCCGCTCGGGGTTCACATGATCGGGCGTCACGGGCGACACGCCGCCCCAGTCGTCGATGCCGGCCTCGATCAGGCGGCCGTAGCCCGGCTCCTGCAGGTTGGGCGGCGCCTGGACCGAGAGCGTGTCCCCGAAGATCAGGCGCGCGACGGCGATCGTCCACAGCAGCTCGTCAAACGACGGCTCCGGTGCATGGGCCATGCGCGTGTCGGCCTTGGCGCGGAAATTCTGGATGATGACTTCCTGCAGATGGCCGTGCGCGTGGTGCAGGTCGCGCAGCGCCGCGAGCGCCTCGATGCGCTCTTCGCGCGTCTCGCCGATGCCGATCAGGATACCCGAGGTGAACGGCACCTTGGCCTGGCCGGCGGCCTTCAAGGTCGCGAGGCGCAGCGCCGGTACCTTGTCCGGTGCGCCGAAATGCGGCCCGCCGCGCTCGCTCAAACGTTCTGCCGTCGTCTCGAGCATGATGCCCATCGACACCGACGTCTTGCGCAGCTTCGCGAGATCGGCCGCGTCCATCAGGCCCGGATTGAAGTGCGGCAGCAGGCCGGTCTCCTTGAAGACCAGTGCGCCCATGGCCGCGAGATAATCGAGCGTCGAGGCATAACCCATCGCAGCGAGCGCCTCGGCGGCGGGCTTCCACTTGAGCTCGGGCTTGTCGCCCAGCGTGAACAACGCCTCGGCGCAGCCCGCAGCTTGTCCGGCGCGCGCGATCTCCAGCACCTGCTCGGGCGTGAGGTACGCCGCTTCGCCCTTCTTGGGCGGATGAACGAAGGTGCAGTAGCCGCAGTTGTCGCGGCAGAGATGCGTGAGCGGAATGAACACCTTCTTGGAGAAGGTGACGCGGTTGCCGAACGCCTCGTCGCGGATCGCTGCGGCGCGCTTCATCAGCGTCGCGAGATCTGTCGTGAGGAAAGAGGCGAACTCAGGCGACATGACGGAACACCTGATACGCGGGGTGATCGGCCACGAGGGCCGCAAGGTCGGCGGGCGTGTCGATATCGCGCGCCAGCCCGGGGCGGCGCAGGATAACCGGCTCGATGCCGGCGCGGCGCGCGCTCTCGGCATGGAAGGTGGCGCTGGGACGGTGCGTGGCAAAAGCGAATTCCAGCACCGTCGGCGGCTTCAGCAGCATGGCGTTGGTGCCGCCATCCTTGGCCTCCGCGATGACGACAGCGTTGTCGCGGCCGGCCTCGATCAACGCGGCGATATCGTCGGCGGCGAGATAGGGAAGATCGGCCATCACCAGCAGCAGGTGGGACGCGCCCTCGCGTTCCACAAGGCGCGCGGCCTCGGTTACGTCGGCGTTGAGGTCGCCCTTGCCCTGGTTGTCGCCCGCCACGCGTACCGAGCCGAGCCCGGCGTCGCGCAACGTCGCCAGGACATGGTCGAGCATCTGCTGCGCGAGCGCGCGCCGGCCGGCCGCGTCGAGCACGGGCGCAAGCCGGCTTTTGGCGAATTCGGTCGATTTCATCGGGACGACGGCGGTCAGCATTGTCCGCTCAGTGTCGCCCATCCGCGGCAATCTCGTCCACGAATTCGAGTGCCGCCTCGGCCAAGCGTTTCTTGTCCGAATCGTCATGCATCATGGTGTCTGCGACCTTCACCCGGAGGCCCAGCCGCTCGATTTCAGGGGCAAGGGCTGCATCCTGGACGTCGAGCACGAAGCCATCGACCAGCCGCTGATAGTATTTCGCCACACCGAGGGCCGAAACGTCGTGGCCGAGCTCGGCCAGCATCTTGGCCGCGGGTCCTTTGATCGCCTGGCCGCCGACGATCGGCGTCACCGCGATCCGCGGCACTTTCGCCCGCTGCAGTGCCACCCGCACGTCGGGCACGGCCAGGATCGGCGCCACGCTCACGAACGGATTGGACGGGCAGAAGATCACCCCGCGCAGCCCGTCGAAAGACCGCAACGCCGGATGGGGCTTTGCCGTCTCGACTCCCGCGAAGCGCACCGAGCGCACGACCGGTTCGCAATGCAGGCGCACGAACCAGTCCTGGAAGGCGAGATCGCCGTCGTCGGTCTTCACGACCGTGCGCACCGGCTCGTCGCACATCGGCACGATCGCGGGTGCGATGCCGAAGCGCTTGGCGAAGTCGGCGATGATCGAGGAGAGGGGCTCGCCCGTGCGCAGACGCCGCGTGCGCTCGATGTGGGTGGCGAGATCCTTGTCGCCCAATCGGAACCACGTCTCGCCGCCCACCTTGCCGATCGCGTCGAGCACGTTCCAGGTCTCGTCGCGGCGGCCCCAGCCCGTCTCCGGGTTGGCGAGGCCGCCCAAGGTGTACATCACCGTGTCGAGGTCGGGGCAGATGTAGAGGCCCAGATGCTCGAAATCGTCAGCCGTGTTGACCGCGACAGTCAGCTCGTCCGCCGGCAGCACCTGCGCCAATCCGAGGGCCAGTTTCGCTCCGCCGACGCCGCCGGCCAGCGCGACAATTTTACGTCCCATCATGGGATGAACTTACCTCTGATTGCCGAACCTCTGCAAAACGATCTAGTGTCGCCAGAACAAAGAGTTATCGGAGGAAACAATGAAGACCATTGCTGCCATCGGCGTGGCTGCCTGCGTGCTCGGCTGGACCGGTCTGGCGCACGCCCAAGCCAAGGTCTGCGACAGTCCCCGGCAGATGCAGGGCTTCAAGACCTGCGCCAACGTCGAGAAGGCCGAGGCGGAGGGCGCCTTCGTGCTCTATTCGACCGACCCCGAGGCCGGACAGCAGAAGCTGGTGGCCGCCTTCAACGCGGCCTTCCCCAAGATCAAGGCCAACTACTTCCGCCTGCAGGCCGGCGCGCTCTACGCCAAGGTCCTGTCGGAGCGGCAGGCCAAGTCCTATCTCGTCGACGTCATCCAGCTCTCCGACATGGGCATGATCCTCGACTTCCAGCGCAAGAACGGCTTCACCCAGTACGTCTCGCCCGAGATGGCCGCCTTCAAGCCCGAGTACAAGAGCAAGCCGGAAGGCTACTGGACGTGGGGCTCGGTGATCATGGCGGGCATCGCCTACAACAAGAAGAACACGACCGAAGCCGAAGCTCCCAAGAAGTGGGAAGACCTGCTCGATCCCAAGTGGAACGACGCCATCAACGTGAAGGTCTCGAATTCGGGCCTCCAGCACGGCGTCTGGTACATGCTGAAGCCGATCCTGGGCGAAGACTACTTCAAGAAATTCGCGACCCAGAAGCCGCGCGCCTTCGACTCCTATGTCCAGCAGTACGATCGCCTGACCAACGGCCAGGACAAGATCATCATGGGCGCGCAGTATTCGGGCGCCGTCGAGTTCACCGCCAAGGGCGCGCCGATCGGCTTCGTCTTCCCGGCGACCGGCGTTCCCGCCGTGCCGGAAACCTACGGCATCGTGGCCGACGGCCCGCATCCCAACGCCGCGCAGCTGTTCATGGACTGGTTCCTCTCGCCCGTCGGCCAGAAGGCCCTGGCCGACGCGCTGGCGCTCCATTCGCCGCGCGAGGACGTGCCGCCGCCTCCGGGCGCGGTGGCGCTCAAGGAGATGAAGCTGCTGTCGCCCGCCGACTGGGACGCCTTCGAGAAGGACCGTCCGAGCTTCGCCAAGGAATGGGACCGCATCGTCGGCGCCCGGCGCTGAACGCTTTCATGC
>CAIWTJ010000282.1 GCA_903915535.1 Enhydrobacter aerosaccus
CAGTGGCGGAGGCCATGCGGGCCGTGTGCTGCCACTTGCCGCGAGGATCGGTGAAACGGAAGTCCACGAACTTCACGTCCTTTTCCTTCATCATCGCGAGAACTGCTTTGGCGTCCATTATCGCTCCGTCCTTCTCTCTTCTGGTTGACCCTGCCCCTAGGGCTTTTTTCTCATACGGCGGCGTCGCCGCGCTCGCCAGTACGAATTCGTATCGCGTCTTCGATACTCGATACAAAGATTTTGCCGTCGCCGATTCGGCCGGTGTGAGCCGAGGCGCGGATGGCCTCGACGGCCTTTTCGACCATCTCGTCCTCGATGATCAGCTCGATCTTCACCTTGGGCAGGAAATCCACGACGTACTCCGCGCCGCGGTAAAGCTCGGTATGGCCCTTCTGGCGGCCGAAGCCCTTGGCCTCGAGCACGGTGATGCCTTTGAGGCCGATCTGATTGAGGGCGTCCTTCACTTCATCCAGCTTGAAGGGCTTGATGATCGCTTCGATCTTCTTCATTTGCCTGCGATACTCCAGACGCCAACGTCGGGCGCAGTCAGCGAAGACGGCCCGAAGCTCCAACGGGGAAGCACCATCTATGCCATCGATATTTACGATATGGACAGCGGGAAATGGACAATTACTGTCTGTAAATTAATCGATTCGCTCGATCGTTAGGCAAAAAGCAGCCCAAAAATAGATCACATCGGAAAGTATCATGAAGTCCGCCAATTCGCTGATGTCCGGCCTCGGAACGACCGTGTTCGAAGTCATGTCGGGGCTCGCCCGTCAGCACCAATCGGTCAACCTCGGGCAAGGGTTTCCAGACGATAAAGGCCCGGAGGAGGTGCGCCGGGCGGCAGCCGACTATCTGATGGACGGTCACAACCAGTATCCGCCGATGATGGGCATTCCCGAACTGCGCCAGGCGGTGGCCGAGCATGCCAAGCGCTTCCAGGGCCTCGACGTCGATTGGCAGAGCGAGGTGCTGGTCACTTCGGGGGCGACCGAGGCGCTGGCCGATTGCCTGTTCGGCCTGATCGAGCCCGGCGACGAGGTGGTGCTGATCGAGCCGTTGTACGATTCCTATCTGCCGATCGTGCGCCGCGCCGGCGGGATCCCGAAGCTGGTGCGCCTGGAGCCGCCGTCTTGGAGCCTGCCACGGCAGGAGCTGGCAGAAGCGTTCAGCGACCGCTCCAAGTTGATCCTGTTCAACACGCCGATGAATCCTTGCTCCAAGGTGTTCGACCGCGATGAGCTGGAGTTCATCGCGGGTCTGTGCCGCAAGCACGATGCCTATGCCGTCTGCGACGAGGTCTACGAGCACATCATCTTCGACGGGGCGCGGCATCTGTCGATCATGACGTTGCCGGGCATGCGCGAGCGCACGGCGCGCATCGGCTCGGCCGGCAAGAGTTTCAGCGTCACCGGCTGGAAAGTCGGCTACGTCACGGCGCCGCCGGAGATGATGAAGGCGATCGCCAAGACGCATCAGTTCATGACCTTCACCACGCCGCCCAACCTGCAGTGGGGGACAGCAACCGGTCTTCGTCTCGGCGACGCGTACTATGCGAGCTTGGCGAGCGACATGCAGCGCAAGCGCGACCGGCTGGCAGACGCGCTGGCGGACATCGGCTTCGGCGTGCTGCCTTCGAGCGGCACGTACTTCGTGACGACCGATTTCCGGCCGCTCGGATTTAACGGCACGGACGAGGATTTTTGCCGGCACATTACGGTTGAGGCCGGGGTCACGGCGGTGCCGGTCAGTGCGTTCTACAACGATGCGGAACAGGCACCGCGTCACTTTGCGCGGTTCTGCTTCTGCAAGCACGACGAGACTTTGGATGCTGCAATTCGACGCCTGCGGCAGCATTTTTCGCCATAAATCGCTTTACCCATAAAACCCCTGCGGGATTGCAGTTAACGCGGATTTTTGGGGACTCCGGGCTGTGGCTGCCCTATATTACTGCAGTCTGATGGCAATTTAACTTTTTGCAGTCATGAGCCGTGCACGATAGTGATGGATAGTACGACGCCCCCTTTGCCAGCGCGCAAACCCGGACGGATCGATGGCCGCCGCCTTCGAAGCGAGCGGACGAAGCAGCTTATCATCGAAGCCTTCCTCGCGTTGCTGCGCGACCACTCCGTCATGCCGACGGCAGTCCAGATCGCAGAGCGTGCCGGCTATTCCGTGCGTTCGATCTTCGAGCGCTTTCCGGACCTGATCGCGTTGCGCGTCGCGGCGACCGACTACGCCCTTGCCCAGGCCGCGGCGCTGGCGCCCGCGCGCCACGTCGAGGCCGATCGCGCGACTCGCCTCAAATCCCAGATCGAGACCCGGGCGGGCACCTGCGAGCGCGGCATTGCGCTATGGCGGGTACTGTTGTCGTCCGAGGATGAGACGGGCGAGCTTGCCGTGCGCATCGCCAAGGCGCGCGAGCACGCGGTGGCGCGCATGGAGCTGATGTATCGGCCGGAACTCTCGACCCTGCCGGAGAACGAGCGCAAGGAGCTGCTGATCGCGCTCGAGGCGCTGACCGATCACGAGAGCTGGGCGCGCATGCGCGAGATGTTCCAGCTCTCGTTCGAGGAAGCCTGCGCGGTGTGGACGACCGCGATCGACCGATTACTGCCGCCAACCCCGCCCAGGCCGCAATGAGCCAGGATTCCATGACGGCTGCGCCCACCCCCGTGACACGGAAACCCACGCGCATCGACGGCCGGCGGCTGCGCAGCGAGCGCACGAAGCAGCTGATCGTCGAAGCGTACCTTGCGCTGCTGCGCGAAGGCAGCCGCAACCCGACAGCCGCTCAAACTGCGGAGCGCGCGGGATATTCCGTGCGTTCGGTATTCGAGCGCTTTCCCGATCTGCATGCCCTTCGCGTCATGGCGACCGACTATTCGCTGTCGCAGGCCGCGGCGCTGGCGCCCGCGCGCCACGTCGACGGCGATCGTGCGATGCGCATCAAGTCCCAGGTCGAGACACGGGCGGGGACCTGCGAGCGCGGCCTGCTGCTGTGGCGCATGCTGCTGGTCTTCCAGCAGGATTCCGACGAACTGAAGCAGCGCGTGAAGCTGGGACGCGACCGCACGATCGCGCGCCTGGAGCAGATGTACGCGCGTGAGCTGGGAACTCTCGATGAGGTCAGCCGCAAGCGCCTCCTGATCGCGCTCGAGGCGCTGACCGACATGGAGAGCTGGGCGCGCATGCGCCATTTCTACAAGCTCTCCATCGAAGAGGCGTGCACGCTCTGGATTCGGGCCATCGACAGGCTGTTGCCGCCCACGCCGGCTGTTTCTTGACGCTTTGACCGGCGGAGCGTAGGAAAGCGCGGCTTCGCGGGAGCGACCCACGATGGCGGCCGTAGCTCAGTTGGTTAGAGCGCCAGATTGTGATTCTGGATGTCGCCGGTTCAATTCCGGTCGGCCGCCCCAGTCGCCTTATCCCAGGATGTCATGACCCCCGAAAAACCGCCTCAACTGGACCTCGTGCTGCGCGACGAGTTCGCGTTGCTGAGCTGCGCCGAAATGGCCAAGGCCGACGCCGCCGCGATCGCCGGCGGCTCCTACGGCACCGAGCTGATGGAAGCGGCGGGGCGGGCCGTGGTCGCAGCCATCTCCGACCATTACAGACCGCAGCCCGTGGTCGTGATCTGCGGCCCCGGCAACAACGGGGGCGACGGCTTCGTCGTCGCGCGCCTGTTGAAATCCGCCGGCTGGTCGGTGCGGGTCTCGCTGATGGGAACGCCCGATGCCCTGAAGGGCGATGCGGCCTGGGCAGCGCGGCTGTGGAAGGGCCCCATGGGCGACCTCGCGAGCACGCCGTTGTCCGGCCGTCCGCTGATCGTGGATGCGTTGTTCGGCGCCGGACTCAACCGGCCGATCGACGGTGTGGCCGCGGGCCTGATCGGCAGGATCAACGCCGAGCGCCTTACGGTGGTCTCGGTCGATATTCCGAGCGGCATCAACGGCGACACCGGCGAAGTGATGGGAACGGCTTTCACGGCAGCGCTTACCGTGACATTCTTCCGTGCCAAGCTTGGGCACTATTCGGCAGAAGGTCTCACGCGCTGCGGCTCCCTGCGCGTGGCCGATATCGGCATCCCCGCCAAGGTGCTCGACTCCGTGGTGCCTCGTGCGTGGCGCAACGATCCGGCCCAATGGGTCGCGCTGCTGCGACGCGAAGGCGCGAACATCAACAAGTTCTCGCGCGGCCATCTCACGATCCTGGGCGGCGCGGTGGCGACGGGCGCCGCACGGCTGGCCGCCCTCGCGGCACGCCGCGTGGGAGCAGGGCTCGCCACGATCGCCTCGCCGCGCGAGTCGATGGCGATCTACCAGATGGCAGAGCCGGGCAATCTCGTGGCCGAAGTCGGCGACTACGCGGCGTTTACCCACCTTCTGGCCGACGAACGCCGCAATGCCTTCGTGATCGGGCCGGGCTCGGGTGTGAACGACCGCACGCGGGGCTCGGTCCTCGCGGTGCTCGCGTCTCGTCGCGCCGTGGTGCTCGATGCCGATGCGATCACCGCCTTCGCCGATCAGCCGGCGGCGCTGTTTGCCTCGATCGCAGGGCCGGTGCTGATGACGCCGCACGAAGGCGAGTTCCGGCGGCTGTTTCCCGATCTCACGGAGGTGACCTCCAAGGTTGAGCGCGCGAAGCAGGCCGCCGAGCGCAGCCACGCAACGATCCTGCTCAAGGGTGCCGACACGGTGATCGCTGCCCCCGACGGGCGCGTGGTCATCAACGGCCATGCAACGGCAGGCCTCGCGACCGCCGGATCCGGTGACGTGCTGGCCGGCATGGCGGGCGGTTTGATGGCCCAGGGGCTTGCACCGATGGCCGCCGGCGCCGCGGCGGCCTGGCTGCACGGCGAGAGCGCGTACCGTTTCGGCCGCCCCGGACTGATCGCCGAGGACCTCCCAGGCCTTATTCCCCAGGCCCTCGAACGGGCGATTTCCCCGCCACAAACGGCCAAATCGTAGCGTTGATTGACCGCCCGCCGGGCGCAGACTAAGAAACCCGCGATTCGGCCCTTTCGGCACGGCCCGGAGGCTGTCGGGCGGGCGTGGTGAAATTGGTAGACACGCGAGATTTAGGTTCTCGTGCCGCAAGGCGTGGGGGTTCAAGTCCCTCCGCCCGCACCAGACGTTTTGAATGGAAGTGAGAAAATGCAAGTTACGGAATTGTCGTCCGAAGGCCTCAAGCGCCAGTTCAAGATCGTCGTGCCTGCGGGTGACCTCTCGACCAAGGTCGATGAGCGCCTGAAGGAGCTCGCGACGACCGCCTCGATGCCGGGCTTCCGTCCGGGCAAGGTGCCGGTCGGTTTGCTGAAGAAGCAGTACGGCCAGGCGCTTTACGGCGAAGCGCTGGAAGCGGCAGTGAACCAGAGCACGGCCAAGGCGATCGAAGATCGTGGCCTGAAGCCCGCGTTGCAGCCCAAGGTCGACCTCAAGACCCTGGAAGAGGGCAAGGACGTCGAGTTCGAAGTCGCGATCGAAGTGCTGCCGGAAATCGGCAAGCTGGATTTCTCGGGCATCGAGCTAGAGCGTCTGAAGGCCGAGGTGCCGGCGAAGGATGTCGACGAAGCGCTGGAGCGCATCGCCAAGGCGAACCGTGAACAGAAGCCCGTCGATCCGCCGCGTCCGGCCCAGAAGGGCGACGCCGTGAAGCTCGACTTCACGGGTTCGGTCGACGGTGTCGAGTTCCCCGGCGGCAAGGCTGAGGACTACACGCTGGATCTCGGCTCGGGCTCGTTCATCCCGGGGTTCGAAGACCAGCTGGTCGGTGCCGAAGTCGGCAAGGAAATCGACGTGAAGGTGAAGTTCCCGGACGAGTACGGCGCCAAGGAACTGGCCGGCAAGGACGCGGTCTTCAAGTGCACGATCAAGGAAGTGCGCGAGTATGTCGACAAGCCGGCCGACGATGAGCTCGCGAAGAAGAACAACTTCGAGAATCTCGACGCCATGAAGAAGGCGATCGGCGAGCGCATCGGCCAGGACTACGCCCAGGTGTCGCGCTCGATGATCAAGCGCCAGCTTCTCGACAAGCTGGCCGAAAGCCACAAGTTCGAGGTGCCCGAAGGCCTCGTCGAGAACGAGTTCAACGCCATCTGGCAGCGCGTCGAGGAAGCCAAGAAGAACGGCGAGAAGCTCGAAGGCGACGAAGAAACGATGAAGAAGGAATACCGGGACATCGCCGTGCGGCGTATCCGTCTCGGTCTCCTGCTGGCCGATGTCGGCCGTTCCAACTCGATCGACGTGACGCCGGACGAGTTGAACCAGGCGGTGATGCGCGAAGCCATGCGCTATCCCGGCCAGGAGCGTCAGGTCCTGGAGTTCTACGGCAAGAACGCCGAGCTCAAGGAGCAGCTGCGCGCGCCGATCTTCGAGGAGAAGACGGTCGACTTCATCCTGGAGCTGGCCAAGGTCGCCGAGAAGTCGGTTACCCCCGAGGAACTGCTCAAGGCCGCCCGAGAGGCCGACGAAGAGAAGACGGCCGAGGCCGCCTGATCAATACAGTCGCGGCGGCCTTGAACCGGGCCGCCGTCGCTGCCACTTTCTACGGATGAATCACGAAAGGGCCACGCGATGACTCGCGACCGCGATCCGCTTGAA
>CAIWTJ010000283.1 GCA_903915535.1 Enhydrobacter aerosaccus
GCCATCGGCCGTCTGAACCAGCGGCTGGGTCTCACCCTTGCCGATGACCGAGATCGCCGTCGCCGGCACGCCTTCGCGCACCAGGGCATCCTTGACCGTGTTCGCACGACGCAGCGACAGCGCCATGTTGTAGCTTTCCGGACCAGACTTGTCCGTGTGGCCGGTCGCGGTCACGCGGGCAGAGCCCTTGGTCTTGTACGAGCCAGCGGCCTGCTTGATCGTGTTGAGCGCCTGCGCCGAGAGGTTCGAACGGTCCCAATCGAAGAACACGATGAACGACGGAGCGGCAGGAGCCGGCGGCGGCGGCGGAGCAACCGCCGGTGACGGCGGGCCGAACTTCAGGGTCAGACCCAGCATCACGCTGAAGTTGTTGTTGGTCCAGGTCGTGCCGGCAACCGTCGGGTTCGACGTGCCGTAGTAGCGGCCATCGAGGTCGACGCGGAAGTTGCTGTCGACGTTCCAGCCGAGACCGATGATGCCCTGGTAGGCGAACTGCGTGCTCGAGAGCGAGCTGTCGCCGTCCACGAACGCCACGCCGGCGCCAGCGCCGATGTACGGGGTGATCGTCGAACCGGGGGTGAAGTCGTACAGCAGGTTGGCCATCGCCGACACCTGGCTGATCGAGCTCACGAGGCCACGGCTGCCCGAATTGAACGACTGGCTGGTGTTGTTCTGGCGATAGATGCCTTCGAGTTCGACGCGCGGGCCGACGAAGTCATAACCGACCTTACCACCAGCAGCCCAGCCGGTCTGCGGCGTAACGGTCTGGTTGGCGATCGTGGTGTTGAGCAGCCAGTTCAGGCCGCCTTCCGCGCCGATATAGAAACCGGACGACGGAGTCTGAGCCTGGGCCATGACCGGGAGCGCTACGAGCGCAGCGGCGGCCATCAAAGCCTTCTTCATGAGTTCTTCCCCTCGTTATTTGATAATCTGACGAGCGTTGGCGGGGCTGGATCATCACCAACTCCTCCCCGAATATACACACCACTAGTAGTGCGGTGCAAGGAGGACAGGCTTTTCCGCCCTCCCCTGTGACCTGTCAGCAACAGTGGGCTGCCTAGCGACCCCGAATCGCTGTCCCGGAGGCCAAATCGCCGGAACTAGATGTAGTATTTGAGGGGCTCGTGGACGGGGCGGCCGGGAAGGGGATCCTGACCCCTACCAACCCCTCCAAAACGCTGCCGTTTTGGCCCCCCTGCTCGCCACGGCCATAAATCTGCGGCTTTTGCACCGGCGGCTCGGCGTCGATCTTGTCCGATAGATTGGGGGTCGGCAGCGGCACGCTGGGATCGGCCAATTGAGGGTTCATCAGCTTGCCCACAGCAGCCGCTCCGGAGGGATTCGTCGTCGCCGGAAGCCCCGGCGCGATCTTCGGATTTTGCTTTAAGTCCGCCGCGTAAACCGGAATCGAGACGAACGCCGCCAGCGCCAGCGCGGCAAGACGCGCGGCTGTCCTTCTGGCAGGGCTCGAAATCGACATTCCTTTGGGCTCCTCGGGTTCCGGACGGCAATTCTGCCTATCAATCAGATGGTGTGTTTTCACCCCATTTTGTGGCGGCATTTTGTATCGTCGGGCCTGGGACACTGCGATAAATCGTCCATCGAGACTGCCAGAAAGAGGGGAAACACCATGGGCCAGTACAGCAAGGTCGAGACCGACGGACGGCTGATGATCGTCACCATCAATCGCCCGGAAGTTTACAACGCCTGCCACCCCATGGCGAACCAGGAGCTGGTCGACGCGTTCGACTCGTTCCAGACGAACCCGGACCTCTGGGTCGCCATCATCACCGGCGCCGGCGACAAGGCCTTCTGCGCCGGCAACGACCTCAAATATCACGCCGAAATCCAGGCCAAGACGGGCAAGCGCCCGGTCCATCCGTTGAAGGGCTTCGGCGGCCTCGCCAACCGATTCGACATGGACAAGCCGGTGATCGCCGCGGTGAACGGCATCGCCATGGGCGGCGGCTTCGAGATCGCGCTCGCCTCCGACATCATCGTGGCGGCCGACCATGCGAAGTTCGCGCTGCCCGAGCCCAGGGTCGGCCTCGCGGCGGGCGCCGGCGGCATGCAGCGGCTGTCGCGCATGATCCCGCTCAAGAAGGCGATGGGCATGATGCTGACCGGCCGTCACGTCTCGGCCAAGGAAGGCTACGAGCTGGGCTTCGTCACCGAAGTGGTGCCGGCGGCCGAGCTGATGGCGGCGGCCAAGCGCTGGGCCGCGCAGATCCTGGAATGCTCGCCGATGAGCGTGCGCGCGACCAAGCAGGTCGTGATGCGCTCGCTCGACGTTCCCTCGCTCGAGATGGCGATGCGCAACCTCACCTACCCGGCGTTCGTGGCGATGACGCAGAGCGAGGACACGGTCGAAGGACCGCGCGCCTTCGCCGAGAAGCGCAAGCCGAACTGGAAGGGCAAGTAAGGGCGCGCCCACCGTTTTCACCGTTTTTAACGGCTCCTGCGGACCACGGGAGAAAACCCAGGAATTGTGGGCTTTCTCGCTCGACCAAAACGGCTCGAAACGGTGGAAACGGTCGATAAACGGAGGATCATCGCATCTGACGCAGGGTGGCGCGATGCATGATCTCTCCGAGCTCCGCATAGGTCTGACATGCCATGTCATCCCTGATCTGGTCGCGTTGGACATCGATGACCGAGAGGATCGGCCGGGCTTCGTGCCCGGTGATCTCGCCAGCCAGGACCGCCTCGGTGACGGCGGCCTTTGTCGCCTGCACGTCGTTGGCGCAGCCAATGGACGGCGCATCCAATGCGACCGGCCGCCCACGGCGCAGCGGCCAGACGCGAGCCCACAGCATCTCGATCGCCTTCAGGTCGCCCGCCCGCGCCTTGTCGAGAACGACGGCGAGCAATTCCTGCTGGGCCTCGATCGCGGCCTGATCGAGGGCGGCGGCGGCGGCACTCACCGCGCCGCGCGGGCGTCCTGGGCCTCCCGGAGTGCCGGGGACGAAGCGCCCGGTAGTGCCACGCACCGGCTTTGAAGAATCCAACATTAGAGCCTCCCGAGTGTAATTGTGTAAATCGCAATCCAATATAGCGATAGACGCGACTTTCGCAATGCCCTCTTTTGCCCCGCCCGGCCCTCGCTGACAGGCGGCGGACGCGGCCTTATGAAGTCCGCATGATCCTGATCGGAGTGAACCGCTCGCCCTACACGCGCCGTGTCGCGATCGTGCTCGAGCACTACGGCATGCCGTACCAGATGCGCGACCTCACGGGCTTCGCCAACTGGGAAGAGGTGAAGGTCTCCAATCCGCTGGGCCGCATCCCGGCGTTGATCCTCGACGACGGCGAGGCGCTGGTCGACAGCGCCGCGATCGTCGACCATCTCGACGAGGTGTATGGCCGCGACCGCGCGCTGATGCCGCCCTCGGGCGCCGACCGGCGCGCCGTGCAGCGGCTCGCATCGTTGATGATGGGCGCCTGCGACAAGGGCCTGCATGCCGCGTACGAGCGCAACCACCATCCGCCGGAGAAGGTCCACCTGCCGTGGATCAACGAGTGCACGATGCGCATGAAGAATGCGCTCAAGGCCGTCGATGCAGTGGCCGAGCCCGATCAGTTCCTGCTGCTGGGCCGGCTCACGCATGCCGACATCACGGCCTTCATCGCCGAGCGCTTGGCACGCGTGGGATTGGGCGTCGACACCGAAACCGAAATGCCGCGATTGCGCGCGCTCACTAAGCGCCTCGCGGAGCTGCCCGCGTTCGCGAAGACCGAGCCTTAGTCTTACGGGACCGCGGACCTCCCGGTCCGCTCATGATTTTCCGAGGCGGACCTGGAGGTCCGCGGTCCCGTAAGAAAAGCTAGAACGCCTCGGCCGGCATTGCCATCAGGGACGCGGCACCCGCCTTGATCTGGTGGTTGAGCGACGTGGTCTGCGGCAGCACGCGGGCGATGTAGAAGCGCGCGGTCATGAGCTTGGCTTCGTAGAACGCCTTGTCGTTGCCAGCCTCGAGACCCTTGAGCGCGGCGGCGCAGATGCGGCCCCACATGTAGGTCATCGCCGTGAGCGCCATCAGCCGCAGCAGATCGGTCGCGGCGGCGCCCGCCTCGTCCGGATTCTTCATCGCGTTCTGCATCAGGTAGAGCGCGGCATCCTGCACGCGGCCCAGCGCCTTCTCGAGCGGCTCGACGAATTCCTTCATCTTGTCGTTCGTCTTGTTCGCCGCGACGAAGCCCGCGATCTCGCCCAGCAGGCGCTGCGCGGCGCGGCCGCCCTTCATCGGCAGCTTGCGTCCGACGAGGTCGAGCGCCTGGATGCCGTTGGTGCCTTCGTAGAGCTGGGTGATGCGCGCGTCGCGCACCAGCTGCTCGACGCCGTGCTCGCGGATGAAGCCATGGCCGCCATAGACCTGCACCGCGGTGTTGGCGCACACGCTGCCCAGGTCGGTGAAGTAGGCCTTGATGATCGGCGTCAGCATCTGGATCAGGTCGTCGGCCGCCTCGCGCTTGGCCGCATCGGGATGGCGATGCGACTCGTCGATCAGCATGCCGACCCAGAGGGCGAGCGCGCGCGCGCCCTCGGTGAACGACTTCTGCGACAGCAGCATGCGCCGCACGTCGGGATGCACGATGATCGGATCGGCCGGGCCCGCGGCATTCTTCGGGCCGGTGAGCGAGCGGCTCTGCAGGCGGTCGCGCGCGTAGGCCACGGCGCTCTGGTAGGCGCACTCGGCGATGCCGAGGCCCTGCATGCCGACGCCGAGGCGCGCGGCATTCATCATCACGAACATGGCGTTCATGCCGCGGTTCGTCTCGCCGACCAGCCAGCCGCGCGCATTGTCCATGTTCATGACGCAGGTCGCGTTGGCCTTGATGCCCATCTTGTGCTCGACGGCGCCGCAGCGGATGCCGTTGCGCTCGCCCACGCTGCCGTCGGCCTTGGGAATGAACTTCGGCACGAGGAAGAGCGAGATGCCCTTGGTGCCGCCCGGCGCATCCGGCAGGCGCGCGAGCACGAGATGCACGATGTTCTCGGTGAGATCGTGCTCGCCCGCGGAGATGAAGATCTTGGTGCCGGTGATCTCGTAGCTGCCGTCGCTGCGCGGCTCGGCTTTCGTACGAATGAGGCCGAGGTCGGTGCCGCACTGGGGCTCGGTGAGGCACATGGTGCCCGACCAGGTGCCGGCGGCGAGCTTGGGCAGGTACTGCTTCTTGAGCGCATCGCTGCCGTGCTGCGCCAGCGCCTCGTAGGCGCCGTGGCTGAGGCCCGGATACATCGCGAAGGCCTGGTTCGATGCGGTGAACATCTCGGTCAGCGCGAAGCCCACCGTCGCCGGCAGGCCCTGGCCGCCGAATTCGAGATCGCAGGTCGTGCCGGTCCAGCCGCCATCGCGGAACTGGTCGTAGGCCTCCTTGAAGCCCTTGGGCGTGCGCACGACGCCGTTCTCGTAGTGACAGCCTTCCTCGTCGCCCGTGCGGTTGAGCGGGAACAGCACGTTCTCGCAGAGCTTGGCGGCTTCCTCGAGGATGGCGTGGATCGTGTCGGGCGTGGCGTCCTCGTAGCCCGGCAGCGTGGCGAGGCTCGACACGTCGAGCACTTCGTTCATGACGAACTGGATGTCTTTCAGCGGAGCCTTGTAGACGGCCATTGCTTCCTCCCTCGGTCCCTTCAGCTTCTCAATCAACCACACACCTCACCCTGAGGAGCGCCCGAAGGGCGCGTCTCGAAGGGTGGGCACGAGCACCACGTCTGTTGTCCATCCTTCGAGACGGCGCATCTGAATGCGCCTCCTCAGGATGAGGACGTCCTAATCGTTGCCGGTCTCGGCGCCGCGCTTCTTCAGCTCGGCGGCGACCTGGATTTCCACGTCCTCGAATTCCTTGATGTGTGCATCGAGATCGCTACGGCGGCGTTGCAGGTCCTCGATGTGCATGCGGCTGCGGCGCTGCAGCTCGCGCAGCTGGCTCACGCCGGTGCGGTCGACCTGATAGAGGTCGAGCAGTTCCTTGATCTCGGCCAGCGAGAAGCCCAGCCGCTTGCCGCGCAGGATCCAGCCCAGCCGCGTGCGGTCGCCGGCGCTGTACAGGCGGGTCAGGCCTTGGCGGCGGGGCTTGATCAGCCCTTCGTCCTCGTAGAAGCGGATGGTGCGGGCCGTGATCGCAAACTCGCGCGCCAATTCGGCGATGCTATAGATGCGCAGCGGATCGCGCGGCTCGCTGGAAACTGCTGAGGAAGCGGTGACTGGCATGATGCGAAAAGTCATAGTTAACGTTTACGTAAACGTCAATGTGGGTTTACGTAAACGGAAGGGGAGAAAATGGCGATTTATCAGTTGGGCGACAAGAAACCGGTGATTCCGGCCTCCTGCTACGTCTCGGACGAGGCGGTGCTCATCGGATCGGTGATCCTGGGCGAGAACGTCAGCATCCTGCCGGGCGCGGTGCTGCGCGCCGACAACGAGCCGATCACCATCGGCGACGGCAGCAACGTGCAGGACGGCTCGGTGCTGCACACCGATCCCGGCTGCCCGCTGGTGCTGGGCCAGGGCGTGACCATCGGCCATTGCGTCATGCTGCACGGCTGCACGATCGGCGACGGCTCGCTGATCGGCGTGGGCGCGGTGGTGCTGAACCACGCGGTGATCGGCAAGAACTCGCTGGTCGGCGCGGGCGCCGTCGTGACCGAGGGCAAGAAGTTCGACGACAAGGCGCTGATTTTCGGCGCGCCGGCCAAGGCGGTGCGCGAAGTGAGCGAGGACAATGTCACGCGCCTGCGCATGAGCGCGGAGAGCTACGTCCGCCGCGGCAAACAATACAAGGAAGGCCTCAAGCGCATCGGGTAATCTTCCGGACCGCGAGCCTCCGGCTCGCCTCACGAGCGAGCCGGA
>CAIWTJ010000284.1 GCA_903915535.1 Enhydrobacter aerosaccus
AAGACCGCCGCCGACTGGTTCCGCGAGCGCAACCTCAAGGTCACGATCATCAACTTCCAGAAGAACGACGATGCGATCTCGGCCTACGACCAGGGCCGTTGCGACGCCTACACCGCGGGCGTGGGCGCGCTGGCCGGCCAGCGGATCAAGTTCAAGGACCCGGCCGAGCACCAGATCCTGACCGAGGTGATCTCCAACGATCCGCAGGGCCCGACCACGCGCTGGGGCGACGAGCGTTGGCAGCTGATCGTGCGCTGGGTGCTGAACGCCCAGATCGCCGCCGAAGCGCTGGGCGTCACGTCCAAGAATGTCGACGAGATGAAGGCCAAGTCGACCAATACCGAAGTCCGGCGCCTGCTGGGCGTCGAGGGCAAGTTCGGCGAGATGATGGGGATCAGCAACGACTGGGCCTACAACATCGTCAAGCAGGTCGGGAACTACGGCGAGAGCTACGAGCGCACGGTCGGCATGGGCTCGGCGCTGAAGCTGAAGCGCGGCCAGAACGAGCTGTGGACCAAGGGTGGTCTGCTGTTCACGCCGCCGTTCCAGTGATCTCCGGCCAGTGATCCTTGGCCAGTGAGCCTGCGCTGCTGAGCTTCCTCCGCGACCGCAAGGTTCGCGACATCCTCTGGCAGGCGGCGGCGACCATCGCGATGGTCGCCGTCGTCTGGTTCTTCGTGCAGAACGCCTCGGAGAACATGGTGAAGGCCGGCATCGCGTCCGGCTTCAGGTTCCTCACGCGCGACTCCGGCATCGAGGTGCCGTTCAACCTCACCGGCTACAAGCCCTCGGACAATATCCTGGCGTTGCTGTGGGCCGGCGTCGTCAACACGATGCTGGTCTCGGTTGCCTCGATCGCGCTGGCCACGATCATCGGCTTTGCCGTGGGCCTGCTGCGGCTCTCGCGCAATTGGCTGCTGTCGACGCTGGCGGGCTTCTACATCGAGTTCGTGCGCAACATCCCGCTGCTGTTCTTCGTGCTGTTCTGGTACTTCGGCGTGCTCGCGGCGCTGCCGACGCCGCGCGAGAGCGCCGACTTCCTGGGCGTGATCTTCCTCAACCGCCGCGGTCTCTCGATCCCCACGCCCAACGAGCTGGGCGGCCTGCGCATCGCGCTGATGGTGATCGTGGCGCTGATCGTGGCGCAATACGGACTCTCGCGCTGGGCCGCCGCGCGGCAGGCGCGCACCGGCCGCGACTTTCCGGTCTGGCCGATGGGCTTCGTGCTCTGCGGCGTCCTGCCGATCGTGGCGCTGGTCGCCGCGGGCATGGCCACGAGCTGGGATGTGCCGACCCTGCGCGGCTTCAACTATCGCGGCGGCTTCGTGCTGGTGCCGGAGTTCGTGGCGCTGTTTGCGGCTCTCTCGACCTACACCGCGGGCTTCATCGCCGAGGTCGTGCGCGGCGGCGTCCTGTCGGTGCGGCAGGGCCAGATCGACGCCGCCCGCGCGCTCGGCCTCACACAGGGCCGCATCCTGCGCCTGGTCGTGATCCCGCAGGCGATGCCGGTGATCATCCCGCCGATCACCAGCCAGTACCTCAACCTGATCAAGAACTCCTCGTTTGGCGCCGCCATCGCCTACCCCGAGATCGTGGCGGTGTTCATGGGCTCGGCGCTGGTGTCGACCGGCCAGTCGATCGAGATCATCGCCATCACGCTGGCCATCTACCTGACGCTCAGCATCGCGGTGTCGCTGTTCATGAACTGGTACAACGCACGGCACCGGCTGGTGACGCGATGAGCCGGCTCAAGGAGCGCCTGTTCGCCACGCCGCTCGACACGGTGATCACGCTGGTGTGCCTCGCCGTCATCGTACGGCTGTGCGTGCCGCTGGTGGAGTGGGTGCTGATCAACGCCACCTGGAACGGCACCTCGCGCGAGGCCTGCAAGAGCGACGGCGCCTGCTGGGTCTTCATCCGCGCGCGCTTCGGGCAGTTCATGTACGGCCAGTATCCCGTGCCACTGCGCTGGCGCGTCGATTTCGCGGGCGCGCTGATGGTGCTGACGGCAGGACTGCTGTCATGGCGCGGCCTGCCGAGCCGGCGCTGGTTCGCGCTCGCCAGCGTGACGATCCTGCCGCTCGTCGGCCTGTGGCTGCTGCACGGCGGGCTCGGCATCCCCGTCGTCGAGTCGCGCGAGTGGGGCGGGCTGATGCTGACCATGGTGCTCACGGTCTATGCCGGCCTCATCGCCGTGCCGCTCGGCATCCTGCTCGCGATGGGCCGCCGCTCGCGCCTGCCGCTGATCCGCTTCGCGTCGGTCGTGTTCATCGAATTCTGGCGCGGCGTGCCGATCATCACCGTGATCTTCCTGGCATCGCTGCTGCTGCCGCTGATCATGCCGGCAGGCTTCGACGTCGACAAACTGGCGCGGGCCATCCTGGGCCTGGCCTTCGTCGTTGCGGCCTACATGGCGGAAGCCGTGCGCGGCGGCCTGCAGGCGCTGCCCGAAGGACAGGCGGAGGCGGCGCAAGCGCTGGGGCTGGGCTACTGGCGCATCCAGCGCATGATCGTGCTGCCACAGGCGCTCCGCATCGCGCTGCCGGCGATGACCAACGAATTCATCTCCCTGTTCAAGAGCACCACGCTTGTCCTGATCGTCTCGCTGTTCGATCTTCTCGGCATCGCCCAGGCGGCGCTGGCCGACCCCAACTGGGTGGGCATGAACATGGAAGCCTATGTCTTCGCAGGCGCCATCTACTGGTTCGCCTGTTTCGGCATGTCGCAATGGAGCCGCCTGCGCGAGAAGCGGCTGCAGGTGGCGCACGGGCGGTAGGAGGGACGATCGATGGCCGGGAAGATTCTCATCAAGGGCGCGCAGGTCGTCACGATGGACGTGACGCTGGGCGATTTCGCCTCGGCCGATATCCTGGTCGAGAACGGCGCTATCGCAGCCGTCGGCCCATCCCTGCCGGCCACGGACGCCGAGATCATCGACGCCGCCAACATGATCGCGCTGCCGGGCATCATCGATGCCCACACCTGCCTGTGGCAGACGGTGCTGCGCGGCTCGGTGCCTGACCTGTGGGACGGCTCCTATGGCACGAAGCTGCTGCCGTGGCGCCGCGGTTACACCGCCGAGGACAACTACAACGCGGCCTACGTCGGCGCGCACGAGGCGCTGTCCTACGGCACCACGACCATCGTCGACTACTGCCACAACATCCACGGGCCGGGGTATGCCGACGCCTCGATCAAGGCGCTGAAGGAAAGCGGCATCCGCCACCTGTTCGAGCACTCGTTCATGAGTCCGCCCGGAGATACCTTTAAGACGCTCGACGAGCGCCTGGCCGAGGGCAAGCGCGTCTACGAGACGTTCCACGATCCGGCGAACCTCACGAGCATCGGCTTCGGGACCGATTCGATCGGTTCTCCGGACATCGCCCGCCAGCTCGCTTTCGCGCGCGGCTACAAGGCGCCGAGCTGCATCCATGTGAACGAGACAGGCGTCGTCGCGGCGCTGCACGCCGACGGGCTGCTGGGACCGGACTTCTCCGTCGTCCACGGTAATCTGCTGAGCAACGCCGAGCTGGACATGATGGCCAAGGCGCGCATGCCGCTTTGCTTCACGCCGACGGCGGACGTGAACGGCACGCCGGCCGACGTGGTCCGCCGCGCCATGGAGCGCGGCGTCGACGTCGTGTTCGGCTGCGACGTCCCCTGCAGCGTGGCGACCGATACGCTGGGCCAGCTTCGCATCATGTTCAACGTCGGCGGCTTCGTCGACGGCGCCATGGAGCGCAGCTTCTCGACCGTGCTCGGCCGCCGCCCCATCCCGCGTCCCGGCCTGCCGCTGCTGACGCCGCGCAAGCTGATGGAGATCGCGACCATCATGGCGGCGCGCGTGCTGGGGCTCGACGACAGGATCGGCTCGCTCACGCCCGGCAAGCGCGCCGACATCGTCCTGATCGACAAGGGCCCGTTCGGTTCGTCGATCGGACCGGATGCCTGTGCCCACGTCCTGCTGCAGACCAGCCCGCGCGACGTCGACACGGTCATGGTCGACGGCAGGATCCGCATGAGGGGCGGCGAGCTCGCAGGGTTCGATCCCGAGCGCACCGCATCGATGGTTCGCGCCTCCCGCCAGCGGATCCTGAGCTGACGGAGGCGTGACGACAGAGCCGGGCGGGGCGAACCCGGGCTAGTGCTTGTCGGCGCCCAGCATCTCGATCAAGGGCCGGCTGTCGCTGTCCGTGAGATAGAAGGCCACGATCTCGGCGGGCTCGGTCTTCGACGCATTGTCGAACTTCACCGTGGGCACGTTGGCGGCCTCGAAAAACGGCTCGCCCGCCTTGATGACCCGTTCCGGGCCGCCTTCGATCTGGACGATGAAGTGGCCCTTGGTCACGACGCCGACCACCGACACCGGATGCAGGTGACGGCCGGTCGGCTGTCCGGGCGCAAAGGTGATGTGTGCACCCTTGAGCAGGCTTGGCACCGGCGCGCCCGCGGGCAGCTTCTCGGTCAGTACCGGCTCGCGCACGAGCGGCGGAAAGGTCTGCGCGCCAGCCGGCAGGGCGCCGAGAAGGGCGAGCGCCAGGATCGGCGAGGAAAGGCTTCTCATGATCGTTCTCCCGTTCACGCGGCCACCGGTTCCTTGACGTAGGTCGCAAGACCGTTGCCGAACGACCATTCGTCGCGGTCGTTGGGCGAGATCACGACCAGCACGTCCTGCGGACGAAGTCCCGGCTTGTCGGCGAGGTTGTGGGCGATCGCCTTGTAGAGCGCCTGCTTCTGCGGAATCGTCCGGCCGTGGCTGGCGACGATGTTCACGAACACCAGGTCGTCGGTGCGGTGGATGCCGACATAGTGGGGATCGTAGAAGAATTCGCCGCGTTCGTGCTGCTGCACGAGCTGGAAGCGATCGTCGAGCGGGACGTTATAGGTTGCGACGAGGGCGGCATGGACGCCGTCGGCAATGGCCTTGATATGCGCGGGCGACTTGCCCTTGAGCAGCGAGATGCGAACCAGCGGCATGCGATCCTCCGTTTGCCTGTGTTGACGGAGAGATAGGTCCGGGCAATCATTCGGATAAGTCGGTAGTTTCAAACAAACACTTCCACAAAATCGAACAATGTCCCGACGTCCCAATCTCGACATGGATGTACTGCGCACTTTCGTGACCGGCTTCGAGCTCGGCAGCTTCGCGCGCGCGGCGGATCGTCTCGGCCGCTCCCAGTCGGCGATCAGCACGCAGCTGCGCAAGCTCGAGGAGCAGATGGGCCAGCCGCTCGTGCGCAAATCCGGCCGCGGCCTCCTGCCCACGCCGGCAGGTGAGCGGCTGCTCGCCTACGCGCGGCGCATCCTCGACCTCAACGACGAGGCGGTGGGCGCCGTGCGCGACGTCGAGATCGAGGGCCGGGTTCGCCTCGGCCTGCCGCAGGACTTCGCGGAGACCTGGTTGCCGGGCGCGCTCGGCCGTTTCGGCAAGGCGCATCCAAGGGTGCGCGTCGACGTGCGCACCGAGCACAACGCGGGGCTGATCGAGCGCACCATCAAGGGCGAGCTCGACCTGTCGCTGGCCTGGGGCGATGGCGGCGAGGCGCCGCATGCTGAGCGCCTGGCCGATCTCGCAATCGTGTGGATCGCGCGGCCGGGCTGGGCCGGCGTGAAAAGCCTCGGCACCGCGCCGCTGCCGCTGATCGCCTTCGATCCGCCCTGCGTCTTCCGGTCGGCTGGCGTCGCCGCACTCGACAAAGCCGGCATCGGCTGGCGGGTCAGTTTCTCCAGCCCGAGCCTTGCGGGCTCATGGGCCGCGGTGGAAGCGGGCCTGGGCGTCACTTTGCGGACCCGCATCGGCCTGCCGAAGAAGCTCGCGGCGCTCGACCGGTCGTCCGGCCTGCCCGACCTGCCCGCGATCGCGCTGTCGCTGCATCGCGCGGAGCGCGATCCCGACCTGGCGACGCGCCAATTGGCCGATATCGTGCGCGAGTCCATCCTCGAAGAGGTGGGCCGGTTCGGAACGTCGACGAGAAAGCCGACGCGCCGCCGTTAGCGCACCGGATTACTCCGTATCCAGGAGCCGCTTTGCCGGATCCGGCGATCCCGGCGCGAACCTGCGGGTGCCACGGCCGTCTTGCTGGCACGGGTCTGGGCGCCGTTCATCTGGATCCAGCCGCGATTGTGCTCGAACTTCTGGGCATAGCCTTCGCTCAAGATCTCGAACGGCTTGCGGACGTAATTCTTGAAATCGAGGAGCGGCCGGGTGGGGCCATGCTCGTGGGCGAACCAGTCCGGCGTGACGAAGTCGGTCACCACCACGCCGCCGATATCGTAGCCGTAGCGGTCGGCCTCGACCGGATCGCAGACTTCGCCTGCCCAGAACATGTTGCGCTTGTCCTGGTAAGCGCTGTTCAGCCAGGGGTCGACGGCCATCTCGCAGATCTCGTGCGTGGCCCCGACACTGATGCTCGATCTGTCGGCGCGCAGCGTCTTCACGAAGACCTTGGAGATCGGCAGACCTTCGTCCGTGAGGTCGTGATAGGCGAGGGCATCGGCTGAGTCGCTGTCGTCCAGGAACACGACCCACCAGGCGCCGGCGGCCGGTGAATGCCCGGCGGGCACGAAGGCGAATGCCGCAGCGTCGATTCCCCAGACTGGCGCGAGGTCCTTGTTCCACTGGTGACTGAATGCGGGGATCATCTTTTGAATATCCGCGTCCGCGATTGCGGTCGATTTATTCATTACGGCGACATGCGGCATGGCGATCCCCCGGGGTTCTCCCGCACAGCAGGGCAGCGGCCGGCGGAATCGTCAAGATGCTCCGCCGACGGCCCTTTCGGCATCGCCACGCTCCTGCCGCCGTCAGTGCGGCGTCCCGTCCTTCTTCGTGAACACGTACTTGCCGTCGGCGCCTGCCTTCGCGTGGTTGTCGATATCGGGATAGGAGACCTCGTCGAAGGGCGTGCGGTCGCCGACGATCAGCAGGAACACGTCCTTGTCGGTCCTGTTGACGAAGCGATGGGCATTGCCGCCGCCGGCGGGGAAGCCCGCGCACATGCCGGGGCCTAGCGTCTGCGCGCCTTCATTGGTCTCGAGCACGACCTCGCCCTCGATGACCCAGATGAACTCGTCCTGCTTCGAGTGCGCGTGCCGCGCCGAGGTCTGCGCGCCCGGCTCGATCCGCGTCAGGTTCACGCCGAAGTTCTTCAAGCCGACATGGTCGCCGAGGCGGCGATTCCAGCGGCGGCTGTTCTGTGGCTTGAATTTTTCCGGGTAGGAGGTGGCGTTGCTCTCGGCGATCTGGCGGGGATCGAAGGCGGGAAGTTTTGGCTCGGTCATGGGGCGATGATAAGCAGGAATCGCCCCGGCTTTATTGGCTATTCTTGCCAGTAACGACCGTAATAGGTGCTTCAAGCCCAAGCGCCTAGAATGCCGGCAATTGGTCTCGTTGCGGTACCATTCCCGTTTACCGCGTGTTTATTAAACATGAAACTAGACCAGTTGGTCCGGTAATTGCTGGAAGATCGGAAAGAGGTGTTCGCATGGAAATCGGCGTCTTCATTCCGATCGGCAGGAACGGCTGGATCGTCTCGACCACTTCGCCGCAATACAATCCGAGCTTCGAGCTCAACAAGCAGACCACGCTCAACGCCGAGCGCTTCGGCCTGGACTTCGTCCTGTCGATGATCAAGTTGCGCGGCTTCGGTGGCGAGAGCGGCTTCTGGGACCAGAACCTCGAATCCTTCACGCTGATGGCGGGGCTCGCCGCCGTCACCTCGCGCATCAAGCTCTACGCCACGGTGCCGACGCTTGCCATCCCGCCCGCGATCGCCGCGCGCATGGCGGTGACCATCGATTCCATTTCGGGCGGGCGCTTCGGGTTGAACGTCATCACCGGCTGGCAGCGCCCGGAATATTCTCAGATGGGCCTGTGGCCGGGCGACGAGTACTTCGCCCAGCGCTACGAGTACGCCGCCGAATATGTGACGATCATGCGCGAACTCTGGGAGACCGGCGCCAGCAACTTCAAGGGCAAGCACTTCCAGATGGAGGATTGTCGCCTGCTGCCCAAGCCTCAAACGCCGATCAAGCTGATCTCGGCCGGCCAGAGCGACGCCGGCATGGCCTTCATCGCCAAGCACGCCGACTACAATTTCGTCTTCGGCATGGGCTTCAACACGCCGACCGCCTGCACGACCACCGTCGAGCGGCTGCAGAAGGCAAGCGCCACCAGTGGCCGCAAGGTCGCGACCTACGGCCTGTTCATGATCATCGCGGGCGAGACCGACGAGGAAGCGCTGGCCAAGTGGCACCTCTACAAGTCGGGCGCCGACCACGAGGCGCTGAAGTGGCTCACCGCCCAGAGTTCGGCCGACACCAAGTCGGGCGCCGACACCAACGTGCGTCACATGTCGTCCGAGGTGAGCAACGTCAACCTCAACATCGGCCTGTTGTGCGGCTCCTACGCATCGGTGGCGCGCATGATGGACGAGATCGCGGGCATCCCCGGCATGGCGGGCGTGCTGCTGACCTTCGACGAGTTCGTGAGCGGCACGAAGGAGTTCGGCGAGCGGATCCAGCCGCTGATGAAGTCGCGCCGCCACATTAAATCCGAAGCACCCACTCTCGTGGCGGAGGCCGCCGAATGACCAAGCCCGTCAGCTACTTCCCGCCCGACGACCCGGCAGGGCGCTATCTCGAGGCGCGGCCCGAGCCGATGCTGATCAAGCCGTCGGAGACGGCCCTCATCGTCGTCGACATGCAGAACGCCTATGCCTCGCCCGGCGGCTATCTCGACCTGGCGGGCTTCGACATTTCTGGCGCGCCGCCCGCGATCGCCAAGATCAAGGAAGCGATCGCGGCCGCGCGCGCGGCCGGCGTGCAGGTGATCTATTTCCAGAACGGCTGGGATTCCGACGAAGGCGAGGGCGGCGGGCCGGGCTCGCCCAACTACTACAAATCCAACGCCATGAAGACCATGCGCGCCAAGCCCGAGCTGAAAGGCAAGCTGCTGCACAAGGGCGATTGGGACTACGACCTGATCGACGAACTGCCGCCGCAGAAGGGCGACATCATCATCTCCAAGCCGCGCTACAGCGCATTCTTCAACACCAACCTCGACAGCATGCTGCGCGCGCGCGGCATTCGCTCGCTGGTGTTCACCGGCATCGCCACCAACGTCTGCGTCGAGTCGACCCTGCGCGACGGCTTCTTCCTCGAATATTTCGGTGTGGTCCTGCACGACGCAACCCACCATGCCGGCCCCGACTTCATGCAGAAGGCGGCGCTGTTCAACATCGAGAAGTTCTTCGGCTGGGTCTCCTCGGTTGAGGAATTCCGCGCTGCCCTTCAGTCCAACGCCAACCCCTCGCTCAAGATCAAAGGAGAGACCTGATGCCCATGAAAATCGTCGTTCCCGCCGGCACCGGCAAGACGCTGGCCCCGTACTCGCCCGGCACGCTGGCCGACGGCATCGTCTATGTCTCGGGCACGCTGGCGCTCGACAAGGACACCAACGTCGTCCACGTCGGCGATGCGGCCAAGCAGACCGAATACGTGCTGGAGCAGATCAAGTCGGTGATCGAGACCGCCGGCGGCACCATGGCCGACGTGACGTTCAACCAGATCTTCCTCACCGACTGGAAGAACTACGGCGCGATCAACACCGTCTATGCCAAGTACTTCCCGGGCGACAAGCCCGCGCGCTACTGCATCCAGTGCGGCCTGGTGCGGCCCGACGCGCTGGTCGAGATCGCGACGACGGCGCATATCGGCAAAAAGTGACGTTCGACGTTCACGAGAGCGACCGCCCGGGCGCCGACACCGTCCTGCTCTCTGCCGGGCTGGGCGGTGCCGCAGGTTACTGGTCGCCACAACTTGCGGCGCTCCAGGCTCGCTATCGCGTGATCGCCTACGACCAGGCGGGCACCGGCCGCGCCCGACGTGAGCTGCCCGAGGATCACAGCATCGAGGCCATGGCCGACGAGGTGGTGGCGATCCTCGACGCCACGAAGACCGAAGCTTGTCATCTGGTCGGGCATGCGCTGGGCGGTCTGGTCGGCCTCGATCTGGCGCGGCGGACGCCGAAGCGCCTGAAGTCGCTCACGGTCGTGAACGGCTGGGCGAAAGCCGACGATCACACCAAGCGCTGCTTCGAGGCGCGGCTTCTGCTGTTGAAGCACGCCGGTCCCGAGGCCTATGTGCGGGCGCAGCCGATCTTCCTCTATCCCGCGGTCTGGCTCGCCAGGAACGCGGAGCGGGCGAAGCACGAGGATGCGCACGGGCTCGCGGGCTTCCAGGGCGCCGACACGTTGCGCCGCCGCGTCGGCGCGCTGCTGCGCTTCGACGCGACCGCCGATCTCGCGGCGATGAAGCTGCCGGTGTTCGTGGTCGCGTCGCGCGACGACGTGCTGGTGCCGGCCACCAGGTCGGAAGAATTGGCGGCGGGCATTCCCGGGGCCGAGCTCCACATGGCGACCTACGGCGGCCACGGCATCAACGTCACCGAGCCCGAGGCCTTCAACACGCTGCTGCTGGATTTTCTCGATGGCCACGCCACTGCGTAAGACGCCCAGCAAGTCGGACCGCAAGCGCGAGGTGATCCTGGCGGCGGCACTGGAGCTGTTCTCGCGGAGCGGGGTCGACGGCGCCAGCCTCGACCGTGTCGCGGAGCGCGCCGACGTCTCCAAGACCAACCTGATCTACTACTACCCCAGCAAGGATGCGCTCTACGCTGCCGTGCTGAACAACGTGCTGTCGCTGTGGCTGGTGCCGCTCGAGGCGATCGATCGCGCCAACAGTCCGCAGGAAGCGATCGCCACCTACATCCGCCAGAAGATCACCTTCTCGCGCGATCATGCCGATGCGAGCCGGCTGTTCTGCTTCGAGATCCTGTACGGCGCGCCGGTGCTGGGCGGGCGGCTGCGCGATAGGCTGCAGCCGGTGATGGACGAGAAGGCCGCCGTCTTCGCGCACTGGATCGCGTCGGGCCAGATGGCCGCCGTCGATCCCTACCAGTTCCTCTATTCGCTGTGGGCGACGACGCAGCACTTCGCCGACTTCGCCAGCCAGATCGAGGCGCTGAGCCGGCGTACGCTCGACGATCCCGCCTTCTTCGAGGAGAGCGTGGCCCACGTGACCGCGCTCTTCCTCGCGCGTATCAGGCCGTGAAGGAGCGCAGTACCTTGCCGGGCCGCGATTTCGGATCGGCGCAGAAGCCCTGGTCGTTGGTGACCTGTTGGCCGTTGATCCAGACGCCGTGCAGCCCGACTGCCGATCCGGTCAGGCGCGCCGCGCCCGCCGGCAGGTCGTGAGCGCGGCGCTTGGGCCCGCGGTCGACGGTCTTCGGGTCGAACAGCATCAGGTCGGCGGCATAGCCTTCCTTAAGCAGGCCGCGGCCCTGGATGCCGAACAGCTTCGCGGGCTGGCCGGTGAGACGGTGCACCGCCTGGGGCAGGTCCATCACGCCCAGGTCGCGGCTCCAGTGGCCCATCAGGTGCAGGCCGAAGCCCGCGTCGCAGAAGAAGGTGAGATGCGCGCCCGCGTCGGAGAGCGAGATGTGCGTGTTCGGATCGGCCAGGATCTTGCCGACTTCCTTGTCGTCGTTGTGCAGGAGCTGCGCCACG
>CAIWTJ010000285.1 GCA_903915535.1 Enhydrobacter aerosaccus
GTTGTGCAGCGGCGTGTTGTAGCCCAGCATCACCATCTCGACGTTCTGCAGGCCCATCACGCGATAGGTCTCGGGCCAGCGCCGGTCGTTGCAGATGCACATGCCCATGTTGCCGCCGAACGCCTTCACGACCGGGAAGCCGAGATTGCCGACCTCGAAGTATCGCTTCTCGAGATGCTGGAACGGCCGCTCGGGCTCGTGCTCGCTGTGACCGGGCAGATGGATCTTGCGGTACTTCGAGACGATGCGGCCGTCCTTCTCGACGATGATCGAGGTGTTGAAGCGGCGGACGCGGCCTTCTCCCTTGGTGAGCTCGGCATAGCCGAAGCTGAATCCCAGGCCGAGGCGCCTGGCCTCGGTGAACAGCGGCGCCGTCTCGTTCGACGGCATCTCCCGCTCGAAGAAGGAATCGACCTCCGCCTGGTCGGGCATGAACCAGCGCGGGAAGAACGTGGTGAGCGTGAGCTCGGGAAAGACCACGAGATCGCAGCCCATGCGCCCGGCCTCGCGCAGCAGCGCGATCATGCGCTCCACGACATCGCGCCGCGTGTGGCGGCGCTGGATCGGGCCCATTTGCGCGGCGCCCACTGTCAATACGCGTGTCACTCTTGAACCTCAGCGGATGTAGGCGTTGATATTGCTCTCGAGATCGGCGATCGCCTCGTCGATCGTCCTCTGGAACTTAACTTCCATCGCGGCGTACGGCACCTTGTATTCGGCATGGCCGTTCAGCTTCGACGCCGGGTTCATCGCGGTGTCGAAGAAATAGGCGTCGATATCGACCTTGTTGGTGCGGTCGCCGTAAGGCTCCATCCACTTGATCCGGAGATCGATCAGGATCGCGCCCTTCTTGCCGGTCGACACGGCTTCGCGGAAATCGTGGACGTACTGCAGGGTGGGGTAGTGCCGCTTCAGCATCGCCAGGATCTGATGGCTGAAGTAGGTCGGATCGGTGTCGGCGATGACGGCGGTGTTGGTGAGCGACGTCGGGACGACCTTGCCCCAGTATTCGTTCGAATCGCGGACATGGCCGATGTGACGCTCGACGTTCTCGCTGGTGATGAAGGCCACGGGCTGGCCGAGCGTCATCGGGGCGTTGGACGGCACGCCCGCCGAACTCTGGTTGTAGATGTTCTGGAACGCATCGACCTGCGCCGGCGGCGGCGGACCGGTGCAGGCCGAGAGAGCGAGCATGAGTGCGATTAGGGCTGGCAGAGTCCTGGTCATCTTCCTCGATCTCCGTCGATCAACGCGTTGTACCGGTGATGTCGCTGGGGCGCTGGGGCGGCGGCACATTCGTCGGCGCCCCCTGGCCGTAGGTGCTGCGCACCGGGCGATTGCCGATGCTGTTCATGTTGGTATTGGAACCGCCCACGGACGGAACGTTGGCCCGCGCGGCAGGCATCGCGCCGGCCGCCGCGTTGGCCATTGCGCCCCCCAGTTCCAGGCCGACGCCGATGGCGTGCATCCAGAGCGCGGAGACGGCCTCCGGCGAGACACCGGCCCTGAGCTGCTGGACGCGCGCCGCACAGACGTCGGGCGAGGCATCGCAGCCGCCGATGACCTGGTCCGACAGCGCGGTCGATCCGCGCGCCGCGAAGCGCGGATCGTCGGCCGGCGGCGCGCTCGCGGCCGGCATCGGCTTGTCGACCTGCGCGAGCACATTGCAGCCGCCCGCCTGCTTCAGCGCGTTGTAGCCCGCGAGCGCCTTCGGACCATCGTTGGCCTGTGAAGCCGCGACGTAGTCGGAGACGAGCTTCTGGCACTTGGGCGACAGCCCCGACTCGGCCGGCTTGGGCGGCGGCGCACTGGATCTCTGCGGAGCGTTGGGGTCTGCCTTCGGAGTCTGAGGCGGCGCCGACGGCGGTGCCAGCTTCGGCGACGAGCGCGGTGCTGTCAGAGCGGCATGGTTCTTCGGATCGCACATCGCCAGCACCTGGCCATAGAGGATGCGGCAACTGTTGAAAGCGCCCGCCTGTCCCGACGTGCCGCTGGGCTCGGTGCCGATCGAGCGCATGTTGTCCTGCCGCAGCGCGCAGGTGTTCATGTTGTCGTTGGCCTCGCGGCACATCCGCTGGAAGCCTGGATCGGACTGGATGCTGCCCAGCGACGTGGGCGCCGCACCTCGCGGCGCGAAGCCCGACAGCGCGAGTTGCTCCAGGGCCGGCCAGAAGCCGGACGGGTTGCCCTGGGCGGTCGTGCCGAGCCGCCGTTCCAGCGCCTCCAGCAGGTCACGGCAGAAATTCTGCATGCCCTGGCGATGCGCCTCGAGCACGGCGGCACGCGACGGATCTCCCGCCAGGCCGTTATTGATGGCGTTGAGCGCGCGCTCGCACGGCTTGGGCAGTGCATAGGTCTGCCCGTCGAGCGTGACCGAGAGCGGCGGCAGATCGGCGGACGCCGGCACGGGCGGCGGCGGCGGGCCGGGATCGTCCCCCATCAGCATCCAGCACATGTAGCGTTGCTGCGGATCGGTTGGATGGGCGCAGCTCTGCGTGAGCTGGGTCATCATCGCGCACATGCTGGGGTTCGTCGTGCCCCTGCAACCGCTGCCGATCTCCGCTGTCGCCATGTAGGCGCCATCGGCCGGCCGGTCTCCCGTCCCGGGGATACCGGTCGGCGTGCCATCGGCGCGATACCAATATTCCGGAGTGGGCGCCGGCGTCGGGTTCTTGATGCAGTCGGAGACATAGGCCAGCCGCAGGTAGCGGTCGAGCGAGTACCAGCCCGGCGGCCGCACCGACTCCCGTTCCATCCGGATGATGTTCTCGCGGTACTCCGCGCAACTCTTGTCATCGGCCTGGGCAGGCCCCGCCAGCAGTGCGACGACGACGCTCAGCGCGAGCGCCGTCCAAGTTCCAAGATGACGCATTCCCCCGCTCCCCTGCGGAAGCTTCTCATCCGGCTTATCGGCGAGTCAATAAACCCCGCCCATTCAAGGGCCTGCGCGCTTTACATCGTTTGTGAATTCCGCCGAGGCGAAGGTGCCGCCCTGGAAGAGATCGCCGACCGGATCGGGCGGGAGCTTCTTCTGCTCGGCCTCGGCCTGGGCGCGGAACTCCTCCGCCTTGCCGGTCGGGCGATAGCCCAGACGATGCGCCCGTGAATTGTCCCACCAGCTCGCCTCGTTGTCGGAGGCGCCGTAGAAAATCTCGAAGCGGATGTCGGGATGCTCGAGCCCGATCTGGAAGAGCTGCACGAGGTCCTCGGGCGAGATCCAGATCGACAGGCGCCGCACGTCGAGCGGCGACGGGCCGACATTGCCGATGCGCAGGCAGGTGACGCCGATGCCGTGCTTGTCGGAATAGAGCGCGCCCAGCGCCTCGCCGAACGCCTTGCTGACGCCGTAGCGGCTGTCGGGCCGCACCGTGACGTCGGTGCCGATCTTCTTGCGGCGCGGGTAGAAGCCGATCGCATGGTTGGACGAGGCGAAGATCACGCGCTTCACGCCGGCCACGCGCGCGGCTTCGAACAGGTTGTAGCAGCCGATGATGTTGGCATTCAGGATCTGGTCCCACGTGCCCTCGACCGAATGGCCGCCGAGATGGATGACGCTGTGCGCGCCCTTCACGAGGGCGGCGACCTCGTCGGGCTTGGTGAGGTCGGCGGCGACGAATTTCTCGGACGGCAGCAGGTTCGCGGGCTGCACGCGATCGCTCAGCACGAGGCCGGGATAGAGCTTGGCCAGCAGCGGCCGCGTCATGGTGCCGACGCCGCCGGCGGCGCCGGTGTAGACGATGCGGCGCGCGGGATCGAGAGAGTCGGTCATGGGTGTTTCCTCCGGACTATTTGGCGGTGAGCTGCAGTTCGATCGGCAGGTTGGTGTAGTGGCTCGCGACCTGGCCGGGAAGCGTCATCCACACCTTGTCCTTGTGCGACAGGATGTGCTGCAGCGCCTTGCGCAGCCGGGCGAGCCGGAAGGGCTGGCCCATGATGAACGAGTGCAGCGAGATCACCGAGACCAGCGGCGCGTCGGCGGAGCGGCGCAGCATCTCGTCGAAATTTTCCACGATCATGTCGCAGTATTCCGCTGCCGAGTTGTGCCGGTAGGCGATGGCCGGCTGGTCGTTCAACTCGATGGGATAGGGCACCGACAGGATCGGCTTCGTACGCGTGTCCACCCAGAAGGGCTGCTCGTCGCAGATGCCCCAGTCGAGCACGTACGAATAGCCCGCCTCGGCCAGCAGGTCGGAGGTGACGTTGCTCGGCGTCAGATAGGGACTGAGCCATCCTTGCGGGCGAACGCCGTCTTCCTTCGTCATCAGCGCCGTGACCTCTTGGATCATCGTGCGCTCGGCGGCTTCGGTCATCTCGATCTGGCGCTCGGCATTCGACCGCCCATGGCCGATCATCTCGTCGCCGCGCGCCCGGTGGGCGGCGATCAACTCGGGACAGTGCCCGTAATTCTCGGTGTTGACGATCACGCCGACATTGAGCTTCAGCTCGTCGAACAGGTCGATCAGGCGCCATTCGCCGATGCGGTTGCCGTACTCGCGCCACAGCCAGCTGCGCTGGCTCCACGGCTCGGTCCGGCGATCGAGATCGACGCCGCACTGCACGCCATAGGGAAAGTGCTCGATGTTGACGGCGATATAGACCGCGAGCCGCTTGTCGCCCGGCCAGTTGAACACCGGACGATGTTTGATGGCCGAATACTTGAACCGATCGTGTGACGGAAGCATGGGGTGAACTTTCTCAATCCTGCCGGGGAGTGCCAGTATATAGTCGGGCCATGACCGCTGCCGACCGCCCCGTTCATTCCCAATTCCGCTGGGGCCTCGCGGCCAAGCTCTTCGCCATCCTGATCCTGCTGGGCGCCATCGCGGTGCTGGTGACCGGTGGACTGGGCTACGTGCGCGCCCACGACGCGCTGGAAGAGAGCATCTACAACCAGCTCACCGCCGCACGGCAGGCCAAGACGCGCCAGGTCGAGACCTATTTCAAGAGCATCCGCAACGACCT
The DNA here is from genome assembly GCA_903915535.1 of Enhydrobacter aerosaccus. Lineage (GTDB taxonomy): Bacteria > Pseudomonadota > Alphaproteobacteria > Reyranellales > Reyranellaceae > Reyranella > Reyranella aerosaccus_C. The sequence continues at coordinate 4,963 of CAIWTJ010000285.1, forward strand.
GCGCCTGCTGGCGTCGTCGAAGATGGCGGTCGATGCCGCGCGCGGCTTCCGCACGACATTCGACGAGCTCGAGCAGAAGCCCGCGCCTGAGAACATGCGCCGCACGGTCGAGGCGTGGTACGCGGCCCATTACCTGCCCGAAGTGCGCCGCCTGCTCGGCAAGGATGTCGTGGCCGCCGACTACCTGCCGGCCGGAAACGCCGCGACCTTCCTGCAGTATCACTACATCGCGGCCAATCCCCAGCCGGTGGCACGGCGCAAGCTCACCGACGATGCCGGCGACGGCAGCGCCTACAGCGCTCTCCACGCCGTCTACCATCCGCTGCTGCGCAACGCCGCGTCCACGATCGGCTTCTTCGACATCATGCTGGCCGACACGAAGTCCGGCCGCGTGACCTACGGCATGGTGAAGGAAGTCGATTTCGGCACCTCGCTGCGCGCCGGCCCCTACCGGCAGTCCAACCTCGCCGCGGTGGTCGCGCGCTGTGCCGCCGCGACCGACCCGTCGACGACCTGCCTCGAGGATTTCGCGCCCTACCTGCCCTCGGACGGCCAGCCGATCGCCTTCATGGGTGCACCGGTGATCGACCGCGGCGAGGTGATCGGCGTGCTGATCGCGCAATTGTCGATCGAGGAGATCGACCGGGTCGTGACCGGCGACAAGCGCTGGCGCCAGGAAGGCTTCGGCGACACCGGCGAGGCTTATCTCGTGGGACCCAATTCAATGGCCCGTTCGGGCCCGCGCCTGTTCTATGAAAACCGCGACGCCTTCTTCGCCGAATTGACCGCCAACGGCGATCCGGCGGCGGAGATCGACGCGATTCGCCGATTCGGCTCGCCGGTAATGCACCAGAAGATCGACACGCAAGCCACGCGCGCGGCGCTCGCGGGCATCGAAGGCACGGGTGAGGTCATCGGCAACTACGGCAAGCCGACGCTCGCCTCGTGGGGGCCGCTCGCCATCGCCGGCGTCAACTGGGCGCTGGTCGCCAAGATCGAGACGTCGGAGGCCTTCGCGCCGATCCATCGCCTGCAGCGCGATCTTGCGATCGTGGGCGTGATTGCCCTGCTCGTGGTGCTGGCGATCGGCGCGTGGCTGGCGCGCTCGCTGCTCGGTCCCCTGCGCGAGCTGACCGCCGGCGTCGAGCGCTTCGCCGACGGCGACTATCACGCCAAGGTTCCGGTGCGCACCCACGACGAGATCGGCCAGCTCGTCACCGCGTTCAACGGCATGGTCGACGAGCTGCGCACCAAGAACGTCCTGATCGAGACCAAGAACCGCGAGAACGAGGAGCTGCTGCTCAACGTGCTGCCCGCGCCGATCGCCAATCGCCTGCGCGGCGGCGAGCAGCGCATCGCCGACGGCTTCGCCGAGGTCACGGTGGCCTTCGCCGACCTGGTGGGCTTCACCGCGCTCACCTCGGAGATGCCGCCGCAGGACGTCGTCCACCTGCTCAACGGTCTCTTCACGCGCTTCGACATGGCGGCCCACGAGCTCGGCATCGAGAAGATCAAGACGGTGGGCGACGCCTACATGGCCGTGTGCGGCCTGCCCGATCCGGTCGAGAACCACGCCGAGCGCATGGTGCGCATGGCGATCCGCATGGTCCACATCACGCGCGAGCATGCGCTCGAGCATCACGTCGTGATGAAGCTCAGGGTCGGCATCAACACCGGCCCGGTGGTGGCGGGCGTGATCGGCCGCAGCAAGTACATCTACGACCTGTGGGGCGACACGGTGAACCTCGCCAGCCGCATGGAATCGGGCGGCGTGCCCGACGGCATCCAGGTGACGCGGCCGGTCTACGAGAAGCTGAAGGACGAGTTCGTGTTCGAGCCGCGCGGTTTCATCGAGGTCAAGGGCAAGGGCAGCGTCGAGGCCTGGCTGCTCAGGCTCTGACGGACCGCGAGCTTCCAGCTCGCTCATGATCATGAGCGAGCTGGAAGCTCGCGGTCCGTCAGAGCCTGAGCAGCCAGGCCTCGACGCTGCCCTTGCCCTTGACCTCGATGAAACCGCGCGGCTCGAACACGAACTCGTCCTTCAGCTTCTCGTAGACCGGCCGCGTCACCTGGATGCCGTCGGGCACGCCGCCCGATTCCATGCGGCTGGCGAGGTTCACCGTGTCGCCCCACAGGTCGTAGATGTACTTGCTGCGGCCGATCACGCCCGCCACCACCGGGCCGGTGTTGATGCCGACCCTGAGCTTCATCACGACGTGATGCTCGAGCGCATGCTCGCGCGTGATGTGGACCATGCGGATCGCCATGCGCACCATGCGCTCGGCGTGGTTCTCGACCGGATCGGGCAGGCCGCACACGGCCATGTAGGCGTCGCCCACCGTCTTGATCTTCTCGATGCCGAGCTCGTGGGCCGCCATGTCGAAGCGCGTGAAGAGACCGTTGAGCAGGTGGACGACGTCCTGCGGCGGCATCTCCGAGGTGAGCGCGGTGAAGCCCACCAGGTCGGCGAAGGCCACCGTGACCTCGGCGAAGCCGTCGGCGATGCGCTGCTCGCCGCCGCGCAGGCGATTGGCGATCGGCGCGGGCAGCACGTTGAGCAGCAGCTCCTCGTTCTCGCGGTTCTTGGTCTCGATCAGGACGTTCTTGGTGCGCAGCTCGTCGACCATGCCGTTGAACGCGGTGACGAGCTGGCCGATCTCGTCGTGGGTGCGCACCGGAACCTTGGCGTGATAGTCGCCGTCGGCGAAGCGCTCGACGCCGGCGGTCAGCTCGCGCAGGGGACCGAGCAGCGAGCGCGCCAGCCACGCGCCGATCGCCAGCACCACGAGCAGGGCAATCACGCCCACGATCGCAAGATCGCGCTGCAGGCGATGGATCGGCGCGAAGGCCTCCGACGTCTCGATCTTGGCGACCAGCGCCCAGTTGACGCCGGCGATGGCGAGCGGCCCCCACGAGGCGAGCGTCGGCTTGCCGTAGTTGCCGATGACCTCACCCGTGCCTTCGATGCCCGCGAGCGCCGCGCGCGTGGCTTGCGTGTCGATCTTCTGGTGCATTACCGGCGAGCCGAATCGGCGAATCGCGTCGATCTCCGCCGCCGGATCGCCGTTGGCGGTCAATTCGGCGAAGAAGGCGTCGCGGTTTTCATAGAACAGGCGCGGGCCCGAACGGGCCATTGAATTGGGTCCCACGAGATAAGCCTCGCCGGTGTCGCCGAAGCCTTCCTGGCGCCAGCGCTTGTCGCCGGTCACGACCCGGTCGATCTCCTCGATCGACAATTGCGCGATCAGCACGCCGATCACCTCGCCGCGGTCGATCACCGGTGCACCCATGAAGGCGATCGGCTGGCCGTCCGAGGGCAGGTAGGGCGCGAAATCCTCGAGGCAGGTCGTCGACGGGTCGGTCGCGGCGGCACAGCGCGCGACCACCGCGGCGAGGTTGGACTGCCGGTAGGGGCCGGCGCGCAGCGAGGTGCCGAAATCGACTTCCTTCACCATGCCGTAGGTCACGCGGCCGGACTTCGTGTCGGCCAGCATGATGTCGAAGAAGCCGATCGTGGACGCGGCGTTGCGCAGCAGCGGATGGTAGACGGCGTGGAGAGCGCTGTAGGCGCTGCCGTCGCCGGCATCGTCGGTGAGCTTGCGCCGTGCCACCGGCTGGGGATTGGCCGCGATGTAGTGATACTGCAGGAAGGTCGCGGCGTTTCCGGCCGGCAGGTAGTCGGCGGCCACGACATCCTTGCCGAGCAGGCGGCGCACTTCGGGCAGGTAATGGGCCGCGTACCACGCCTCGACCGTGCGGCGCATGTTCTCAGGCGCGGGCTTCTGCTCGAGCTCGTCGAATGTCGTGCGGAAGCCGCGCGCGGCATCGACCGCCATCTTCGACGACGCCAGCAGGCGCAGGTCGTTGCGGATGCTCTTGAAATAGGTCTCGACCTGGCGCGTCTTGGCCTGCCGTGCGGCGGTGAGCTGGTTGTAGATGCTCTCTTCCAGCGCGTCGTGGGCGCGCACGTAGCCCAGTCCACCGGTCACCAGCACCGCGATGGCGCCCAGCAGGATCAGGATGGCGAAGAGCTTGGCCGCGAGGCCCCAGCGGAATTGGGAATGAACGGGGCGGTCGGCAGCGGTCATGGCCCGACTATATACTGGCACTCCCCGGCAGGATTGAGAAAGTTCACCCCATGCTTCCGTCACACGATCGGTTCAAGTATTCGGCCATCAAACATCGTCCGGTGTTCAACTGGCCGGGCGACAAGCGGCTCGCGGTCTATATCGCCGTCAACATCGAGCACTTTCCCTATGGCGTGCAGTGCGGCGTCGATCTCGATCGCCGGACCGAGCCGTGGAGCCAGCGCAGCTGGCTGTGGCGCGAGTACGGCAACCGCATCGGCGAATGGCGCCTGATCGACCTGTTCGACGAGCTGAAGCTCAATGTCGGCGTGATCGTCAACACCGAGAATTACGGGCACTGTCCCGAGTTGATCGCCGCCCACCGGGCGCGCGGCGACGAGATGATCGGCCATGGGCGGTCGAATGCCGAGCGCCAGATCGAGATGACCGAAGCCGCCGAGCGCACGATGATCCAAGAGGTCACGGCGCTGATGACGAAGGAAGACGGCGTTCGCCCGCAAGGATGGCTCAGTCCCTATCTGACGCCGAGCAACGTCACCTCCGACCTGCTGGCCGAGGCGGGCTATTCGTACGTGCTCGACTGGGGCATCTGCGACGAGCAGCCCTTCTGGGTGGACACGCGTACGAAGCCGATCCTGTCGGTGCCCTATCCCATCGAGTTGAACGACCAGCCGGCCATCGCCTACCGGCACAACTCGGCAGCGGAATACTGCGACATGATCGTGGAAAATTTCGACGAGATGCTGCGCCGCTCCGCCGACGCGCCGCTGGTCTCGGTGATCTCGCTGCACTCGTTCATCATGGGCCAGCCCTTCCGGCTCGCCCGGCTGCGCAAGGCGCTGCAGCACATCCTGTCGCACAAGGACAAGGTGTGGATGACGCTTCCCGGCCAGGTCGCGAGCCACTACACCAACCTGCCGATCGAACTGCAGCTCACCGCCAAATAGTCCGGAGGAAACACCCATGACCGACTCTCTCGATCCCGCGCGCCGCATCGTCTACACCGGCGCCGCCGGCGGCGTCGGCACCATGACGCGGCCGCTGCTGGCCAAGCTCTATCCCGGCCTCGTGCTGAGCGATCGCGTGCAGCCCGCGAACCTGCTGCCGTCCGAGAAATTCGTCGCCGCCGACCTCACCAAGCCCGACGAGGTCGCCGCCCTCGTGAAGGGCGCGCACAGCGTCATCCATCTCGGCGGCCATTCGGTCGAGGGCACGTGGGACCAGATCCTGAATGCCAACATCATCGGCTGCTACAACCTGTTCGAAGCCGCGCGCGTGGCCGGCGTGAAGCGCGTGATCTTCGCCTCGTCCAACCATGCGATCGGCTTCTACCCGCGCCGCAAGAAGATCGGCACCGACGTCACGGTGCGGCCCGACAGCCGCTACGGCGTCAGCAAGGCGTTCGGCGAGGCGCTGGGCGCGCTCTATTCCGACAAGCACGGCATCGGCGTCACCTGCCTGCGCATCGGCAATGTCGGCCCGTCGCCGCTCGACGTGCGGCGCCTGTCGATCTGGATCTCGCCCGAGGACCTCGTGCAGCTCTTCCAGATCGGGCTCGAGCATCCCGACATCCGCTTCGAGATTTTCTACGGCGCCTCCGACAACGAGGCGAGCTGGTGGGACAATTCACGGGCGCATCGTCTGGGCTATCGCCCGACCGGCAAGGCGGAGGAGTTCCGCGCCCAGGCCGAGGCCGAGCAGAAGAAGCTCCCGCCCGATCCGGTCGGCGATCTCTTCCAGGGCGGCACCTTCGCCTCGGCGGAATTCACAAACGATGTAAAGCGCGCAGGCCCTTGAATGGGCGGGGTTTATTGACTCGCCGATAAGCCGGATGAGAAGCTTCCGCAGGGGAGCGGGGGAATGCGTCATCTTGGAACTTGGACGGCGCTCGCGCTGAGCGTCGTCGTCGCACTGCTGGCGGGGCCTGCCCAGGCCGATGACAAGAGTTGCGCGGAGTACCGCGAGAACATCATCCGGATGGAACGGGAGTCGGTGCGGCCGCCGGGCTGGTACTCGCTCGACCGCTACCTGCGGCTGGCCTATGTCTCCGACTGCATCAAGAACCCGACGCCGGCGCCCACTCCGGAATATTGGTATCGCGCCGATGGCACGCCGACCGGTATCCCCGGGACGGGAGACCGGCCGGCCGATGGCGCCTACATGGCGACAGCGGAGATCGGCAGCGGTTGCAGGGGCACGACGAACCCCAGCATGTGCGCGATGATGACCCAGCTCACGCAGAGCTGCGCCCATCCAACCGATCCGCAGCAACGCTACATGTGCTGGATGCTGATGGGGGACGATCCCGGCCCGCCGCCGCCGCCCGTGCCGGCGTCCGCCGATCTGCCGCCGCTCTCGGTCACGCTCGACGGGCAGACCTATGCACTGCCCAAGCCGTGCGAGCGCGCGCTCAACGCCATCAATAACGGCCTGGCGGGAGATCCGTCGCGTGCCGCCGTGCTCGAGGCGCATCGCCAGGGCATGCAGAATTTCTGCCGTGACCTGCTGGAGGCGCTGGAACGGCGGCTCGGCACGACCGCCCAGGGCAACCCGTCCGGCTTCTGGCCGGCCCTGGAGCAACTCGCGCTGTCGGGCTTCGCGCCGCGAGGTGCGGCGCCCACGTCGCTGGGCAGCATCCAGTCCGATCCAGGCTTCCAGCGGATGTGCCGCGAGGCCAACGACAACATGAACACCTGCGCGCTGCGGCAGGACAACATGCGCTCGATCGGCACCGAGCCCAGCGGCACGTCGGGACAGGCGGGCGCTTTCAACAGTTGCCGCATCCTCTATGGCCAGGTGCTGGCGATGTGCGATCCGAAGAACCATGCCGCTCTGACAGCACCGCGCTCGTCGCCGAAGCTGGCACCGCCGTCGGCGCCGCCTCAGACTCCGAAGGCAGACCCCAACGCTCCGCAGAGATCCAGTGCGCCGCCGCCCAAGCCGGCCGAGTCGGGGCTGTCGCCCAAGTGCCAGAAGCTCGTCTCCGACTACGTCGCGGCTTCACAGGCCAACGATGGTCCGAAGGCGCTCGCGGGCTACAACGCGCTGAAGCAGGCGGGCGGCTGCAATGTGCTCGCGCAGGTCGACAAGCCGATGCCGGCCGCGAGCGCGCCGCCGGCCGACGATCCGCGCTTCGCGGCGCGCGGATCGACCGCGCTGTCGGACCAGGTCATCGGCGGCTGCGATGCCTCGCCCGACGTCTGTGCGGCGCGCGTCCAGCAGCTCAGGGCCGGTGTCTCGCCGGAGGCCGTCTCCGCGCTCTGGATGCACGCCATCGGCGTCGGCCTGGAACTGGGGGGCGCAATGGCCAACGCGGCGGCCGGCGCGATGCCTGCCGCGCGGGCCAACGTTCCGTCCGTGGGCGGTTCCAATACCAACATGAACAGCATCGGCAATCGCCCGGTGCGCAGCACCTACGGCCAGGGGGCGCCGACGAATGTGCCGCCGCCCCAGCGCCCCAGCGACATCACCGGTACAACGCGTTGATCGACGGAGATCGAGGAAGATGACCAGGACTCTGCCAGCCCTAATCGCACTCATGCTCGCTCTCTCGGCCTGCACCGGTCCGCCGCCGCCGGCGCAGGTCGATGCGTTCCAGAACATCTACAACCAGAGTTCGGCGGGCGTGCCGTCCAACGCCCCGATGACGCTCGGCCAGCCCGTGGCCTTCATCACCAGCGAGAACGTCGAGCGTCACATCGGCCATGTCCGCGATTCGAACGAATACTGGGGCAAGGTCGTCCCGACGTCGCTCACCAACACCGCCGTCATCGCCGACACCGATCCGACCTACTTCAGCCATCAGATCCTGGCGATGCTGAAGCGGCACTACCCCACCCTGCAGTACGTCCACGATTTCCGCGAAGCCGTGTCGACCGGCAAGAAGGGCGCGATCCTGATCGATCTCCGGATCAAGTGGATGGAGCCTTACGGCGACCGCACCAACAAGGTCGATATCGACGCCTATTTCTTCGACACCGCGATGAACCCGGCGTCGAAGCTGAACGGCCATGCCGAATACAAGGTGCCGTACGCCGCGATGGAAGTTAAGTTCCAGAGGACGATCGACGAGGCGATCGCCGATCTCGAGAGCAATATCAACGCCTACATCCGCTGAGGTTCAAGAGTGACACGCGTATTGACAGTGGGCGCCGCGCAAATGGGCCCGATCCAGCGCCGCCACACGCGGCGCGATGTCGTGGAGCGCATGATCGCGCTGCTGCGCGAGGCCGGGCGCATGGGCTGCGATCTCGTGGTCTTTCCCGAGCTCACGCTCACCACGTTCTTCCCGCGCTGGTTCATGCCCGACCAGGCGGAGGTCGATTCCTTCTTCGAGCGGGAGATGCCGTCGAACGAGACGGCGCCGCTGTTCACCGAGGCCAGGCGCCTCGGCCTGGGATTCAGCTTCGGCTATGCCGAGCTCACCAAGGGAGAAGGCCGCGTCCGCCGCTTCAACACCTCGATCATCGTCGAGAAGGACGGCCGCATCGTCTCGAAGTACCGCAAGATCCATCTGCCCGGTCACAGCGAGCACGAGCCCGAGCGGCCGTTCCAGCATCTCGAGAAGCGATACTTCGAGGTCGGCAATCTCGGCTTCCCGGTCGTGAAGGCGTTCGGCGGCAACATGGGCATGTGCATCTGCAACGACCGGCGCTGGCCCGAGACCTATCGCGTGATGGGCCTGCAGAACGTCGAGATGGTGATGCTGGGCTACAACACGCCGCTGCACAAC
>CAIWTJ010000286.1 GCA_903915535.1 Enhydrobacter aerosaccus
GCAGCACAAGGGCCTGAAGCGCCAGGCGCGCCAGGCCAGCCGCTACCGCAATCTCTCCGACCATATCCGCCGCGCCGAAGCGCAGGTGCTGGCGCTGAAGCTCGCCAATGCCGAGAAGGAACTGGCCGACGCGGGCGAGCGCCTGAAGGAAGCCGAAGCCCAGGTCGCCGACCTGACGCGCTTCGTCGGTCTCGCCACGACGGCCCAGGCCGACGCCGCGACCGCGTTGCCGCCGTTGCGCAACGACGAGGCCGTGGCCGCCGCAACCCTGCAGCGCCTGCGCTCGGCGCACGATGCGCTGACGGCCGAGGCCGAGCGCGTCGCCGCCGCCCAGCAGGACGCCGAGACTCGTCTGCAGCAGACCCAGTCGGATCTCGCGCGCGAACAGGGCCGCAAGAACGACGCCGATGCCGCGATCGCCGATCTCGATGCCCAACGCGTCAAGCTCGAGCAGGATCGCGTCGGCGAGGACGATCGCGCCACCGCCGCCCAGCAGGCGCGCGACGAGGCCCACGCGGCCACGATCGCCGCCGAGACCGAACACGATCGTCTGACGCGCCAGATCGCCGATGACGAGGCCTTGCGCAACAGCGTGAGCCGCGAGATCGCCGAACTGCAGGATCGCCTGCGCCGGCTCGCCGTTCGCCGCGAGGAAATCACCGCGCAGCAGCGCGCCATCGAGGCCGAGCTTGCCGGCCTGCCGGCATTGTCCGAGGTCGAGGCCGCGCTCGAAGCGGCCCGCGCCGGGCTGGACGAAGCGCGCCGCCAGGGTGAGCAGACGATCGAGGCGGCCCGCGAGGCCGAGCGCTACGAGTCGGAGGCCGCGCGCGAAGCGGTCGCCAAGGCCGAGGCCGAGCGCATCGACATGGAACACGCGCGCGCGGCAGAGCGTCAGGCCGCCGAGGCGAGCCACGCTGCCGCCGCCGATTCGCTGCAGAAGATCGCGGCCAAGCTCACCAAGCTGCGCGCCGAGGAGTCCGGCGTCGCCGCCGCCCTGCAATCGGCCGCCGACTCGCTGTGGCCGCCGCTGCTCGACGCGCTCACCGTCGAACCCGGTTTCGAAAAGGCGCTGGGAGCTGCGTTCGGCGAAGAGCTCGAGGCCTCGTCCGATCGCGGTGCGCCGGTTCACTGGCTGCCGCTCGGCGCCATGACGGGGGCGCCGTTGCTGCCGGAAGGCGCCACGCCGTTGTCTGCCCATGTGAAGGCGCTGCCGGAACTGGAGCGTCGTCTTTCCTTCATCGGCATCGTGGCCGACGACGCGACGGGTGCCGCCCTGCAGCCGAGCCTCAAGGCCGGCCAGCAGCTGGTGACCACCGAAGGCGCCGTCTGGCGCTGGGACGGATACACGGTGCGCGCCGGTGCGCCGACGGCCGCCGCCGTGCGGCTCAGCCAGCGCAACCGGCTCGCGGAGATCCGCGCGCAGATCGATGACGTCGCGGCCGAACACGCCGTCCATCAGAGCCGCGTCGATGCCGAGACCGTCTCGCTCGCCGCCGCGCGCGATGCCGAGAAGACCTGTGTCGACCAGGCCCGCGCGCACGAGCGCGCCGTGGCCGAGGCGTCGCGGGCCAAGACGCAGGGCGCGGGCGAGGCGACACGTGCCGCCGAACGTGCCGTGCAGGCCGCGATCGCGGCTGCCGAGTCCGACGCGTCGAAGGCGCGCGAGCATCACACCGACGTCGCCCGCCGCACCGACCAGCTGCGCACGCGCCTGGCCGGCATCGAGCAGGCGGTGGCCGAGATCCTGGCCGACGTGGCCGACGGCGAGATGCGCCGCACCTTCCGCGAGGCGCGCCTGTCGTCGATCTCCGACACCCAGGCGGATCGCGTGGCGGCGGGCGCATTGCGCGCCCGCATCGCAGAGCTTCGCGCGGCACTGGTCGAGGCCGAAGGCAATTGCGAGCGCCTCGCCCGCGAGGCCGAGATGCGGGTCGAGCGCCTGGGCAAGATCGCGCACGACCACGCCGGCTGGAGCACCCGCCTGTCGGACGCAGCGGGCCAGATCGTCGAGCTCGACGCCCGCCGCGAGCAGATCGCCGAGACGATCGCCGAGCTCGCCGCCCGGCCCGCCGAGATCGAGGCCAAGCAGATGGCCCTGGGCGAGGGGATCGACAAGGCCGAGCACAATCGCCGGGAAGCGGCCGATCGCCTGGCCATCGGCGAGACGCAGCTCAGCGAAGCCGACAAGGCGATGCGCCAGGCCGAAAGCGAACTCGCCAGCGCGCGCGAGCGCTGGGTCCGCCGCGAGGGCCTGGTCGAGCAGGCCACGAAGGATCGCCAGGCCGTGGTCGAGCGCATCGTCGAGCGGCTCAACTGCGAGCCCGAGGGCGTGCTGGCGCTGGCCGAGGTCGAGACGCTCGAAGAGCTGCCGGAAATGGACAAGGCCGAGCACAAGCTCGAGCGGCTGGTGCACGAGCGTGAGACGATGGGCGCCGTGAACCTGCGCGCCGAGGAAGAGGCCAACGAACTCGAGCAGCAGATCACCGGCATGACGGCCGAGCGCGACGACCTGGTCGACGCCATCGGTCGCCTGCGCCAGGGCATCCAGAGCCTGAACCGCGAAGGCCGCGAGCGTTTCCTCGCCGCCTTCGAGCAGGTGAGCGGCCACTTCCAGCAGCTCTTCACCAAGCTGTTCGGCGGCGGCAAGGCGGAACTCCGCCTCACCGAGTCCGAGGACGTGCTCGAGGCCGGCCTCGAGATCCACGCCTCGCCGCCGGGCAAGAAGCTGCAGGTCATGTCGCTGCTCTCGGGCGGCGAGCAGGCGCTGACGGCGCTGTCGCTGCTGTTCGCGGTGTTCATGACCAACCCGGCACCGATCTGCGTGCTGGACGAGGTCGACGCGCCGCTGGACGATCTCAACGTGGAGCGCTTCTGCGGCCTGGTGAAGGACATCGCCGGCCGCACCGACACGCGCTTCATGGTTATCACCCACCATCGCGTCACCATGGCCCGCATGGACCGCCTCTACGGCGTCACCATGGGCGAGCAGGGCGTGTCGCAGCTGGTGTCGGTCAATCTGCAGGAGGCGGACCGGATGGTGGCGTAAGCCACTGGTCGCCTGACGAGGTTCAACCCAAGAAGAAGACTTCTTCCTCTCTCAAGTACCCTGGGCGTCGGTTCGGTCAGAACCGGCGCCCTTCTCTTTGGCAGAAGGTGCCTGTATTTTCCCGCCATGCCCGACACGCTCACGCCCGCCGCTACCGATACCGTCGAACTGACGCGCGCGCTGGTGCGCTGCGAGAGCGTGACGCCGCGCGAGGCGGGGGCACTGCAGCTGCTCGAGAAGGCGCTGACGTCGGTGGGCTTCCGCTGCGAGCGCATGGACTTCAGCGAGAAGGGCGCCGACGACGTGGCGAACCTTTATGCCCGCATCGGCGAGGACAAGGACGGCAACGGCAAGCACTTCTGTTTCGCGGGCCACTCCGACGTCGTGCCGGTGGGCGACCTCTCGTCGTGGACGATCGGGCCCTTCGCCGCTGAATTGAGCGGCGGCTACCTGTTCGGCCGCGGCGCCGCCGACATGAAGGGCGCGATCGCCGCCTTCACCGAGGCCGCTTCGCGCTTCGTGGCGCGGCGCGGCACCAGCTTCGGCGGCGCGATCAGCCTGCTGATCACCGGCGACGAGGAAGGCCCCGCCGTCAACGGCACGGTGAAGATGCTGAAGCGCCTGGCCGACCGCGGCGAGAAGATCGACGCCTGCGTGGTGGGCGAGCCCACGAGCTCGAAGCGCTTTGGCGACATGATGAAGATCGGCCGGCGCGGCAGCATGACGGTCGACATGATCGTGCGCGGCGTCCAGGGTCACGTGGCCTATCCCGAGCGGCTCGACAACGCGATCCACCGCCTGTCCGCGCTGATCGAGGCACTGGTGCGCGAGCCGATCGACACGGGCAGCACGCACTTCCAGCCGACGTCGCTGCAGTTCACGACGGTCGACGTCGGCAATCCTGCGACCAACATCGCACCTGGCGTCGCCAAGGCGCGCTTCAACACGCGCTTCAACGATCTGTGGACGTCGAAGACGCTGTTTGCGCACCTCAAGGAGCGGCTCGACAAGGTGAACGAGAGGCTGGGCGGCAACGGCATCGTCGAGTACCAGGTCTCGGTCTCGGGCGAGTCCTTCTACACGCCGCCGGGTCCGCTCTCGGACCTCGTGGCGGGCGCCGTGCGCGACGTGGCCGGCGTGGAGTGCGAACTCTCAACCACCGGCGGCACCTCCGACGCGCGCTTCATCCGCAACTACTGCCCGGTGCTCGAGTTCGGCCTGATCGGCGAGAGCATGCACAAGGTCGACGAGAAGAGTGCGATTGCCGACCTCAAGACGCTGGCGCGCGTCTACGAGACGATGCTCGACCGTTATTTCGCGTCCTGAGGAGAAGAGCGTGCTGAGTGCGAGCGACATCGCCCATGGCACGCAGGGCGCCGTGCGGTTCCTCCAGCGCGATCCGGGCGCGCCGCTCTACTTCGAGAACACGGTCGAGGGCTGCCTGCGCTCGTTCCGGGTGATGGCGATCGCCGCGCCGCTCTACGGCCTCTATCTCGCGCTCTATTATTCGAGCATCCAGACCGCCGCCGATGCCTTCGAGATCGTGGCGATCGAGGCGATGCACTTCGTCGTCGACTGGCTGCTGTTCCCGGTGCTGTTCTACGAGATCGCGCGGCGGCGGCAGTGGCTGGCCAACTATCCGCGCTACATCGCGGCGCTCAACTGGATCAACCTGCCGGTACTGGTGCTGGCGGTGATCGGCCTCGCCGTGACCCTGGTGGCGCCGCGGCCGGTCGGGCAGGTCATCCAGATCGGCCTGCAGTTCCTGTTCTACTACTGGTTCCTGATGGCCACGCGCCTGTCGCTGGGCATCGGTTGGCCGTTGTCGGTGGTGCTGCTGGTCGTGAACTGGATGCCGTCGCTGATGCTGTCACTCATCGTCGACCGCCTCCTCGGCGTCGTCCCGGTGCCCGGTGGCTAGGGCGCCGTAGCGCACTTCCATCAGGCAGAGGCCGAGCGGCGGCGCCGTCGGCCCGGCGCGCGTGCGGTCGCAGGCGGCGAGCGCTTCGGCCACGTCCGTCGGGCTCCACTGGCCGCGCCCGACCAGCGCCAGCGTGCCGACCAGGATGCGCACCTGGTTGTGCAGGAAGGATCGCGCGGCGACGTCGATCACAACCTCTTCGCCGTCGCGTCGCACCGTGAGTTCGTCGAGCGTGCGCACCGACGACTTGGCCTGGCAGGAGACCGAGCGGAAGCTGTTGAAGTCGTGGTGGCCGACCAGCACCTGCGCGGCCTCGGTCATCGGCGCGAGATCGAGCGGCACGGGCACATGCCAGACGAAACCTTCGTCTATGCCCGCCCGTGTGCGGCGATTGAGGATGCGGTAGCGATAGCGGCGATGGGTCGCCGAGAAGCGCGCGTGAAAGCCGGGCGGCGCCAGCTCGACCGTGGGCACCGCGATCGGATTGGGCTTGAGGTGATAGTTCAGCGCGCCGCGCACTTCCTCGATGGATTTCTCCGCACCGAGATCGAAGTGCGCGACCTGGCCGCGCGCGTGGACGCCCGAGTCGGTGCGGCCGGCGGCACGCACCTTCAGGCGCTCACCCGAGAAGGCGAAGATCGCATCCTCGAGGCAGGCCTGGATCGAGGGTCCGGTGTCCTGCCGCTGCCAGCCGACGAACGGGCCGCCGTTGTATTCGACGGAGATCTTGTAGCGCGGCACGTCAGGCCGGAAGCGAGAGGACGGCGGGCGAGGGCAGAACGGTGCCGGCGGGCAGGTTGAAGCCGCGCAGGAAGGCATCGGCGGCGACTGCTGCCTTGCCCGGGCGTTGCAGCTTCAGGAGCTTGAGCCCGCCCGAACCGCAGGCGACGACCGGGAACCCGTCTCTCGAAATGGCGAGTGTGCCCGGCGCACCCGCCGTCAGCGCGAGACCCGCTTCCAGCACCTTGATACGTTCCCCGTTCAGCTCGAACGAAGTGCCCGGCCACGGATGGAACGCGCGCACCTTGCGCTCGAGTTCGCCGGCCGGGCGCCGCCAGTCGAGCACGCCTTCTTCCTTGCCGAGCTTGTGGGCATAGGTGACACCCTCCTGCGGCTGCACGGTGGGATCGATGCTCTTGCGCACCAGCCCGTCCAGGGTCGACACGATCAGCGTTGCACCCAGCGCCGCCAGCCGGTCGTGCACCGTCTCGGCGGTGTCCGCCGCCGAGATAGGCGTGCGTTCGGCCAGCAGCATCGGGCCGGTGTCGAGGCCTTCGTCCATCAGCATGGTGGTGACGCCGGTCTCCGCATCGCCCGCCAGGATGGCGCGATGGATCGGCGCGGCGCCGCGCCAGCGCGGCAGCAGCGAGCCGTGGATGTTGACGCAGCCCAGCACGGGCGCGTCGAGGAATGCCTTGGTGAGAATGTGGCCGTAGGAGACCACGACCGCCGCGTCGAGATCGAGCGCGCGGAAGGCGTCGGCCTCGGCGTCGCTCTTCAGGGTCCTGGGCGTGCGGACGGCGAGGCCCAGCGTGTCGGCCAGCACGTGCACGGGCGTCTTGCGCTCCTGCTGGCCGCGGCCGGCGGGCTTGGGCGCACGCGTATAGACCGCGGCCACGTCATGGCCCGCATCGACCAGCGACTGCAGGGCGGGAACGGCGAATTCCGAGGTGCCGAGGAAGGCGATCTTCATTGCCGCATCTTATAGGCAGCCGCGCGCCGGTGAGCTAGTTAGGTGCCGACATGGATGCCGATACGCCGACTACCGGAAAGGGACCTGCCGCCAACCTCGCCGCGCGCCGCGCCGCGGGCCAGGTCCATGCCGATCCCGTGCAGGAAAAGGTGGTGGCGCGCCTGCAGGCGGTCTTCGAGCAACTCAAGGCGGGCGCGGGCCAGCCCGCCAAGCCGGGTCTGCTGTCGTGGCTGGGCCTGGGGCAGGCGGCCAAGCCGGCGGCGGGTCCGCACGGGCTTTACATTTGGGGACCCGTGGGCCGCGGCAAGTCGATGCTGATGGACCTGTTCTTTGCCGATGCGCCGGTGGCCAGGAAGCGCCGCGTCCACTTCCACGAATTCATGCTGGAGGTGCACGAGCGTCTGCACAAGCGGCGCGAGGAATTGGCGGCCAGAGGCGCGCCGCCAGAATCCGACACGATCGTGCCGATCGCAAAGGCGATCGCGGCGGAGACGCGGCTGCTGTGCTTCGACGAATTCCAGGTCACCAACATCGCCGATGCGATGATCCTGGGCCGCCTGTTCGAAACCCTGTTCGACGAAGGGCTCACCGTGATCGCGACCTCGAACCGCGCGCCCGACGATCTCTACAAGAACGGCCTGCAGCGCGACCGTTTCCTGCCGTTCATCGAGTTGATGAAGCGGCGGCTCGAAATCCTCGAGCTGGGCGGCGGCCAGGATTATCGAATGGACCGCATGCGCGAGTTCGACATGTACCTGACACCGCTCGGCGCCTGGGCGACGAAGAAACTCGACGAGGCGTTCCGGGCGTTGACCAATGGCGCCGACGGCGAGCCGCGGGTGTTGCGCACGCAGGGCCGCGATGTCGAGGTGCCGCGCGCGGCGCCGGGCGTGGCGATGGCGCACTATCTCGACTGGTGCGCCAAGCCCATGGGTGCTGCCGATTTCCTGTGCATCGCCGAGCATTTCCACTCGGTCATCCTGGCCGAGATCCCCAAGATGGGGCCGGACAATCGCGACAAGGCCGCACGCTTCGTGACCATGATCGATACCTTCTACGAGAAGAAGGTGAAGTTCATCTGCTCGGCCGCGACCTCGCCGGACAAGCTCTATACCGACGGCGACGGAGCCTTCGAATTCCAGCGAACCGTGTCGCGGCTGATGGAGATGCAGAGCCCGGAATATCTGGCTTTGGAGCACATCGCCTAATTGTGATTATGGTGCCGGTCGGGCGCCCATGCCAATCTCGCTGTCTCAACAGGGAGGTCAGCATGCGAGCATTGATGGTGGGCGTAGTTTGTGCCGTCGCGATGATCACGGGCGCACAGGCTGCAGTGAAAGAAGAGCCGGTCACCTACAAGGACGGCGATACCACCCTGAAGGGCTTCATCGTCTACGACGATGCGAGCACCGCCAAGCGGCCAGGCCTCATCATGGTGCACGAATGGTGGGGCATCACTCCGCACATGCACAATCAGGCCAAGCTGTTCGTCCAGCAGGGCTACACGGTTCTCATCGCCGACATGTACGGCGACGCCAAGACCGCGGACAATCCGAAGGATGCCGGCGCGCTTTCGGGCGGGGTGATGAAGGACCCGGCGGTGATGCAGTCGCGCTTCAAGGCGGGACAGGCCCTGCTTGCCAAACAGGCCACGGTCAACCCGCAGAAGATCGGTGCGGTTGGCTACTGCTTCGGTGGCGCCGTCGTGCTGAACATGGCACGCACCGGCGACGACCTTGCCGCGGTCGCGGGCTTCCATGCCTCGCTCGGTCTCAACACGCCGGCGCCGGCACCGGGTGCGGTCAAGGCCAAGATCCTCATCCTGAACGGCGCGGACGATCCCTTCGTGAAGCGCGAGCAGTACGACACGCTGAAGAAGGATCTCGATGCGGCAAAGAGCGACTACAAGATCATCGAGTATCCCGGTGCCGTGCACGCCTTCACCAATCCCGAAGCGACGGCGCTCGGCGAAAAGTTCAAGCTGCCGCTCAAATACGACGCCAAGGTGAACGAGCAGGCAGAGGGCGAGGCGGCCAAGTTCTTCGCCGCCAACCTCAAATAACAGGGCCCCGCCGGGTGATCGCCCAATTGTGATTGTAGGAGGGAGGGAGCCGTATCCTAGGCTCCCTCCGCCAATCACTTCACAGGGGGCATCACCATGGACGGCGACAACATCTCCTTCGACGACAGCGTCTCGCGCCGCAAGGCACTGTTCGGCACGGCTTTCGGGACGGCCTTCGCGCTGGCGGCCCAGCCGGTCCAGGCGCAGAGCGTCATCACGACGCCGGCCGACGGACTGACCGCCGGCGCGGTCACGGTGAAGACCAAGGACGGCAAGGACATGATGGCTTATCGCGCCATGCCGGCTTCGGGCACGGGCTTCGGTACCATCCTTGTCGTCCAGGAAATCTTCGGCGTGCATCAGCACATCACCGATGTCTGCCGTCGATTCGCCAAGGCGGGCTACTACGCAATCGCGCCGGACCTCTATTTCCGCCAGGGCGATGCCACCAAGGTCACCGACATTCCGACCTTGATGAAGGACATCGTGTCGAAGGTGCCGGACGCGCAGGTCATGGGCGACCTCGACGCGACGGTCGCGTTCGTGAAGGGCGAGGGCAAGGCCGACGCAGCCAAGCTCGGCATCACCGGTTTCTGCTGGGGGGGCCGCATCGTATGGATGTATGACGCGCACAATCCGGCGGTAAAGGCGGGCGTGGCTTGGTATGGCCCGCTGGCCAGGGATGCGACGCCGCTGTCGCCGACCAATCCGGTCGATGTCACCAAGACGCTCGCCGGCCCGGTGCAGGGCCTTTATGGCGGCGCCGACACCGGCATTTCCCAGGAGTCGGTCGAGAAGATGCGCACCGCGCTCAAGAGCGGCAGCCCCGCGGCTCAGAAGTCGCAAATCAAGGTCTATCCGGACACGCCGCACGGCTTCAACGCCGACTACCGCCCGTCCTATCGCAAGGGCGCGGCGGACGACGGCTGGCAGGTCTGCCTCGCTTGGTTCAAGGCCAACGGCGTGGTCTGATCGGCGGTATGATCGATACCGTCCAGATTAAAACCAGATCGGGCCTCAGTTTCACCGCGGACGTCGCCGGCCCTGCCGGCGGCGTCCTTGTGCTTCTGCTACATGGCTTTCCCGAGTCGCGGCACAGCTGGTGCGCCGTGCTGCCGGAACTGGCCAAGGCGGGTTACCGCGCCGTGGCTCCCGATCAGCGCGGCTACTCGCCGGGCGCGCGGCCGGATCCGGGCAATCTCGACAACTACCAATTCGACAAGCTCGTCGCCGATGCGATCGATATCGCCGATGCCTCAGGCGCAGCCGGCAGGCGCTTCCACCTCGTCGGCCACGATTGGGGTGGGCAGGTGTCATGGGGGGTGGCGAACAACTACCCCGAACGCCTCGCGTCGCTCACGGTCCTGTCGCGGCCGCATCCGCTGTCCTTCCGGCGCGCGTTGCAGGAAGACCCCGACCAGAAACACCGCTCGCGCCATCACGGAAAGTTCCTCGCCCCCGAGACCGCCGACAAGCTGTTGGCCGACAATGCCAAGGCGATGCGCGACGGGCTGTTCGGGCAGAGTGCGGACTCGGTGAAGCAGCATCTCTCGGTCCTCGGCACAAAGCCCGCGCTCGAGTCGGCGCTGGCCTGGTATCGCGCCAACAAGGGCCTCTCCGGCGACTTCGGCCCGATCAAGGTGCCGACGCTCTATATCTGGGGCGACGCCGACGCGACCGTCGGGCGGGTGGCGGCCGAAGGCACCGGAGAATTCGTGAGCGCGGCCTATGCAATGGAAGTGCTGCCGGGGATAGGCCACTTCGTCATGGACCAGGCGGCAGGCCGTTCCACGGAGCTTTTGCTAGCCCACCTGAAAAGGCATCCCGCCTAGGCTTTCTGGTCTTCTTGCCGCCTCTTCAGAATCGCGCTACCACGCGCCGCGTTCACGAACA
>CAIWTJ010000287.1 GCA_903915535.1 Enhydrobacter aerosaccus
CGCGTCGTCGCCACCGCCTGAGGGAATTCCATGCGCATCACGGCCATCCGCGACATCGTCTCGCCGATCCGCTCCAACATCGCCAACGCCTATATCGACTTCAGCCAGATGACCGCCTCGGTCGTGGCCGTCGTCACCGACATGAAGGTCGATGGCAAGCCGGTGGTCGGCTACGGCTTCAACTCCAACGGCCGCTACGCCCAGCACGGGCTGTTGAACGAGCGCTTCATCAAGCGCGTCTCGGAGGCCAAGCCCGACTCCCTGCTCGACGGCGAGGGGCTGCTCGATCCCGCCAAGTGCTGGAAGGCGATGATGGCCAACGAGAAGCCGGGCGGCCACGGCGAGCGGTCCGTCGCCGTCGGCGTGATCGACATGGCGATCTGGGATGCCGTCGCCAAGGCCAAGCGCGTGCCGCTGTGGAAGCTGCTCTCGGATCGCCACAACGGCGGCCAGTACGACGACAAGGCGTGGGTCTACGCCGCCGGCGGCTACTACTATCCCGGCAAGGATCTCCAGGGGCTTCAGGACGAGATGAAGCACTACATCGGCCTGGGCTACTCCTGCGTGAAGATGAAGGTGGGTGGCGTGCCGCTCGCGGAAGACCTGAAGCGCATCGAGGCGGTGCTGAAGATCGTGGGCAAGGGGGAGCGGCTGGCGGTCGACGTCAACGGCAAGTTCGATCTCACCACCGCGATCGAATTCGGCAAGGCGATCTCGGGCTACGGCCTGCGCTGGTACGAGGAGCCGCTCGATCCGCTCGACTATCTCGCCCACGCGGCACTCGCCACCGAGTACGGCCAGCCGCTCGCGACCGGCGAGAACCTCTTCTCGATGCAGGACGCGCGCAACCTGATCCGCCACGGGGGGCTCAGGCCCGACCGCGACATCCTGCAGTTCGATCCGGCCCTTTCCTACGGTCTGGTCGAGTATCTGCGCACGGTCGACATGCTGAAGGCCAACGGCTGGTCGCAACGCCGCTGCGTGCCGCACGGCGGCCACCAGTTCGCGCTCAACATCGCCGTCGGCCTGCAGTGCGGCGGCAACGAATCCTATCCGCAGGTCTTCGCGCCGTTCGGTGGCTTCGCCGACGACTGTCCCGTGGTCGACGGCCGGGTCGCGCTGCCCGATGCGCCGGGCATCGGCTTCGAGCGCAAGGCCGATCTGTGGGCGGTGATGAAGGAAGTCGCCTGATCCGTTGCAAGCCGGCCGACGATTTGTCGTCAGTAACGACCGTAATAGGTGATCGCGCCTCCTGCGCCTAGGGTAGGCGCATGTCCGAGCACCAATCTCCCCGCCATCCCTCCGCGCACCTTCGGTGCTCCGGTCGGGAGGTCGGTGCAGTGCGTTACCGGCGATTGCCGTGCATGCACCCGCTCGCGAGGGGCTCGCGAATCCTCGCGAGGAATGGCCTTCGTTGCAGGCCGGGCAGCGTTTGGCGGCGATCCTCGCGAGGACCCGAATTTGCGGCGCCCGTTTATCGCCCGTTTACTGGACGGCAACGGTTGCTAGTCCGGCTTCAGCAGTTTCTTCTCCAGCAGCTCGGAGACGTTGGCCTCGTCGGACTTCAGCACCGCGGTGAACTGGTCCGGGGTCGACGGACGCACGACGGCGCCCAACTCCCGCAGGCGCTTGTTCGCGGTCTCGTCCTTCAATCCCGCGACGACGGCTTCGTTCAGGCGCTGCACCAGCGGCTGCGGCGTCTCGGCGCGCACGAAGACGCCCGCGGTGGTGCCGCCTTCGAAGGGCATGCAGCCCGCCTCCTTCAGGGTCGGCACGTCGGGCAGCTCGGGGATGCGTTCGAGACCGTAGACCATCAGCGGCTTCAGCTTGCCCGACTTGATGTGCGGCATCGAGCTGGTGAGCTGGTCGGCGAAGCAGTCGAGCGTGCCCGCGAGCAGGTCGTTGATGCCGGGTCCCGACCCGCGATAGGGGATGATGTTGAACTTGATGTTCTCGTTCAGCTGCTGGCGTAGGATCGCGACGTGATTGGTCGTGCCGTTGCCGGAGTGGCCGATGGTGACGGTGGCGGGCTTGGCCTTCACCTCGGCCAGCAGCGTCTTGATATCGGTGAAGCGGCCGCCGGCCTGCGCCACGATCAGCGTGGGCGCGGTCGTGAGGATGCTGACGGGCGCCAACGACTGCAGCATCTGCGGCCGCCCGGCGAAGATCGGCGCGACATATCCGACGGTGAAGCTCGCCATGACGATCGTGTAGCCATCCGCCGGCGCCGTGAGGGCCGCCTCGAGCCCGACCACGCCACCCGAGCCCGGGCGATTGTCGATGACGATCGTCTGGCCGAGCTGGCGGCTCATCGGATCGGACACGATGCGCGCGGTCACGTCGTAGTTGCCGCCCGGCGCAAAGGGAATGACCCAGCGGACCGGCTTGGAGGGAAAGGTGTCGGCGTGCACGGCGGGCGCCGCCAAGGTCATCGCACTCCCGGCCAGAAAACCGCGTCGGTGGAGCTTCATTTTGTTTCCTCCCAGTCGTTGCCGGAGTATCGATACCGGCCGGAAGCAAGGTCAACGATTGAAATGTCGCTGCTTTCGGGCCACATCGTGAGGCAGAACAACCGGTCGCGGAGAGAGAGCAGCGATGCCTGAGCATCAGACACCGCTCATTGCCACCATCGCCGCGGGCCTCATGCTGGCCTACGTCTTCGGCCTGATCGCCCACCGGCTGCGCATCCAGCCCCTGGTCGGCTATCTGGTGGCCGGCGTCGTGGTCGGACCCTTCACGCCGGGCTTCACCGCCGATCTGCCCCTGGCCGGCGAGCTGGCCGAAATCGGCGTCATCCTGCTGATGTTCGGCGTCGGCCTGCACTTCTCGCTGAAGGACCTGGTGTCCGTCGCCCGCATCGCCATTCCGGGCGCCATCGTCCAGATCGCGGTCGCCACCGCGATGGGCGCGGGCCTTGCCCGGTTGCTGGGCTGGTCGTGGATGGCGGGCTTCGTCTTCGGCCTCGCGCTCTCCGTCGCCAGCACCGTGGTGCTCGTGCGCGCCCTGCAGGATCGCCATATCCTCGACACCAAACGCGGCCAGATCGCCGTCGGCTGGCTGGTCGTCGAGGATCTCGCGATGGTGCTGGCGCTGGTGCTCCTGCCGATCGCGGCCCTGCTCAACGGTGGCGAGGCCGTGCCGCTCAGCCGCATCCTCTTTTCGACGCTGGTGACGCTGGCCAAGGTCGCGGTCTTCGTCACGGTGATGCTGGTCGTCGGACGGCGCGTGATCCCGTGGCTGATGCACTACACCGCGCACACCGGGTCACGCGAACTGTTCCGGCTCGCCGTCTATGCCATCGCGCTTGGCGTCGCCTTCGGCGCATCGAAGACGTTCGACGTGTCCTTTGCGCTGGGCGCCTTCTTCGCAGGCATGGTCATGGGCGAGAGCGACCTCAGCCAGCGCGCCGCCGAGGAGGCGCTGCCCCTGCGCGACGCCTTCGCCGTGCTGTTCTTTGTTTCCGTCGGCATGCTGCTCAACCCGATGGTCTTCGTTCAGCATCCTTTCGCGGTTGCCGCCACCGTGGGCATCATCGTGGTCGGCAAGGCGGCCGTCGCCTGGCTGATCGTGCGCGCCTTCCGCCTCGGCAACACCACAGCGCTGACCGTCGCGGCGAGTCTCGCGCAAATCGGCGAATTCTCCTTCATCCTGGTAGGCCTCGGCCACGACCTGAAGCTCGTGCAGTCGGACGCCTACGACCTCGTGCTTGCCGGCGCGATCGTCTCGATCTTCCTCAATCCGTTCGTCTTCGCCGTGCTGGAGGGCCGCGCCCGCCGGGCCGCAGTGCCCGAGCCCGTCGCGGAAGCACCGCGCGCGACGACGCTCAGCGGCCACGACGTCGTGGTCGGCTACGGCCGCGTCGGCTCGCTGATCGGCGCCGCCCTGGCGCGGGACGGCGCCAGGATGGTGGTGATCGAGACCAGCGACAGCGGCCTCGAGAAAGCGCGCCAGGACGGTGCCGAAGTGCTCGAGGGAAATGCGGCCTCGGGCGAACTGCTCACCGTCGCGAATATTGCCGGCGCGCGGCGCCTCTTCGTCACCGTGCCCGACGCCTTCGAGGCGGGCCAGGGCGTCGAGCAGGCGCGCGGCCTCAATCCGGCCTTGGAGATCCTGGCGCGTGCCCATTCCGATGCCGCGGTCGAGCATCTGCAGGGGCTGGGCGCCACACTCGTGATCTCCGGCGAGCGCGAGATCGCCGAACGCATGGTCGAGCGGATGCGCGCCTAGAGATAGACGGCCTTCATCTGCGCGTCGGCGTAGCGCCCGCCTGCCGCCGCGCCCGGCGGCAGGGCATTCGAGAGTTGCGCAACGTCGGCGGCCGACAGGACGACATCGAGCGCCGCGAGATTCTGGTCCACGCGGGCCGCCTGCTTGGTGCCGGGAATCGGCACGATGTCGGTGCCCTGCGCAAGCAGCCACGCCAGCGCCACCTGGCCCGGCGTGCAGCCCTTGGCCTTGGCCATCGCCTCGATCGCCGCGACCATCGACAAATTGCGCGCGAGATTGTCCGCCGCGAAGCGCGGATGGCGGCCGCGGCCATCGCCTTCGGGAATGTCCGACGCCTGCTTCACCGAGCCGGTCAGCAGGCTGCGGCCGAGCGGCGAGTAGGCCACGAACGAGATGCCCAATGCGCGCGTCGTCTCCAGCGTCTCCTCGGCATCTTTGCGATAAAGCAGAGAGTACTCGCTCTGCACGGCCGCGATCGGATGGGTCTTGTGCGCGCGCCGGATCGTCTCGGGCTTGGCTTCGCTCAGGCCCAACGCCTTCACCTTGCCTGCCTTCACGAGGTCGGCCATGGCGCCCACCGTCTCCTCGATCGCCACGTTGGGATCGACGCGATGCTGGTAATAGAGATCGATCACATCGACGCCCAGCCGCTTGAGGCTCGCGTCGCACGCCTGCTTCACATAGGCCGGCGTGCCGTCGACGCCATTGGCGCCGCCCGGCCGCTGGACCTGGCCGAACTTGGTGGCGAGCACGATCCTGTTGCGCCTGCCGCCCGCCAGCGCCTTGCCGAGCAAGGTCTCGTTGTGGCCCCAGCCGTACATGTCGGAACTGTCGAGCATGGTCACGCCGCGATCGATCGCGTGATGGATGACCTTGATGCCCTCGGCATCGTCGGCCTTGCCGTAGGCGCCCGAGAGCGACATCAGGCCGAGCCCGATCGGAAAGACGGAGAGCGCACTGCCGCCCAGTTTGCGTGGCGATTTGGTGACGGTAACGGTCATGGGTTCCTCGCTTTCGGCGGACCCTAACACATTGACTCAGTGCGTCATGGCCGCGAAGATTTCGCTAATAAACAATCGTTTACCCAGGGGAAACGCCATGACACGGACCACATTGGGCCGCCGCGCCTTCACCACGGCCGCCACCGCCGGCGCTGCCTCTTTCGCCCTGCCCACGCTGGCGCAGGGCGAGCCGATCAAGGTCGGCGTGATCGTTCCGCTGTCCGGTCCCGCCGGCCCCAACGGCCAGAGCGTCGCCTGGGCGGTCCAGGTCATGGCGGAGTTGATCAACGCCCGAGGCGGCGTCATGGGCCGCAAGATCGTCGTTATCGCGAAGGACGACGAGAGCACGCCCGCGGTCGGCGTTACCCGCGCCAACGAGATGGTGGCCGAGAAAGTCGCGGTCGTCATCGAAGGCTGGAACAGTCCGGTGACGCTCGCCGAGCAGCCAATCCTGGCCCGCGCCGACATCCTCGACATTACCGCGGTCTCCAAGGCCGACCCGATCCTCGCCGGCACGGTCAATCCCTACGCGATCCGCCTCAACAGCTCGAACGGCCAGGACGGCGCGGTGATCGCGGATATCCTGATCAACCGCCTCAAGGCCAAGCGCATCGGCTTCCTCAGCCAGAACGACGCCTACGGCAACGGCGCCCAGGCGGTGATCGAAGCGGAGCTCAAGGCGCTGGGCAAACCGTGGGAGAAAGTCGTCGTCGAGCAGTTCCCGTTCAAGCAGACCGACTTCCGCGTCAGCCTCGCCAACGTGAAGCAGGCCAAGCCCGACGCCATGGTCGCCATCAACGCCGCCGAATCCTCGGGCATGCCCGCGCTGATCCAGCAGTATCGCCAGGCCGGCATCGAGGGCACGTTCGTGGGCGCCGTCGGCACGATCCTGACGTCGGTCTACAAGGTCGCGGGCGACGCCACGAACGGAGTCGTCTCGGCGGATATCTATTTCGCCGACCTGCCGCCGTTCGACGGCATCAAGGAAAACCTCGACTTCGTCGCGGCCTACAAGAAGGCGCACAGCGCCCTGCCGGACAAGGGCGATGCGCTGGGCGCGGCTGCGCTGCAGGTATGGGCGGCCGCCGCGAACGCAACCAAGAGCCTCGACCGCAAGACCGTCGCGTCAGCGATCCGCGGCCAGACGATCAAGGGCACGATCTTCGGCGACATGAGCTTCGAGGCGAACGGCCAGGCCAAGCACAAGCACACGGTCTTCAAGGTCACCGACGGCAAGAGCATGAAGACCGAGGCCATGAAGTAGCTTGGCCGAGGCGCACCAGCCGCTTCTGCGGGTCGAGAACCTGACCGTCCGCTACGGCGCCCTCACGGCGCTGAACGAGATGTCGTGGCAGGTCGCCGGCGGCGAGATCCTGGGCATCATCGGCCCCAACGGCGCGGGCAAGAGTTCGTGCTTCGCCGCGGTCACGCATGCCGTCCCTCGCGACGGGCATGTGTGGCTCGACGGCGCCGAAGTGACTGGCCTGCCGACGTACCAGCTGGCTCGCCTCGGCCTGCGCCGCACCTTCCAGCAGAATGCCTTCTTCGGCGAACTCACCCTGCTCGAGAACGCCATGGCCGCCATGCTGCGCGAGCATTCGACGTCGCTGACCCGTTCGATCGCGCTGCCCTGGCAGGAGAGCCGCACGCGCCGCAACGCCGAGGCGGCGGCGGCCGACCTGCTGTCGACCTTCGGCATCGCGAACGATGACCACGGCAAGCGGCCAGGCGACATCGCCTACGGCACGCAGCGCCTGCTCTCGGTCGTGCTGGCGTACGGCTCAGGCGCGCGAGCACTGCTGATCGACGAGCCCGCGGCGGGCACCGGCGGCGCCGACATGCAGCGGCTGGCCGATCTGCTGGTGAACCTGCGCAAACGCGGCGTCGCGGTCGTGGTGATCGAGCATCACATGGATCTGATCATGACGATCGCCGACCGCATCGTGGTGATCGACCAGGGCCGCAAGCTCGCCGAAGGCGCGCCGGCGGACATCCAGCGCAACGAGGCAGTGCTCGAAGCCTATCTGGGACGCGCGGCATGACGGCGCCCGCGCTCGAGGCCGCCGGCCTCTCCGTGCGGTATGGCGGCAACCTCGCCATCGACGACGTCGACGTCGTCGTTCCGGCCGGAAAAATGGTCGGCATGGTGGGCGCCAATGGCGCGGGCAAGAGCACGCTGATCAACGCGCTGGCCGGCTGGTCGCGCGGCACACCGGTGGTGAGGGGCACGGTGCGTCTCGCAGGCCAGCCGATGGAGGCGCTGCCGCCCTATCGCCGGGCCGAACGCGGGCTGGTGCTGGTGCCCGAGGGCAAGGGCATCTTCGCGGACCTCACGGTGACCGAGAACCTCGCCCTGGTGAAGCCGCCCAGCGACACGACGGGACGGCACGTCTTCACGATGGGCGACATCTACGGCCTGTTCCCTCGCCTGGCCGAACGGCGCGGCCACAAGGGCGGCATGCTGTCGGGCGGCGAGCGGCAGATGGTGGCGGTGAGCCGCGCGCTGCGCGCCGCGCCCAAGGTGCTGCTGCTCGACGAGCCGTCGGCCGGTCTCGCGCCGCGCCTCGTCTACGAGCTGCTGGCGACCATGCGCAAGCTGGTCGATCGTGGCCTCTCGCTGCTGCTCGTCGAGCAGAACGTGCGCGCCACGCTGGAACTGGTCGACGAGCTCTACCTGCTCGAACGCGGCAAGATCGTCGCCAGAGGCCCGGCCGCCGCCATGAAGGACGACCCGCGCATCCTCGATGCCTACCTGGGGACGCTGACGGCATGAACCTCGTCCAACAGCTCATCAACGGCCTCGTGCTGGGCTCGGGCTACGCGCTGATCGCGATCGGCTGGACCCTGCTGCTGGGCGCGGCGCGGCTGGTGAACTTCGCGCACGGCCAACTCTACATGTTGGGCGCGTTCGCGGCGTGGGCGGCCATGGACCGGCTGGGTGTCTCCTACTTCCTGGCCGTGCCGATCGCGGTGTTCGTGCTGGGCGTGCTGGGCGTGCTGCTGCAGCTCATGATGCTGCGGCCGGTGATGCAGCAAAACCTCACCAGCCTGATGATCGTCACGCTGGGCTTCGGCTACGTATTTCAGGGCGGAGCGGCGCGGATCTTCGGTGGCAACCCGCAGACCTTCGTGAGCCCGCTGCAAAGCGCCAACATCCGGTTCGGCGAGATCTGGTTCACTTGGCAGGATGTCGTCACCCTGGTGGGCACCCTGCTGCTCTTTGCCGTGCTCTGGCTGGTGCTGAACCGCACGCGGACGGGCGCGCTGGTGCGCTCGGTCGCCGAGGACCCCAAGCTCGCCCAGCTCTTCGGCATCAACGCCTCGCTGGTCTATGTCGGCGTCTTCGTCTTCGAGTGCGCCGCCGTTGCCTTGGGTGCTGGGCTGGTTGCGCCGCGCAGCCCAATCCTGGCCAGCATGGGCTTCGACGAGGTGATCCTGACCTTCGTCGTGGTCGTGCTGGGCGGCATCGGCTCTGTCGGCGGCAGCCTGCTGGCCGGCTTCGGGCTGGGCATGTTCACCGCCCTCTTCGGCGCACTCGTGTCGCCTGCCTACACCACCGCGGCGGCCTTCCTGCTGTTGCTCGCTGTGCTGCTGATGCGCCCGCGCGGATTGGCGGCGCGATGAAGAAATTCGCCACGCCAGCCGCTCTGCTGATTGCGGCCCTCGCCTACTTCGTGCCCGCCCTCTCGGGCGGGGCGCCGGTCGTCTACGCCGCCTGCACCGCCATCGCGATCCTCGCGGTCATGTCCTATGGCGCCGACCTGATCCTCTCCTATCTCGGCGAGGTGAGCCTGGGTCACACGATTTTCTGGGCGGCCGGAGGATACGCCGCCTCGCTGCTCGCCGTGAACGCCGGCTGGAACGGCTGGCAGACCGCGGGCGCCGCAATCGTTGTCGCCGTCGTGCTGGCGGGCGTGTTGGGCCTCGCCACGCTCCGCACGCGCGAGTTCGTGTTCTCGCTGGTGACGTACGCCGCCGCCGTCGTGGCGATGGAGGTGACGTTCAACTGGTCGTTCCTCGGCGGCTCCGACGGCGTGGTCGGCGTACCGCCGCTCGAGCTCACGATCTTCGGCAAGGGTATCAACGGTGCCGGCGACGCGGCGTTGTGGCCGGTCGCCTGGGGACTGCTGATGCTGACGCTCCTCTTCATCCAGCGCTTCCGCCATTCGCGGCTCGGCACGAGCGCGCTGATGGTCCAGATGAATCCCGATCTCGCCCAGGCACTGGGTGTCGACGCGCGCGCCGTGCGTTTCCTGGTGTTCGTGGCTTCGGCGCCGATCTCCGCGCTGGCGGGCTGGCTCTACGCCTATCAGCGCGCCTATGTCGGGCCGGACATGTTCGAGAGTTACTTCCTCGTGCTGATGCTGACGGCCATCGTGATCGTCGGCCGCCGCCTGCTACTGGGGCCGTTGATCGGCACAAGCCTGATCATCGTGCAGCAGACCTTCTTCTCGATCGGCGGCGACGGCGACAAGATCGTGCTCGGCGCCGTCCTGGCGGGCATCCTGCTGCTCTGGCCCAGGGGCCTGATCGGCCTGTGGGACGCGCTGGCCGTCAGCCGGCGTTCCAGCCGCCCTCGACCATCAGAACCGACCAGGTCGTAAAAGACGAGTCGTCGCTCGCCAGGAAGAGCGCCGCCTTAGCCACCTCTTCGACCGTGCCGAAGCGATTCATCGGATGGCGGTCGATCGAGGCCTGCCGCGCCGCCGCCGGATCGGCGGCACGCGTGAAGGAGCGATGCAGGAACGGCGTATCGATGGCGCCCGGCGCCAGGGCGTTCACGCGGATCCCGTCAGATGCATAGTCCAGCGCGACCGACTTGGTGAGCGCGATGACCGCGCCCTTGGACGAGGCATAGCTTGCCGTATTGCGGCCGCCGCTCAGCGGAATCTGCGAGGCCACAGTAATCATCGAGCCGCCGCCGCTCGCGCTCATCGGCGCAAGGCAGGCCTTCAGCCACAGGAACGTGCCCTTGGCATTGACGGCAAAAACCCGGTCCCATTCTTCCTCGGTCGTGTCGGCGAGCTTCTTGCCGACCGACATGCCGGCAGCGGTGAGGACAACGTCAAGTCGTCCCCATGCCTGCATCACCTCGGAGACGGCCTTGGCGGCGAACGCCGAGTCGGAGACATCGCCCTGGAATATCAGCGCGCCAGCGGGCGGTGACGGGATCGGATCGCGGTCGACCAGCGCCACTTTGGCACCCTCGGCCGCGAAGAGCCGCGCCGCCCCGGCGCCAATCCCCGAAGCCGCGCCGGTGACGATCGCGATCTTGTCCTTCAACTTCATTGCTTCACTCCACACCGCATGAACGCGTCCAGAGACCGTTCTATCACGTTGCGCTCCAGGCCATCGACGATGAACACGAGATGCGAGCGGCGGTCGTCATCCGGCCACGCCGCCATATGAACCGGCGGATGCACGAGATGCTGCACGCCATGCACGGCGACCGGCGTGTCCGAGCCTTCGATGTTCAAGATCCCTTTCACCCGAAGCACTTCGGCGCCGTGGCGGTTGAGCAGCATGGTCAGCCAGATGCCGAACATGGTCCAGTCGAGCGCGCCCTCGAAGGCAAGCGCCAAGCCGTGCACCGCGCCGTGCGGACGGTCCACGGCAGCCGGAAAGGCGCGCAGCGGCGAATGCACTTCGCCCTCGAACAGAGCCGCCGCGTCGATCCGCTGATCGGCCGCGCGCGACAGGGGAGCGTCGGGGTTGAGACAGCGGAGCTCGCCGATCAGCACGTCGGCGCAATCCACGAGATCGGTCTTGGTCAGCACCAGGCGGTCGGCAACCGCCACCTGCTTGATGCTCTCGGGACGGCCGACGCCGTTCACGGCATCAACAGTAGTGATCACATTGCCGAGGCGAAAATGATGCTTCAGCACGGGATCGGCCTGGATGGTCGAGAGGATCGGAAACGGATCGGCGAGGCCCGTGCTCTCGACCACGAGGCGGCGAAACGGCGGGACAACGCCACGCTCGCGCTTTGAGAACAGGTCCTTGATCGCGTCGGACAGTTCGCCGCGGATCGTGCAGCAGAGACAGCCCGATTGCAGCAGCACCATCGTATCGTCGAGACGCTCCAGCAGGTGATGGTCGAGCCCGACCTCGCCGAATTCGTTGATCAGCACCGCGGTATCCGAAAGCGCCGGGTCCGCCAGCAAGCGCTGCAACAAGGTCGTCTTGCCTGAGCCCAGGAAGCCCGCGATCAGGTTGACCGGGATGAACTCAACCACGATTGCCTGCCAGTTCGGCGAGCAGCGCGGGATCAAGCGGGTCACACGGCCGGCCCGTCAGCTTCTCGGCCGACGACCAGAGGTGGGTCAGATCGTCGACGATTTCCGTCTTGCCGGTCGCCGTCGAGAGCAGGAACGACGTGCCCTGCCAATCGGCGAGCGACAGCCGGTAGTGACGCAGGATGCGGTTTGCCTGCGCCACGCGCGCCGCCCGCTCGCGGCGGCGCTCGACCGGAGTGGCCGTGCGCGTGAAGACACCCGGGCGCGCGACGGCGTCGGTCCAGTGACCGACGCCGCCCAGCACGCCGCAAAGCGCGCACATGGGCCGCTACTTCTTCCTCGGGTAGCGCCTGGCGAAGTCGTCGGCCATCTCGTTCATGGTCACGAACTTCACGCCGGGATGGCTGGACATGTACTGGTAGAGCCGTTCCAGCATCATGAGTACGTGCGGCCGGCCCGAGACGTCGGGATGGATGGTCATCGGGAACACCGCGTAGTCGTGTTCGCGATAGACCCAGTCGAACTGGTCGCGCCACATCTCCTCGATGTCGCGCGGGTTTACGAAGCCGTGGCTGTTGGGCGACTTCTTGATGAACATCATCGGCGGCAGGTCGTCGAGATACCACGAGGCCGGGATCTCGATCAGATCGGTTTCATGCCCGCGCTTCAGCGGCACCATCCACTCGCGCGGCTTCTTGGCGTAATCGATCTTGGTCCAGCTGTCGCCGACGCGCACATAGTATGGCGTGTGGTCGTTGTGCATCAGCGAGTGGTCGTACTTGATGCCGCGCTCGAGCAGCAGCTCGTTGGTCACGGTCGAAAACTCCCACCACGGCGCCACGTAGCCGGTCGGCCGCTTGCCGGAAAGCTTCGTGACCAGGTCGATGCACTTGTCGAGGATCTCGATCTCCTGCTCGCGCGTCATGGCGATCGGGTTCTCATGCGTATAGCCGTGAATGCCGATCTCATGGCCGGCATCGGCGACGGCCTTCATCTCCTTGGGAAAGGTCTCGATCGAATGGCCGGGAATGAACCAGGTCGTCTTGATGCCGAGCCGATTGAACATCTTCAAAAGACGGGGGCTGCCGACCTCGCCGGCAAACAGGCCACGCGAGATATCGTCCGGCGAATCCTCGCCGCCGTAGCTGCCCAGCCAGCCCGCCACCGCGTCCACGTCGATGCCGAACCCGCAGAGTATTTCCTTGGCCATTGGCAAATACCTCCCTTTCGCTGCCGATATTCCGGAAAGGCCCCCTGCAAAAACTGCGCCGGGCGTCTGTAAATTCCGAGACATGCCCGCAGACCAGGCGTAGACTCTCTTTGTCAGTGGCGGTTTGCGGCTTTTCGTAACCGGCTCGTCGACTTGGACTCCGGTTCCGATCGGTCCGCGACCTTCGAACTTTGTTCAGGAGGAGACGACCATGGCAACGAGTACCCACATCAGAAATCCCCTCGAATGGGGCTGGGACCAGCTGAAGTCCGGCGGCACGGCCGTCGGGTCGGCAGCGCATGCACTCGACGAGGCGCTGGAGGAGCGCGAAGCCCCTCCCGCGATCAACCGCATTGGCGCCGGCGATCTCGGCGCTGCTTTGGCCAAGGGCTTTGCCGACTTCGGCGCCTTCCGCACCGATGTGATCGTGCTGTGCCTGCTCTACCCGATCGTCGGCCTCGTGCTGTCGCGGCTCGCCTTCGGCCACGGCATGCTACCGCTGATCTTCCCGCTCGCCTCCGGCTTCGCCCTGATCGGGCCCGCCATCGCGGTCGGCCTCTACGAGATGAGCCGCGAGCGCGAAGCCGGCGCCGAGGTCACCTGGACGCACGCGTTCGGCGTGGTCCGCTCGCCGGGCTTCGGCGCCATGCTGATGCTGGGCATGGTGCTGCTCGCGATCTTCGCGCTGTGGCAGGTCGCGGCCTTCGCGATCTACAACGTGGCCTTCGGGCCCGAGATGCCCGCCTCGCTCGAAGGCTTCGTGCGCGACGTGTTCACCACGTCCGCGGGCTGGACGATGATCGTCGTGGGCTGCGGCGTCGGCTTCCTGTTCGCAGCCCTCGTGCTCGCCATCAGCGTGATCTCCTTCCCGCTGCTGCTCGACCGGCACGTCGGTGTGACCACGTCCGTCACGACCTCGGTGCGCGCCGTGCTGGCCAACCCCGGGCCGATGGCCGCCTGGGGCCTGATCGTGGCGGCCGCCCTCGTGGCTGGCGCGATCCCGCTGCTGCTGGGCTACGCCATCGTGATCCCCGTGCTGGGACACGCGACGTGGCATCTCTATCGCAGACTGGTTCCGCGACCGGACTAGGCCCGCAGCGCGCGGACGAGCGCAGACTAAACTCCGAGATGCCTGTGCAGGATCTCGGGCTGGGCCTTCACGGCCTGCTTGGTCAACGACTCGACGATGTGGCCGTTGTTGATGATGTAGATGCGGTCCGCGAGCGTGAGCGCCGCCTGGATGTTCTGCTCGACCACCACGATCGTCTGCCCCGCTTCGGCGAGTCGGCGGCAGACGGCCAGCAGGTCCTGCACGATGACCGGCGCCAGGCCCTCGAACGGCTCGTCGAGCAGGATGAGCTTGGGATCGCGGATCAGTGCGCGTCCGATCGCCAGCATCTGCTGCTCGCCGCCCGACAGGTCGGTGCCGCGGCTGGTGCGGCGCTCCTTCAGACGCGGGAACATCTCGTAGATGCGCTCGAG
This sequence comes from Enhydrobacter aerosaccus, assembly GCA_903915535.1. Taxonomy (GTDB): domain Bacteria; phylum Pseudomonadota; class Alphaproteobacteria; order Reyranellales; family Reyranellaceae; genus Reyranella; species Reyranella aerosaccus_C. The sequence goes on from CAIWTJ010000287.1 coordinate 14,157, forward strand.
CGGCCAGCGTTTGGGCGCGCTAAGACCCGCCAGCACAAGGTTCTCCTCGACGTTGAGGCTGCCGAAGATGCGGCGATCTTCGTGGACCAGCTGCATGCCGGCCTGCGCGATGATGTGACTCTTCTGGCCCGCCACGTCCTTGCCGTCGAACGTGACCTTGCCGGCGCGCGGCGTCACCACGCCCATCAGGCTCTTGAGCGTCGTGCTCTTGCCCGCGCCGTTGCGGCCGAGCAGCGCCACGACCTCGTTGGCCTTCACCTCGAGCGAGACGTCGAACAGGATGTGCGAGTCGCCGTAGTAGGAATTGAGGCCCTGGACTTCGAGTAGCGTTCTTGGGGGGCTCATTCGTGGAGTCCTCCGAGGTAGGCTTCCTTGACGACCGGATCGTTCTTGATCTGATCGGGCGTGCCTTCGGTCAGGACCTTGCCTTCCTGCAGCACGGTGATCCACTCGACCAGCTCGAACAGCGAGTCCATGTCGTGGTCGATCACGATCATGGTGCGGCCCTTGGCGATCGACTTCAGCAGCTTGACCGTGGCCACGCGCTCGCTCGGGCTCATGCCGGCCAGCGGCTCGTCGAGCAGCAGCAGGCTGGGCGAGGTCGCAAGAGCGAGGCCGATCTCGAGCCGGCGCTTCTCGCCGTAGGCCAGCGCCGAGACGGTCGTGTCGGCGCGCGCGGTCAGGCTCACCAGGTCGAGCGTGTGGTTGACCTGTTCGGACAGGCCCTTGATCTTCGCGGGATTGCGGAAGAGATCGAGCCGGAACTTGCCGCGCAGCTCCGCAAGTGCGGCGATCGTGAGGTTTTCGCGCACGGTGAGGCGGGTGAAGAGCTGGTTCACCTGGTAGCTCTTGGTCAGGCCCAGCTGGCAGACCTCGGTCACGCCCTTGCCGGTGATGTCCTTGTCCTCGAACACGATCGTGCCCGAGCTCGGAGGCACTTCGCAGGTCAGCATCTTGAAGAAGGTGCTCTTGCCCGCGCCGTTGGGACCGATGATGCCGCGCAACTCGCCGACCTTGACCGTGAAGTCGATGTTGCTGTTGGCCAGCAGGCCACCGTAGCGCTTGGTGAGGCCCGTCGCCTTCAGGATGACGCCCGCCTCGAAGTCGCCGTCGCGGTGCTTGGGCGGCATCGGTTCGGCCGCGGTGACGATCGGCATCGGAGTTTCTTCTGGCGCCTCGGCCTCGACCTCGGCGCGATGGCAGGCGAGCTTGTAGAGATCGACCAGCCCGCCGATCAGGCCACGGCGCAGGAAGCAGACCAGCAGCACGAACACCAGACCGAGCACCAGCTTCCAGGCGCTGCCGAGGTTCAAGGTGCTCTGCAGGAAGTCGCGCAGGAACAGCCAGACGGTGGCGCCCAGCAGCGGCCCGAACAGCGTGCCGACACCGCCGATCGCGGTCTGCATCACCAGCTGTCCGGAGGTATCGAAAGAGAAGGCGTCCGGCGGCATGAAGCCCTGCAGCACGCCCAGCAGGCCGCCGGCGAGGCCGGCATAGCCGGCTGCGATCACGAAGGCCGTCAGCTTGTAGGCGGCCACGGAATGGCCGAGCGCTTCGGCGCGCAGCGGATTGTCTCGGATCGCGCTCAGGATCTTGCCGACCGGCGAGCGCACGATGCGCAGCGCCACGACCACTCCCACGAAGAGGCAGATGGCCAGGAAGTTGTACATCGCCCAGCCGGTGCCGACTTTCCAAGTGAACCCCGGCAGCACGATGATCGGCGTCGGAACGCCCGGGATGCCGTTCTCGCCGCCGGTCCACGCCGAGAGCGGCGAGTTTTCGAGGAAGTAGAACATCTCGGCGATCGCCACGGTGATCATGGCGAAGTAGATGCCGGTACGGCGGAGCGCAATCAGGCCGACGATCACGCCCGTGACCATCGCGCCCACCGTGCCGATCAGCAGCGCCAGCGGCACGCTGGTCAGGATGTTCTGGGTCAGCAGGTAGGCCGCGATGAAGCCGCCGGTCCCGAAGAAGGCGGATTGGCCGAACGACAGCAGGCCGGTGAAGCCGAACAGGATATCGAAGCCCAGGCCGAACAGGCCCCAGATCAGGATCTGGTTGACCGTGTTGGGCGCGAAGCTCAGGAGCGGCAGGACGAACGGACCCGCGATCAGGCCGAGCGCGGTCAGGCCTTCGACGAGGAAAGGATACCGGCGCGGACCGGCGGAAGACCTGGGCGGCGTGCTCAATCTCGGCTCCGCAGGCCCATCAGGCCGCGTGGACGCAGCACGAGCACGAGGGTCATCGCCGCGAACAGCATGACGTAGGCATAACCCGGATTGATCATCGACGTGATCGACAGGATCTGGCCCGAGATCAGGCCGCCCAGGATGGCGCCCGGGAAGGAGCCGACGCCGCCGATCACCACCACGACGAAGGTCTGCACCAGGATCATCTCGCCCACGTCGGGCGTCAGCGACACGACGGGTGCGTTCACGATGCCGGCGAAGCCCGCCGCCATGGCGCCGATGCCGAAGACGATCATGAAGATGCGGTAGACGTTGATGCCGAGCGAATCGACCATCAGCGCATCCTCGATGCCGGCGCGCACGATCATGCCCAGCCGCGTGCGATATAGAACTATGTAGAGCGCCAGCAGCGCGACCGCGACAATGCCGACCACGACGAGTCGATAGGTCGGATAGAGCATGAAGCCGAGTTGCGTCACGCCTGCCCCCCAGGGCGGCGGCGGAATGGTGAGCGACTGGCTGCCGAAGGCAAAGCGGACAAGCTCGACGTAGACGATCGACAGACCGAACGTCACCAGGATCTGATCCTCGTTCGGCCGGCTGTAGAAGTGGCGAATGATGACCCGTTCCATCACCACGCCAACGACCAGAACGAACAGCGCGCCCGCCGCGATCGCCACGACGAACGAGCCCGTCGCGCCGAAGGCGACGTAGCCCGCGTAGCCGCCCAGCATGAACATGGCGCCGTGCGCCAGGTTCAGGACGCCGAGCGTGCCATAGATGATCGTCAGCCCGGAGCTGATGAGCGCGAGAAGCGCCCCCAGCACCAGGCCGTTGAACATTTGCGAGACAAGGTTAGCCCAGGTGAACAATCCGGGCCTCGCCAACTCGGTACACGGCGCCTCGCCTTATCGACGCGATCAGGTGTAGTCCCCGAGCTTGCACCCGAACTCGTCGGGCTTCTGCATCAGCGGCGCGCCGGGAAGGATGTCGAGGACATCCCAGTAGTCTTCCTTGCCCTTCATGTCGGCCTTCTTCTTGCCGCGCACGATAATGACCGGACGGATGAGCTGATGGTCCTCGGGACGGAACGATACCTCGCCGACCATCGTCGTCATCTTGGTGCCCTTCTCGTAGGCCTTGATGATCTCCGGCGGATAGAAAGTGCCGGCGGCCTCGACGGCGGCGGCCCACATCGCCAGCTGGGCGTAGCAGGTCTGCGCGCTCCACTCCGGCATGTAGCCGTACTTCTTCGAGAATTCCTCGTTGAACATCTTGGCGAGCGGATACTTGTCCTCGATCTGCCACCAGTAGCTGGTCGAAGCGAGCACGCCGCCCATCAAGTCGCCGCCGACCTCGCGCGCCAGGAACGGCACCTGGTAGGGAACGACCAGCTTCTGCTTGTCGAGCACGCCGAACTGCTTGGCCTGCTGGATCGAGAGCACCGCGTCGCGGCCCCAGTTCACGTTCAGGAAGAAGTCGGCGCCCGAGTTGGCGATGTTGAGCAGGAACGAGGAGTAGTCCGGCGCGCCCAGCGGGCAGACCTGGTTGGTGACCGTGGTCCAGCCGCCTTCCTTGTTCAGGTAGTCCGACATCGACTTCTGCACGGTGTGTCCGTAGGTGTAGTCGGGCGTCAGGTACGCGGCCTTCTTGCCCTTGCCGAATTCCTTCAGCAGGACGGGGCCGAGCGCCGCAGCGGCGGTCTGGCCGTAGGTGCATTCACGGAAGCCGTAACGCACGCAGTCCTTGCCGGTCGTGTCGTTCGAGCCGGACACGGCGCTCAGGAACAGCACCTTCTCGCGCTGGGCAAGCTTGTTGAGGGCCACGGCAACCGCGCTCGACGTGCCGCCCATCATCACCACCGCCTTGTTCTCGGTGATGAAGCGCGAAATGTTCTGGACCGCGCTGTTGGGCTTGGCTTCGTCGTCGGCGACGCCGAACTTCAATTCCTTGCCGAGTACGCCCTTGGTCGTCTTGGGCGAGATCGCCTTGATCAGCGGATGGCCGGCGTTGATGTGCTCGATCGCGAGCTGGCAGCCCTTGAGTTCGTCCTCGCCCTGCACGGCGTAGGTGCCGGTGCGCGGCATGGTGAGACCGATGAACACCGAGTTCCCCGACGAGCCGGCCGGAAACGTGCCAATCGCGGGATAGTCCGCGGCGCTGGCATGCATCGGCATGAACAGGCTTGAACCGCCACCGGCCGCGACAGCGGCGCCGGCAAGGGCAGTGGTGCGCAGGAAGTCACGACGCGATGTCGCGTCGCTCGAACGATTGGTCATTTTTTTGATCCTCCCAGAATCCATCGCCCCTTGGGCGACGCGATGGACGCTGCAGACTATCAGCAACTGCATGCTGGCGGGAATCGTCCGCAGGGGTGCGCCAATCGTCGCGGTCAAAATCCATAAAGTCTGTGTGTATACAATCGAACCGAGGAGTATCCATTCGATAGAGATGGATACTCCTCGCAACGTCGTCCGTGCTGACGGTACCCTCTTCCAAACGAAATCGGCGGCCGCCCAGGTGTTGGAGCGTGCCGCCGATGCCTCGGTTCGCAGGAAGACTTGAGATCAGTCGTTCTTGTAGATGTCGCGATCCTTCGTCTCGGGCATGAAGAGCAGGCCGATGACGAAGGTCATGCCCGCGATCGCGATCGGGTACCAGAGACCCGAGTAGATGTTGCCGGTCGCCGCCACGATCGCGAAGGCGGTCGGCGGCAGGAAGCCGCCGAACCAGCCGTTGCCGATATGGTACGGCAGCGACATACCGGAGTAGCGGATGCGGGTCGGGAAGAGCTCGACCAGCAGGGCCGCGATCGGCGCGTAGACCATCGTCACATAGATGACGAGGATGGTCAGGATCAGGATCACCACCGGCATGTTGACCTTGGCCTTGTCGGCGGAAGCGGGATAGCCAGCGGCACGAATCGCGGCTGTCGCCTCGTCGGTAAAGGACTTTGTCTTGGCCGCCGCGTCGGCGCCGGCCTTGCCCCGGTCGAAGGAGGAAATGACCTTGTCGCCGACCTTGATCGTGGCCACCGTTCCGGCCGGTGCCGCCACGTTGGCGTAGTTCACCGAGTTGGTGGCCAGGAAGGATTTGGCGACGTCGCACGAGGTCGTGAAACTCGCCGTGCCCGTTGGGTTGAACTGGAACGAGCACTCCTTCGGATCGGCGGTCACGGTGACCGGCGACTTCTCGAGGGCCTGTTCCAGCGTCGGGTTCACCGCGTTGGTGAGCGCGCCGAACAGCGGGAAGTAGGTGACGCAGGCGAGCAGGCAGCCCGCGAGTATGATCGGCTTGCGCCCGATCTTGTCCGACAGCCAGCCGAAGAGGATGAAGAACGGCGTGCCGATGCCGAGCGCGACCGCGATCACGATGTTCGATGTCGTTTCGTCGAGCTTCAGCGTCTTGGTGAGGAAAAACAGCGCGTAGAACTGTCCGCAGTACCACACCGCGGCCTGGCCGGCGGTGCCGCCGAACAGAGCGAGGAGGGCCACCTTGGCATTCTCCCAGCGGCCGAAGGCCTCGCGCAGCGGTGTCTTGGAGTGCGTGCCCTCCGCCTTGATCCGCAGGAAAGCGGGAGATTCTTCCAGCTGCAGCCGGATCCAGACAGAGACGCCCAGAAGCAGGATCGACAGCAGGAACGGCACCCGCCACCCCCAGACGGCGAATTGCTCGGGAGTGAGCCACAGGCGGAGCCCCACGACGACCAGCAGCGAGAGGAAAAGGCCGACGGTGGCCGTCGTCTGGATCCACGAGGTGTAGAAACCGCGGCGGCCGGCCGGGGCATGCTCGGCGACATAGGTGGCCGCACCGCCATACTCGCCGCCCAGCGCGAGGCCTTGAATCAGACGGCAGAGAATGAAGAGCACCGGCGCGGTAAAGCCGATCGAGGCATAGCTCGGCAGCAGGCCGACCACGAAGGTGGCGAGGCCCATCAGGGTCATGGTGACGAGGAAGGTGTACTTGCGGCCGATCAGGTCACCCAGGCTGCCGAAGAACAGCGCGCCGAACGGACGGACCGCGAAGCCGGCAGCAAAGCCCAGCAGGGTGAAGATGAAGGCCGCCGTCGGATTCACGCCGGAAAAGAAGTTGGCGGCGATGTTCGCGGCGAGCGCGCCGGCAAGATAGAAATCGTACCATTCGAAGATGGTCCCGACGGACGAAGCCAAAATGACCTTCCGGTCTTCCGCCGTCATAGGCCGATGCGAGTCGACCGTGGATGCCATTGCCATGTTCAATCTCCCCCCAGAGATACCGGACTTTGAACGTCCGTTCGTTACCTTACATTGTAAGGTAACATAACTGCAGCAACAACAGGGCCCTTGGGGGGCGGAAGCAAAAGGGGCGGCTGGTCCCGATCCCTCCGTCGGTTACACCGTCAGGTGCCGTAAACGTCGAACGACTTGATGCGCTTCACGCCGGCCGCCGTCATCTGCTTCCAGGCTTCCGCCAGCGACCCGTTGAGGTCGATGCCGCGCGCGGCGTCCTCGACGACATAGGCCGCAAAGCCGGCCTTGCGCGCGTCCAGGGCCGTCCAGGCGACACAGAAGTCGGTCGCGAGCCCGCAGATGAACACGGTGTCGATGCCGCGGGCCTTGAGATAGGCGGCGAGGCCCGTCGAGGTCTTGCGGTCCGCCTCCCTCGAATGCCGAATAGCTGTCGACGTTCTTATGGAAGCCCTTGCGGATGATGAGCGCGGCGTGCGGCAGCTTGAGGCCGTTGACGAGTGCGGCATCGTCGGTGCCCTGCACGCAGTGATCGGGCCACAGCACCTGGGCGCCGTAGGGAAGCTGGGTGGTGTCGAACGGCCGCTTGCCGGAGTGGGCGCTGGCGAACGAGGCGTGCTCCGGCGTGTGCCAGTCCTGCGTCACCACGACGTTCTCGAAGACCGTCGCGAGATTGTTGATCACCGGCACGATCTCCGCGCCGCCCTTCACCGGCAGGGTGCCGCCGTCGACGAAGCAGTTCTGGACGTCGACCACGATCAACGCGCTCTTGGCGGTGGGCTTGATCTTGTCGGCGGCCGAGACGGCGGGAGCAAGACCGAGGCCGCCGGCCAGTCCGGCCGATGCCCCCGCTTGTAGAAAGATCCGCCGGGACAGACCAGATGCGATCGACTTCATGGCACGCTCCGCTCGTTGAAAACGCCCCGTAGTTTAGCGCCGGGCGGTTGCTTGTCATCTCCCGGCGGTCATGTGAGCATCTGTGCCTACGGCTCGTTGCACACTCGGAGAAGTTTCAGTCGTGGCTGCATCCCGTGCTTCTCGCTTCGCCGCTTTCTGTGCGCTGGGTCTTGTTTCGGTGCTGCTCCCGGGTCTCGCCGCGGCAAACCTGATCCCCGACTCGCTCACCCAGGTGGGAGCCTGGAAAGTCGGCGCCTACACCCGGGGCACGACCACGATTTTCGATCACTGCTCGCTCTATCGCGTTCAAAGCGAAGGCTTCGCCGTGGCCGTTGCCCTCAACCCCAGGGGTATATGGTCGTTGGCGCTCGAGGCGCCCGACTGGGGACTTACGGCGCAGGAATCCTATGTGACCTCAATTACCGTCGGCACGGCGGGCTCCTATACCTTCACCGGCCGCGCGGTCAGCCCGCGCGTCATGACCCTCGAGGTGGCGCCGGAACTCTTCACCCAACTCAAGACCGGCGTGACTTTCTCGGCGTCGGCCAACCAGCACCGCTACGCGATGAGTCTCGACGGCATCGAAGCCGCTTCGACCCGCATCCGCGAATGCGTCAAACAGTATGCGGCCCAGGCCGGCCCCCCATCGAGCCCTCCGCCCTCCGCCGCCACGTCAACCGCTCCGGCGAACCCGCTCGTGGCATCGATCCAGATCCTGCTGGCGCGGCTCGGCTACGACCCGGGCTCGCCGCTCGGAACCCTCGGCGTCAAGACCAACATGGCGATCGCGGCCTTCCAGAAATCCCTGGGCGAGCCGGGCGACGGCCTGCCGTCGGAAGCGGTCCGCGCGAAGCTCGAGAAAGCCGTCGCAGAACGCAGTGCCGCCGCGACGCCGCCGGCAGCTCCACCCGACGCCTCGCGGAAAATCGCGGCGGCCAGTACGGGGACGGGCTTCTACATTTCGCCGGACACGCTCATCACGAACTTCCACGTGATCAACGGCTGCGCCGAAATACGCATTCGCAAGAGCGGCGCCCAGCTGGGAAGCGCCCGCGTCGTCGCCGCGAGTCAAAGCGACGACCTCGCGGCCCTGCGCACGAACGTCGCGTCCAAGGCTTCCCTGAAACTCCGCGTCGGCGCGCCGATCAGGCCCGCCGAAGCGGTCATGGTCTTCGGCTATCCGCTGGCCGGCGCCCTGTCGTCGACCGGCAACACCACGCTCGGAAACGTGACCGCCCTCACCGGCCTCCGGGACGATTCGCGCTACATCCAGATCTCCGCCTCGGTCCAGCCCGGCAACAGCGGCGGGCCGGCCGTCGACGAGTCAGGCCGGCTGATGGGCGTGGTGGTATCGAAGCTGAACGCCGTGGCGATCGCACGCTCGACCGGCGACATCCCGCAGAACGTCAACTTCGCGATCAAGGTCTCGACGCTGGCGAACTTCCTCGAGGCTCATAACATCGCCTACGAGGCCGACAGCGCCATCCACGAGCTGTCGAACACCCAGCGCGCCGAACGCACCGAAGCCGCGAGCACGCAGCTCGAATGCTGGAAATGATCCTGGGCTGACCGGACCCGTTCCCGAGTTTCCCGGCGTTTCCCGACCGGTCGGGAAGCCTCCGATGCCGATGGCACAAGGGTTTCAAGCAATTCTTCCCGATTTCCGGGACACTGTCCGGCAACCGAGGGCGGGAAAGAATGGCGGAGAGGGTGTCCGCAATAATTAGCTATTTACTGGCCCAATTGAAACGATTCGACCTTTATCCCCTAATTGGTCCCCGATTTAAAAACCCGGTTCGCCACCACTCTGCATCTGCACGTTGTGCGCGGTATCAAGAGCAAATATCCGCCAGAACAGGGTGATGCAGCTTCAACGTTCTAGCCCAATGTGAGCTGGTGTCTCAGGTTATGTTCGGCGGCAAGTCGGCTTCTCCTACAGGGCCGCGAACCGCCGGTGTCCCGGACCTACCCGGTAGACCTATCACCCGTTCGCCGCTTCTGCAGGCGGCTCAATCGATGGACGAAACCCAACTGAAGTTCCCCCGGTTTCGTGGACACCCGAACATTTGTGTTCCAGGAGTCCATCATGGCCAGAAAGCACCCACCCTTCACGCCTGAGTTCCGGCGTCAGATGATCGAGCTAGTTCGCTCCGGACGCAGTCCGGAGAGCC
>CAIWTJ010000288.1 GCA_903915535.1 Enhydrobacter aerosaccus
GAATGGGCGACAGCGGATCGTTGATGCTCATGTTCCCACCTTTTCCAACAGGATGGCGCCGATCGGGGTGATCCGCGCGGTGAAACTCTTCGGGACGATGGTCGTGGTCTCGTCCTCGGCGATGACCGCCGGGCCGGGCATGACGCTGCCGACCACGAGGTCGGCACGATGATAAACCGACACGTCTTTCATGTCTTGATCGGCTGGATCGTAAACGAGCCTGCTGCCACGCGCTTTCGACGGGATGTCCGCAGGCTGTGTTGCGATTTTCGGCACGGCCGGCTGCTCGGCCGCGAGTCGCAGCGTCCAGTTCATGATCTCGACGTCGAGGCCCGGTATCGTGCGGCCGAAGGTGGCGGCGTAGCCCTTCTCATAGAGATCGATCAGCGTCTGCTTCGACGCCGCCGTGAACGCGCCCGGCGGCATGTCGACGGTGATCTCGTGGCCCTGGCCGCGGTAGCGCATGTCGGCGGTGCGGGCGACGACCAGCTTGGCGTTCGGCGCACCGGCCTTCACGACGGCGGCAGCCTCGTCCTGCATGTCGGCGAACAGCTTGTTCACGTAAGCCGGATCGAACTTGTCGTTGAGCTGGACGTAGCGGCTGCGCACGACCTCGTAAGCGACCGGCGCCATCAGGAAGCCGACGGCGGAGCCTACGCCCGCGCCCGACGGCACCATCACGCGGCCGATGCCAAGCTTTTCGGCCAGGCGCGCGGCATGGATGGGCGCGGCGCCACCGAAGGCGATCATGGTGCGGTCCTGCAATTCCTTGCCGCGCTCGACCGCGTGGACGCGGGCGGCGTTGGCCATGTTCTCCTCGACAATCTCGCTGATGCCGAAGGCGGCATCGAGGCGCTTCAGGTCGAGCTTGGCGCCGACCGCCTTGTCGACGGCGATGCCGGCCTTTTCGGGCGAGAGCTTGATCGACCCGCCGGCGAAGTAGCCGGGATCGAGACGGCCCAGCACGACGTCGGCATCGGTGACGGTGGGCTGGGTGCCGCCCCGGTCATAGGCCGCGGGGCCGGGCTCGGCGCCCGCGCTCTCGGGGCCGACGTTGACGCGGCTGAGCGAATCGACGTGGGCGATCGAGCCGCCGCCTGCGCCGATCTCGACCATCTCGATGACGGGAATGCGCAAAGGCAGGCCGCTGCCCTTCATGAAGCGGTACTGGCGCGCGACCTCGAAGGTGCGCGAATGCTGCGGCTCGCCATCGTCGATCAGGCAGATCTTGGCCGTCGTGCCGCCCATGTCGAAGGACAGCACCTTGTCGAGGCCGCACTGGCGCGCGAGCGCCGCGGCCAGGATCGCGCCGCCGGCAGGGCCGGATTCGACAAGGCGGATCGGGAACTTGCGCGCGGTGTCGAGGCCGGTGAGGCCGCCGCCCGAGGTGATCATGAACAGCGGGCAGGCAAAGCCCTGCTTCTTCAGCGCCGCGTCGAGACGGCCGAGATAGCGGTCCATCACCGGCTGCACGTAGGCGTTGGCAGCCGCGGTCGACCAGCGCTCGTATTCGCGGATCTCGGGCGAGACCTCGCTCGAGAGCGAGAAGGACACGTCCGGCATGGTTTCCTTGAGGATGTCGCGCGTGCGCCGCTCGTGCTTGCCGTCGAGATAGGCGTGCATGAAGCCGATGGCGATCGCCTCGATGCCGGCGGCCTTGAGCTTGGGCGCAAGCGCCCGCACGGCCGCCTCGTCGAGTTCCATGAGTACGTTGCCGCGGCCGTCGAGCCGCTCGGGAATGCCGAAGCGCAACTCCCGCGCGACCAGGGGCGGCGGCTTCATCATGAAGATGTCGTACTGCTCGAAGCGATGCTCGAACGCCATCTCGATCGAATCGCGGAAGCCTTCCGTGACGACCAGCGCGGTCTTGGCGCCCTTGCGCTCGATGATGGCGTTTGTGGCGAGCGTCGTGCCGTGGATGATGATGCCGAGATCGGATGGCTTTACGCCCGAGAGCTTCAGGATGTCGGCGACGCCGGTCATGACGCCTTCTTCCGGCGCGCGCGGCGTGGTGAGTACCTTGGCGCTGGTGCGCTTGCCGTTCCAGTCGAGGCAGAGGTCGGTGAACGTGCCCCCGATGTCGACCGCCAGTCGTGCTGTTTCCTTGGCTTTTTCCATTGTCATGCCGCCGTTTGCTTGATGTTGCCGCCGAGATAGGCCTGACGGATGCGCGGATCGGTGCGCACCTCCTTCGCCGGGCCTTCCATGAAAAGTCGCCCCTGCTCCATGACGAGCGCGCGATCGGAGATCAGGAGCGCACCGCGCACGTTCTGCTCCACGACCAGGACGGTGACGCCCAGTGCTGCGATGCGCTGGACCGTCGCGAACACGTCGCCCTGCATCTTGGGCGACAGGCCGAGCGAGGGCTCGTCGAGCAGCAGCAGGTTCGGCTCGACCAGCAACACCATCGCCATTTCGAGGACCTGCTGTTCGCCGCCCGAGAGATTGCCGGCATCGATCCGCGCCTTGGCGCGCAGCATCGGGAACGACGTCATCACCCGCTCGATCGCCGCGGCATGCCTGGCGGCGGGCAGGGTGTAGCAACCCATCTTGAGGTTCTCGGTGACCGACATCGCCGGGAAGTTGCAACGGCCCTGCGGCACGAAGCCGATGCCGCGCTTCAGCCGTTCCCACGGCGGCAGGCGCTCGATGGTCTCGCTCTTGAAGACGATCTGGCCGTCGAACATGCGGTTGGTGCCGTAGATCGCGCGCAGCAGCGTGGATTTGCCGGCGCCGTTGCCGCCGATCAGCGTCGTGATGCTGCCCGGTGCCAGGCGCGCAGAAAAATCGCGCACGATCGGATTGTCGCCATAACCCGCGGTGACGGAGACGAGTTCGAGGGCGGGCGAAGTCATGCCGACGCTCTCATCTCTTCCTCGGCGATCTCGGGAGTCGTGCCGAGATAGGCTTCGAGGACGCGGCTGTCGGCGTGGATCTCGGCGGCGGTGCCCTCGGCCAGTTTCAGCCCCTGGTCGAGCACGATCACCTTGTGGCAGAGCGTGGTGATGAACTCGACATTGTGTTCGACGATCAGGAACGTCTCGCCGGCCTGGTTGAGCTGCTGCAACGCGACCTCGATCTCGCGAATGCGGGTCGGGTTGACGCCGGCCACCGGCTCGTCGAGCACGACGATCTTCGGGTGCGGCATCAGCGCGGCGGCCAGCGCCACCAGCTTCTTCTGGCCGTAGGAGAGAATGCCGGTCTCGATGTCGTAGTATTTTTGCAGGCCGATCAGGTCGACGAGCTGGCGCGCCCGCTTTTCGGAGGCCTCGACGGCGACGCGATAGCGCTTGGTGCGGAAGAATTCGTCCATCCAGGTGGCCGCATCGAACTGCTGCGCGGCGATGGCGAGATTGTCGCGCAGCGACAGCTTCTCGTAGACCCGCACCGTCTGGAAGGTGCGCATCATGCCGGCGCGCGCGATCAGGTGGGAGATCCTGCCGGTGATGTCGTTGCCGGCCAGCACGACCTTGCCGCTGTCGAGTTTCTGGAAGCCCGAGATGCAGTCGATGGTCGTGCTCTTGCCCGAGCCGTTCGGGCCGATCAGGCCGGTAATCGAGCCGGCGTCGACAGTGAACGACACGCCGTCGAGCGCGTGCACGCCGGAATAGGCCTTCCGAAGATCGCTCACCTGCAGGACGGTGCTCATTGCAGCGCCTTCCGGACCCGGGCGATCTGGCGCTCGCGCAGCCAGCCCGCAACGCCCGACGGCATCAGGTACATGGCCGCAACCAGGATCACGCCGTAGATGATCATGCGGAAGTCGGCCGAGAAGCGCAGCGCTTCGGGCAAAGCCGACAGGGCGATGCCCGAGGCGATCACGCCCCAGAAGCTGCCGGCGCCGCCGATGATCACGATGATCAGGAACGTCTGCATGTAATAGAAGTCGAGGAACGAGGTGTCGATGATGCGCAGGTAGAAGGTGAAGACGCCGCCCGCTGCGCCGGTGATCGCCGCGCCGATGGCGAAGGCTGCGAGCTTGTACGGCATCGGCGAGATGCCCTGCGCGCGCACCAGCGGCTCGTTCTGCTTGATCGCAACCAGGGTGCGGCCGATGCGCGAGCTGCAGAGCGCATAGAGGAAGGCGATCATCGCGACCGAGAAGGCCCAGGCGATCCAGTAGAACTTGTGCGTGCTGTCGAAGACCACGCCGAAAGCGCGCGGCGGCGGCAGGTTGGGTATGCCGAGCGGCCCGCGCGTCAGCTCGACCCAGTCGCGGGCGACCAGCGCCACCAGGAGAGCGAAGGTGAGGGTCGAGATCACGAAGGCATGGCGGTTGGTGCGCAGGATGGGGAAGCCCACGACCAGCGCCACGACGCCGTTCAGCACGGCGGCGTAGACCAGGCCCATCCAGAAATTGCCGCCGAAGGTGACGACGGTGAGCGCCGTCGTATAGCCGCCGATGCCCCAGAAGCCGAGCTGCGCGAACGAGAGCAGGCCGGTGAAGCCGTAGACGAGGTTGAGCGCCGCGGCGGCCACGGTGAAGATCAGCGCCGAGACGCCGATGCCCACGAAGTAGTTGGACGAGGTGACCAACGGCAGGGCGCCCAGGGCGAGCGCGCACAGAAGTGCGAGGGGCAGGGCGCGCTTCATCCGACCCGCATCCCCCCGCGCTTGAACAGGCCGTCGGGCCGCAGCATCAGGACCGCGATCATGATCACGAACACGGCCGCTTCCTGCCAGACGATCTCGAAGAAGCCGCCGATCCAGCTCTCGATCAGGCCGAGGCCGATGGCGGCCACGATGGCGCCCGGCACGTTGCCGAGGCCGCCGATGATCACCAGCGCGAAGGCCTTGAAGATCATGAATTGGCCCATGTAGGGCGCGACGTTCTGGATCGGCGCCACGGCGGCACCCGCGAGACCACAGAGTCCGGCCGCGAGCACCACGGCGTTGCGCGCCACGATGCGCGGGCGGATGCCGACCATGAGGGCGGCATCGCGGTTCTGCGCGATGGCGCGCATGGCGCGGCCGAACTGGGTGTGGCGCAGCACGAGATAGAGGCCCGCGAAGGCCACGATCGCCGCCCCCGCGCCGATCACGCGCGTGAAGGTGATGCGGATCGAGCCGATCTCGACGCCCTCGAAGCCGTACTGCGTGTCGACAATGCGCGGCGTCGCGGTGAACAGGTACTGCATCACATGGATGATGATGATCGAGAGGCCGAGCGTGACCAGGATGGAGCGCTCGAACTCGTCCGGCTTCAGGCGCGCGAGCAGGACCTCATAGACCGCGAAGCCCAGCAGCATCGTGGCGAGGATCGAGGCGAAGAGCGCCGGCCAGTACAACAGGCCCATCACCGGCAGCGCGAAGCACATGGCGAAGGCGCCGACCATCAGAAACTCGCCGTGCGCGAAGTTGATGATCTCCATGACACCGAAGATCAGCGACAGGCCGACGGCGATCAGCGCATAGAGAAGCCCGAGCGCGAGGCCGTTCAGCGTGAGCTGAAGGAGGTAGACTGCATCGACGGTCATTGTGGGCGCGGTGTTGCAAATACCGGACCAGAGAAAAATCGCACGAGCGCACGCCCTCTATTCCACGCGGTC
>CAIWTJ010000289.1 GCA_903915535.1 Enhydrobacter aerosaccus
AAGGATGGGCTCCGCAGGGGCCGAACAAAAGGATGCCACCAGCAGGGGGCAGGAAGAACAGAAAAGGAAGGACACGATGACGTCAGACAGTATAGCCTGATCCCAAGACCTCAACTGTCCACGGAAACGGGGTAGGTCCAGTTAGCCTCTATCATGATCGTTACCGGCGTGAGAACCTGAGGTTGCCAGCTTGTGAGCCGTCCTCGTGAGAATCCTTTGAACTGGAAAAACATTCCCTTCGATCCCGCCAGGCTTCCCCTGGCCACGCTGCTCAAGCTGGCGGCGGCGTTCTGTGCGATCGTGGGGCTCTATGACGTTGCCGCCATCACGTCGATGCTGGCGGGCGGTCCCGACCTCGGGCCGCCGAAATGGGTGCTCTTTCCCGACTTTCTCGTCTTCAATGCCGCCTCGCGTGCCTTCCTCGAAGGCCATCTGGTGACGATCTACGATTTGGACGCCTTCCATCGATTCGAGAACGCGATCTACGCCGATCGCTTTCCGAGCTATGTCGGCTTCCGCCCCTATCTCTATCCGCCGCAATGGGTGCTGCTGACCCTGCCGCTGGCGCTGGTTCCCGTCGGTGTGGCCTACGGGCTGTTCATGGGCGGGACGGCGGCACTGGCGACGGCGCTGGCGGGGTTGCGCGACAAATGGGGCTGGCTCGCGGTGATGACGTCGCCCGGCGCGTTCTGGACGATGGTGTCGGGGCAGAACAGCTTTTTGAGCGTGGGCCTGTTCTATGGCGGCTTGCGGCTGGTGGAGCGCCATCCGATCGGGGCCGGCGTCGCCCTCGGCGCGCTGTCGTACAAGCCGCAATTGTGGGCGATGGTGCCGGTTGCTCTGCTGGTGGCGCGGCAGTGGCGGGCACTCGCCTCGACCCTGGCGACGGCCGCACTGCTTGCGCTCTTCAGTTTCCTGATCTTCGGCGTCGATGTGTGGCGCGCCTTCTTCGAGCTGGCGCGATTTGCCTCGAGCCCGCACTTCACCGAGACGATGTTCGGCGTCGTCGGCGACTACATGACGACGGTCCTTGCCGGCGCCCGCATTGCGGGGCTGCCGACGGTGCCAGCACAAATCCTTCATGGGATCGTGGCCGTCGCCGCTGTCGCCGCCGTCGTACATGCCTGCCGCCGCGCTCCCTGGAACGACGTGCAGATCGCCGTCATCGCCGCCGCATCGCTTCTGATCTCCCCCTATCTCATCAACTACGACATGCTGCTCGTCATGCCGGCGGCGGTGGCGCTGTTCCGGCAGCGCGCGCGGAGTGGCTTCCTCCCCGGCGAGCCGTTCTTCTATGCAGCTCTCTGGCTCGCGCCCAACATCGGCATGCGGTTCAATCAGCATCATCTGCCGCTGTCGGCAGTCCTGATCGTCCTCTTTCTGGGACTCGCCTGGCTCACGGCCAGGCCGCCTGCGAAATCTGCGCTCGTCAGGGCCTGAGCTTTGCCGTCAGCGCGTGCAGCGCGCGTTGCAGCGCCAGACCGGGCCGCACGCCGAAGGTCGCGGCGAACCCAGGGTGGCGAGAACTGGCCCGACCAGGCGTAGTGTCCAAGCCGGTCGCGATCGAGCGAAGCGAAGACCTCGTGGAGGTTCTCGTGGCGGCCTTCGTGATAGAGCGTGAACAGGAAGCGGAAGATCATGCGATCGAAGGCCGAGCGACGGTCCTCGTTCAGCGGCACCGCCGCCTTCATTTCCATCCAGAAGCGGCAAGCCTTCAGCGGTTCGAAATGATCGTGCAGGTGGGTGAGCCGTCCGGGGCTGTCCTGGCGCATGCGCACGATGTCGTGGTCGACATAGGCCGCCTGGGTGCGCTCGTCGCTCAGTGCCTTCAGATAGCACTCGGCCATTTCCCAGGGCATGCGCGTCTCGGAGACGCGCGGGCGCAGGCTGCGCTTGAGGATCGTCGAGCCGGTTGACCAGCCACCCTCGACCGCATTGGCCAGCCCATCCGTGTACGGGAATGTCGGCCGGATTCGCTGCTCGCCCTCGGCGGAGAAGTCGAACCAGTTGCCGGTCACGGTATCGAATTGGCCGTCGCGGCTCGCCGGCAGCCGGATCGTGTACTTGTAGCCTTCGGCCTCCAGGAACTCGTAGACCTCGGGGTTGGCAAAGGCGGCATCGGCGCGGAAGTAGCGGCGAAGGTCTCGCTCCCGATAGCGGGCCACGGCCGGTGCGAGCACGTCCTTCCAGCCGTCCGCCGAATGGACGTTGCCCGGGCGCAGCGCAGAACGCTCCAGATCGCCGAACTGGTTGAACACGAACAGTGGATGGTAGCAGGTGCAGGCGAAGTGGCCGTTGTAGGCGGTACCTTCCTGATCGCCATGCGTCGGACTGACACTCGAATCCATATCGAGCACGATGGACCGCAACGGGCGATGGCCATGAGCGCAATCGATCCACTGCCCGGAGAGACCGGTGAGCGCGGCAAGGTTCTCGTCGCTCGCCAGCCACTCGGTCTCGAACCGCCCCATCTGGCTGGTCGAGGCCGCGTTGCGCTCGACAGCGTTGCCGCCGACAATCCTGCGCATCGCAGGATCACGCCCCAGCCGGTCGGCGTCGTTGTCGTCTTCGTATCCCGCAAGCCGACCAAACACCGACTGGCGCAGCATACCTACCAGATCATGCTGCCCGTTCCGGCCCGTGCGGCCGTCAACCAGATGTCGGCCAGCGATGGCCATCAGGCCGAGCGCGTCATCGAGTTCGCGATAGGCGAGCAAGCCTGCATCGGAGGTGACACTGGAACCGTGGAACTCAAGCGTCTGGATTGGATGGTCTGTCGTTTAATCCTTTCTCTTGGCGATTGTGTACTTCCCACACCCAGCACTCCGGCTAGTTGGGGCGCGCTATCCCCAGGTTCGGTCTGCCCAAAGCGGACTTTGCCGACGCGCGAAGACGAGGTCACCGGAGCGAGCGCGGTCGTCGCGGACACGACCGGCCACGCCCACGATATCGAATAGATCGAACTCTGCTTCGTCGAGAAACAGCAACAGGTCTGCCGCCGACGCTTCTTCCAATTGGCGGAAGAAGGAGAACTCTGTCAGGACCAATTCGACATGTCGGAGAATTTGGCGGCCGCCCCGCAGCGCCAGCAGCTCGTGCCCTTGCAGGTCAAGCTTCACGAAGGCCCGGCTCTCGGCATCGATGCTCTTGCCAAAGAGCGCATCGAGCGTGTCCCCCTGAACATCGACATTGGCCTGATGCTGGTTGCCGGACCAAGCAACGTGCGCTCCGGTATTCGGCACCTCATCACAAATCATTCGAACCGTCTTCCGCTCGGACGTGAGGGCGATCGGATGAAAATGGAATCCCGGCAGCGTTGCCGTGGCTCTGAGGGTAGCCGCACAGGCAGGTTGAGGGTCGACTAAGTGGATATCCGCTGCTGGAAAGGCGGTCCGCGCCTTCTTTGCAAACCAGCCAAGGTGGGCGCCACCATCGATGATCACTCGCGGCCGATAGTCCCGGCGCGCAATCTGCCCAAGGAACGCTTCAATCCCTTCGAAACGGTTCGGGGCACTTCTTGAGATGCGGTAGGGCGTGTACGCCAGTAGCTTTTTCAGCAGAGGGGTCAAACTGATCGGGCTCATCATCCGGTACGCTCACTTCGATTTTGGCTTGGCGGGCGCTGCTGGCGGCTCTCGGCGTGGCGCTCGGCTTTGTCTCGGTTACGCACTCCTTCGCGGCATTCGCGGCCATTGCGGTGCTGGGCGGAGCGGGCAACAGCGTCTTCCATCCGGCTGACTTCGCGATCCTGAACGCCTCGGTGGACCAACAGCGGTTGGGCCGGGCCTTCTCGATCCACGGTCTGGGCGGTTCGCTCGGCTTCTGCTCTTTTTGCCGTCTTCAAGCTGCGATGGATGTACTGGCCTTTGCCCAGATGGATGCGTGCTTGATAGGGCCCGTTGCGACGATACAGCAGCACCTGGCCATCGTGCTTGCGGATTGGATCATCCATCTAGCGAGCGCCTACAGATCACCGTTTGATTGCGATAGGAAGTCTAGGCTGAGACTGACGAACGGTGTCTAGGTTTTGCCTAGGTTTTCCAGTGCTTTTGATGCGTGTGCAGGTTTTGCACAGGTCTGTCTTGCTTGCGATTTTGTGCGCTCTAAAACGTTGAAAAACAAGCAAAAAGAAAGGACCCTTGGCAGTTCAAGAACTTCCGCGTAAGCTGATAAAATGTTGTTTTTAATAGTCTTTTTTAGACTATGATAACGGTGCACTGGTTTTGCCTAGATTTGGGATGCGAGCGATGGCAAATTCTATTTCGTGAAGCTCCCTCGGCCCGCGTCGGTGCGCTCGGTCCTGCGTTCGATTAAACCTCTGCGCTCGATCGTTCATGCGGCCCGCAAGATGTCGCCTCGGACCTGAGGCATATCGGAGTCCAACAAGCGCCAACTCTCGGCGCCCGATTCGGAAAATCCTGGCTCTCTGGACCGTGGTATCCAGCGGCGGGTCCAGATGGTGAGCGTGCGACGCACTAGGTGCGCGGCCGCAGGCGCTTGAGTCTGGTGACGACCGCCGGTGTCGCGCAAGGAAGCTGCGGTCACATTGCGTGTTTCTCCGGAGATCGATAGCGGTTAGACTTCGATCACTGTGAGACAGCCAGCGGAAGTGATACGCACGCACGTCATCCCCGTGCTGCTCGTTTTGTCGCTGGCCCTGTTGGCCGCGCAGGTCTCATACAGGATGCGCGAGGCGCACCTGATGATCATGTACGAAGCCGACATGGCGGTGCTGCGGGGCCAGGCGATCATCCCGGAGTTCCAGAACCGCGTTCTCGGTCCGTTGATGCTCACCTTCATGCGCGATTTGCTGCCGGCCAGCCTTCCCAACAAGGCCGTCTGGCACCTGATGCGGATAATCCAGGCGGCGATCGCCTTCATGGTCCTGTACGGCGTTGCCTTCAGGTTGAGCGGCCGTCGTCTCGGGGCCGTCGGCGTCGTCGCACTGATCACCTATGCCCATTTGTGGACGGGCATGACGTCGGTCGACGAGCTGACCAGTGACTTCTTCGACATCATGTTCATGTCGCTGTTCGTGGCGCTCGCGCTCGCCGAATGGCTCCCCCTGCTGCTGCTCTGCGTCATCATCGGCTCCGCTAACCGCGAATCGGGTATGTTCGCCGCCGTGATCTGGGGGTCGGTGGCAGGCCTGCGCTACGGCTTCTATCCGCGAAATTGGCAGCGCTTCCTGCCGGCCGTCATCGTCTTCCTGGCCAGCAGCGCGACCGTCGCGGCCATCCGCTACGGACTGGCGCCGGACATGAAGATGCGCCAGTTCATCGGTGCGATATACACGATCAGCTTCTGGCGCTTTGCCCTGACCATGAACGGCGGCATACCGATGCTGATGGCGACGGTGCTGGCTTTCTATCTCGCCTTGCGCGCCCTGCCGCGGCCCTGGACGAACGATCAGAAGGGCCTGTTCCTCGCCGCGATGGTGTGCCTGGCGATCACCATGGTGTTCGGCATCTGGTTCGAGCTGCGCATCTATATGCCTTCATGGACGATTCTCTCGCTGGCGCTCGCGCTCGGCCTGAAAGACATGCCGGAGGGCGCGTGGCTCGCCAGGCTTTTGCCGGAGCGCCGCACGTGAGAGCAACGTGAACTGGCGCACCATTCCCTTCGATCCGGCCAGACTTCCACCGCCCACCCTTCTCAAACTGGCTGTCGCCTTTTGCGCCGTCGTGGGCATCTGCGATGTGCTCACGATCACGCTCTTTCTTTCGGGCGGGCCTACCCCCGGTCTCGTGCGCTGGACCCTGTTTCCGGATTTTCTCGTTTTCCATGCCGGCTCGCGCGCCGTGCTGGAAGGCCACGCCGCGACGGTCTACGGCTTCGAGTCGTTCACGAGGTTGTTCAACGCGGTGTTCGGCGATCGCCTGCTCGAACATGTCGGGTTCCGCCCATATCTCTATCCGCCGCAGTGGCTGATACTTACGCTGCCGCTGGCGCTCGTGCCTGTCGCGACGTCCTATGGCCTCTTCATGGGGCTGACGGCCGCCCTGGCCGCCGCCCTCAATGCGCGCCGGGACTGGGTCGCCTGGCTTGCCGCGCTCACGTCGCCGGCCGCTTTGTGGACGATGATGTCGGGGCAGAACACGTTCCTCAATGTCGCACTGTTCTATGGCGGACTCCGCTTCGTTATCGATCGCCGGCCGATTCTGGGCGGCGTCCTGCTCGGGCTGATCTCCTGCAAACCTCAGCTCTGGGTGCTCGTGCCGGTCGTTCTTCTCGTCGGCCGCGAATGGCGCGCCCTGGCATCGACGATGGCGACGGCTGCTCTGCTGATCGTGGTGAGTAGTTTGGTGTTCGGCCCGGCCATCTGGAGCGCCTATCTCGACTTCGTCCGCGAGGCTGCTTCCGAGCGCATGGTCACGATGATGTTCGTCGTGGTGGGCGATTATATGACGACTTTCCTCGCCGCCGCGCGGCTGATCGGCGTGCCGCCGCTGCCCGCCCAGGCGATCCACGTCGTGTTTGCCGCGGGCGCGGTCGTCGGCGCGTCGGTGGTGGCGCGACGCCGGCCCTGGACGGACGCCCATGTTGCCGCCTTCGCGGCCGCGACACTGCTGATATCGCCCTACAACATCGTCTACGACATGCTGTTTGCGATGCCCGCGGCAGCGATGTTGTTCCGGCGTCGCGCTGCCGAGGGCTTTCTGCCGGGCGAACCGCTGTTTTATGCCGGGCTCTGGCTCTGCCCCAGCTTGATCGTCAAGCTCAACCAGCATCATCTGCCGATCGCCCCCGTGCTCATCGTCATCCTTCTCGGCCTCGCCTGCCTGACGGCTGTCGGTCCGCCGAAATCCGCGATCCCGGCACGCGCATGAACGCGTTGTGGGCCCTGCACCGAGGCGTGATGGCGCTGATCCGGCGGTTGCCGCTTGCGCCGGCGCATCTTGCCTTTCGGGCCTACAGCAAGCTGCTTCGCACAATTCACCCGGCCTATGTCGGCCGGAGCTATTTTGGCGCCCGCTTCGAGTGCAACCTGCGGGACCTCATTCAGCGCACGATTTTCTATTTCGGCGTCTGGGAACCCGACATATCGCGCGTCATTGAACGCTCGCTGAAACCCGGCGATGTGTTCGTCGATATCGGCGCCAACATCGGCTACGACAGCCTGCTTGCGGCACACTGCGTCGGGCCGACGGGCGGGGTGGTCGCGATCGAGGCGTCGGCGAGGACATTCGGATTGCTTCAACGCAATCTCGCCCTCAACGATCGGAGCAACGTGCGCGCGGTCAATGTGGCGGTCGCCGATCGGCCGGGGCGCCTCGAGCTCTTCGAGCCGTACGAGGGCAACATCGGCGCCATAACGACGCTGGCCTCGCGCGGCGGCCAAGCTCTGGGATCAGTCGACGCGTTGCCGCTGGTGTCCGTCCTGACCCCGCAAGAGATCGCACGAGTGCGGCTGATCAAGCTCGACGTCGAGGGCGCAGAGCCTCCGATCCTTCGCCAGCTTGTGTCCGAACTGTCGCTTTTTCCCGCCGATATGGAAATCGTCGTCGAGGCCAATCCGCACGACGATCCGAGCTGGAATGACATCTTTGCCAAGTTGCTTGAGCACGGCTTTGCCGCTTACGAGATTGCCAACTCCTACGAGTTCGACTGGTACCTGAAATGGCGCCGGCCGACACCGCTCACGCGGATCGAATCGCTGTCGCCTCGCTTGCAGGACCTGCTCTTTTCGCGGCTAACTGACCGGACGTGAGCGGTAACTAGCATTACAGTTGCCGTTTTGCTTTGAAATGCGCGCGCTGAGCGATTGCTTGGTGAGCTCTGCGCCAGAGTGACCATGCGATGATGTGTGCGGGCTGGATTCGTTTTCGAGCGAGTCTGACAGCGACACGGCGGATCTCTTGAATTGACCAGCGGATCAAAGACGGCGTAGCGATGCCTTTGTTTTTGCCTTGGCTCGGCGTTTGGTTTTTCTTGGCGGCGGCGGATTAGCTCGATGACGGATCACCGCCATCATGGCGAAGGCGAGCATCACCATAGATACGTGGCGATGCCAGCCATGCCAGGATCGGCTCTCGTTGTGATCGAGGCCGAACTCGTTCTTCGCGGTCTCAAAACTATCCTCGATCGCCCAGCGATGGCCTTCGACCGCGACCAGCGTTTCGATGGATGTTCCTGCCGGGCACCAGGTGGTGAAGAAGGCGAGGTCATAATCGGCGATGTGACGGCGGATCAGCAGACCGCGTGTCCACAAACCGTCAATGGCGCTGTCGAACTCCCCGGCATTGAGATCGGCCAATTCGAGATAACACCATTCGTGCAGCCGCGGTCCTTTGGTCCCGGCTCCTGCTGACAGGCGTTTCCAGTCGGACGAGCGCAGTGTCTGGGCGATATCGCCAGCCGTGCCGCCGACTAATCGGCGCTTGCCCCAGGACCCAAAGGCATGAGCGCTGCTGACCCCGAGTACATAGCCTTTGCCTGCGCGACGTAGTTGCTGCTCGATATCGCCAACACCGTAAACAGTATCGCCAGCCACCCACTTGAACGGGACAGACGCGTCTATGGCACGTGCGATCATTCTCGTCGCAAGCTTTGGTTTGGTCGCAAAGCCAGCATCGGGGGCACGTATGCGGCTTCCAGACGATCTGGATCGTCGGTCCATTCCTTCGGAAGATATAGTGCGCGATCGATAAACCCATGACCGTGGCGCGAGACGTAGGTGGCGAAGACACCGATCTGGCAGTTCGTGATCTTGCCCGCCGAACCAGTGTATTGCCGCGCCACCCCGCACGACGCCTTGCCCTGCTTGAGAAAGCCGGTTTCGTCGATCACCAGGACTGCATCGTCATCCGCCAAATGCTCGATGACATAGTCGCGCACGATATCGCGCAGAGCATCAGCATCCCAATCCCTGCGCCCCAGGATCGCTTGCTGCCGCCAAGGGCCCGGATCGCCAGCTGCCTCCGCGCGCATCCAGCCGGTCTTGCGCTGCTCATCGCCGAAAAGGCCTTCCAGGAACAAGCCTGCATTCCTCGCAACCCGGCACCCGAACAACGGACGTATCCGTTGCTTGATCTCACGAAGCGACGCCGCCCATAACGCAAGCGTCTATTCAATCGACGCTGTCTGCGTCCACGATCTTCGAATCATGGTTGCCCATTGATTCAGAAATCTTCAGAAAGGACAACTGTAATGCTAGTACCTCTGCACAGAGATTATGACGGTTTGATCTGGAGCCACTCGAGGATTGGAAGTTCTTGTGGGGAGACGAGGATCACGATGCTGCGGGCCACGCCTGGCTGTCGCTGGATGAGGCCAGCTTGCTCGAGACCAATAACCATCTGATGGACGGAAGGTGGTGTGACGGCGAAGTGGCGTTGCATATCGGCTTCGGCCGGGGCTTGCCGGAACATGCGGGAATAGACGTAGATGAAGGCCAGATACTGGCCTTGCTTTTCGGTGAAGCCTCGCGGGCGGCGGGCAGTGCCTGATTTTTGACTCATCGCTCGATTCGTCTGGCCTCCGACGAAGGAGGCGAGAATGAATGTACGGTATCGGGTCGATCTGAGCCAAGTCGAGCGCGACCAGCTTGTCGCCCTACTGGCCGGTGGCAAGCATGCGTCGCGCAAGCTGAAGCGGGCGCAGATTCTGCTGGCGGCCGACGCCGGGGCGAGCGACGAGACGATCGTGAGCGGTGTCGCGGTCAGCGGGTCCACGGTGTACCGGACCAAGCATCGCTTCGTGCTCGGTAACCTGGAGGCGGCGTTGAGCGAGGAGCCGCGGCCCGGTGCCGAGCGCAAGCTTTGCGGCAGGGAAGAGGCCCTGCTGGTGGCGACCGCCTGTTCGGCCCCGCCGGCGGGGCGGGCCCGCTGGACCCTGGAATTGCTGGCCGGCGAGATGGTTAAGCTGACCGAGCATGCCGGCCTGTCGCGCGAGACGGTGCGCCGGCGGCTGGCCGAGAACGACCTCAAGCCGTGGCGCAAGGACATGTGGTGCATCGCCAAGGTCGACGGAAACTATGTCGCCCGCATGGAGGATGTGCTCGACCTTTATGCCGAAATGCCCGACCGCAAGCGGCCGGTGGTGTGCTTCGACGAGAGCCCGACCCAGCTCATCGGCGAGGTCCGCCAGCCGGTCCCAGCCCGCCCGGGCGTTTTGTTCAGGACCTGTCAATTTTCGATATCTGGACCCATGCGAT
This sequence comes from Enhydrobacter aerosaccus, assembly GCA_903915535.1. Taxonomy (GTDB): domain Bacteria; phylum Pseudomonadota; class Alphaproteobacteria; order Reyranellales; family Reyranellaceae; genus Reyranella; species Reyranella aerosaccus_C. The sequence continues at coordinate 10,157 of CAIWTJ010000289.1, forward strand.
GGCCCGATTTCACTCGCCGGCGCAGGATTGGGCAGCGGCTGCAGCCCGGCGATCAGCAGAAGGATGTCGGCAAACAGCGCCCCGCGCAGTGCACGCACTAGCTGGCGCATCACTTCAGCAGTCTCGGGTATCGCCTCCGAGCTACCTGACTGAGGTATGAACGCCGCGATTGAGACGCTTTCTGCTGAGCTCAGCAAACCAACGCTCTACCTGTTTAATCCCCCGACCACTCGCGCTGCCAGTCGGTGAGCCCGCCGTCGCGCCCGATCGTGCCGGTCGGTCCGGGAAACAAGGCCCGTGCCAGTTGCCGGGGCAGCACGCGACGAGCGGCAAGTGCAAGTCGCAGATAGGAAGGAGCGAAACTGAACGGCCGCGCCCATGAGCGGTCAAGCGTCATGCGCACCAGCCGGTCGGGATAGCAGCGGGTTGCGCTCAATGAAGGTGCGTTCTGGCTTGTGAAGCAGTTCAACATCTGCCGCTTTGTCACGATGTCGCTGTCATCAAGCTCGAACTTCTGAATGGGTCGCGCGTCGATGCCGTCCGGCGGGCCATAGTAGGAGACCATGCCGAATAGCCAACGTGCGCAGAGCGCGATGATGCGATGGGGCGTGTAGTTGAGCGATACGTACGGGCTGTATTCCGGCGCTTCGTAGATCTCGAAGCGGTCATCGGTTGTGGTGATCGTGCCGAGCAAAGCGGCAAGCATGTCGTGATGAATATGCCCGCCCTCGAACATCGGCGTTACAACAGCGGTTGGCTTGAATTCGTCAATGATTGCGCGCAGTTGAACGGCTGCGGCACGCAAGGTCTCCGGGGCACGATTATTGAGTGGAGGAAGAAGCGCCTTGTGCTGAACAGTTTCCGGTGCGCACCCGGCAAGCGCCCACGCAGCCCGGGCCTCTGCTGCCCGCACCTCGCGCCGCTCAGGCGTTTCGTCCGGCGCAAGAAAGACGACACGGATGGTGCCGCCCAATCGGAGGTTGCAAAGCGCAATCCCGCCAGCGGAGATTACGCAGTCGTCTTCGTGCGGGGCCAGGATTAGGAGTCGCCTGGGTGTCGACCAAATGCTGGGACGCTCGAGAATCGAAATGCGGCGGAGTGCCCATGCCGAAATGAGTGAAAGGGCGGAGTAAAAGAGGGCAGGGGGCAATAGCCAGCAACCATGGCGGAGCGTCAGCACAGGCACCCATAGTAGAAGAGTGACGGCCAACAGCAGCGAGACAGCGAATGTCGGGCGGAAGTAAATCCTAAGCTTCATCGAGCGAGCGGATCGCCGCGACATCCGACTTGTCGGCGTCATTCGCCGGCGGGCCGTACAGTTCCTTGACGTGATTGCCATGAATCAGATCGTCATCGTGGAGGAACAGCACCCCGTCGCCATCACTGGCGGCGATGCCCGAACTACGGGCACCGCCCGGGCCGTGAGGCACGTCGTGGCGAACGACCTTCACCTCGGGGAATTCGCCGGCGATATTGCTGTTCATGCTTTCGAAGCCATTCGTCCTATACCTATGGTATTGAAATTGGACGAACTTCAAGCGTGGGACAAGCTTTTGCGCCTTCTCCATGTCGTTCCGACATATTTACCCGCAGTCCGATATGGGGGCCCCATCCGGTCGGTACACTCGCTCTGCCGAGAACTGGGGGTGCTGGGCCACGATGTCCATGTCTTCACGAC